>NZ_JAGHRP010000004.1:0-465512 GCF_017743755.1 Shimia sp. R9_3 | reverse complement strand
TCGGCAGATAGATCACAACGCGGTCGCCTTTGCGCACGCCCATGGTTTCCAGCACATTGGCCATGCGGCAGACCCGGCGGTGCAGGTCAGCATAGGTGATCGACTGCGCCTGCTCGTTGGGATCATCCGGCTCCCAGATGATGGCGGCCTGATTGCCGCGGGTTTCCAGATGGCGGTCGATGCAGTTGGCGGCCACGTTGAGCGTGCCGTCCTCATACCATTTGATGTCGATATTGCCCGGCGCAAAGGAGGTGTTTTTCACCTTGGTGTAGGGCTTGATCCACTCCACACGCTGGCCGTGCTCGTTCCAGAACCCTTCTGGATCCGCCAGAGAGGCCGCGTACATCGCGTCGTATTTTGCTGCGGTGATGATGGCGTTATCGGCCATTTCCGCAGACGGAGCATAGGTTTTGTCAGACATGGTTCCCCCCGAAAAGTCAAATTTGAGGCGAGGTTAGGGGGATGCGCCGTGAGGTCAAGTACGGCTTTCGGACACCCCCCTAAGAAGTTGGATCAGATCGCGAGGTATTCGGCGCGCAGCTCTTCATCTGCGAGGACTTCGGCGGCGGCGCCGTCAAACACCACGGAACCGGTATCAAGGATCACGGCGCGGTCGGCGAGCTCCAGAGCGCGCACGGCGTTCTGTTCCACGATGATGGTGGTGATGCCCTGTTCCTTGATGATGCGGAGCGTTTTCTCGATCTCGTCCACAATCACCGGGGCGAGCCCCTCATAAGGCTCATCGAGCAGAAGCACCTTGAGGTCGCGGGACAGGGCGCGGGCGATGGCAAGCATCTGCTGTTCGCCACCAGACAGGGTGACGCCCTCCTGCTTGCGGCGCTCCCCCAGACGAGGGAAGAGCTCATAAAGACGCTCAATTGACCAGCCGATGGGCGGGGCGATCTGCGCCAGTTGGATGTTCTCTTCCACGGTCAGGCCCGGGATGATGGAACGATCTTCCGGCACAAGGCCGATGCCTGCGGCGGCGGCCTCGTAAGACTTCATCAGGTGCAGCGGCTGGTGATCCAGCCAGATTTCGCCGTGCGTCACCTGCGGATCGTTCATGCGGGCGATGGAGCGCAGGGTAGAAGTTTTTCCCGCGCCGTTGCGGCCCAGAAGGGCGAGGATTTCGCCTTCGTGCACATTGAAGCTGATGTTTTGGACGATGTAGCTCTCGCCGTAGTAGCTCTCCATGTTCCAGACGGAGAGATAGGCGGGGGCGGTTTCGGCCAGATTGTGGCCCTTTGAGAAATCGGGTTTGACGTTCATGTTTTCTGTCCCCCTTAAGCGGTTTCACCAAGATACGCTTCGCGCACCTTCGGATGGCCTTTGATGTTTTCCGGATCGTCCTCAACCAGCGGCGTGCCTTGGGCCAGAACGGTGATGCGCTGTGCCAGCGAGAACACCACATGCATGTCGTGTTCGATGATGGCGATGGTGATGTCGCGTTCGTCCGAAATCTGTTTCAGAAGGTCGATAGTGTTGTTGGTGTCGGCCCGTGCCATACCGGCAGTGGGTTCATCCAGCAGCAGGAGGCGGGGCTCTTGAGCCAGACACATGCCGATCTCAAGGCGGCGTTTGTCCCCGCGGGACATGGAGGCTGCGTGCATGTGCCGCTTGTCGGCCATGTTCATGTCCTCAAGCATGCTCTCTGCACGTTCAACCACATCCTTCTCGCTGAACATATTGGCAATGGCCTGCAGCGAGAACGCCCCGTCGCGTTTGGCAAAGCAGGGGATCATCATGTTTTCCATCACCGTGAGCTCCCCAAAGATCTCGGGGGTCTGGAACACACGGGAAATGCCCATTTGGTTGATCTCATGCGGGGTGCGGCCCAACACGGACTGGCCGTCAAACATGACAGAGCCTGTGTCCGGGATGAGCTTGCCCACAAGGCAGTTCAGCAGGGTGGATTTCCCGGCCCCGTTGGGGCCGATGATTGCATGGACGCTGTTTTCTTTGACCGAGAGGTTCACGTCTGAGAGTGCCTGAAGGCCACCAAACCGCTTTCCTACGTCTTTGACTTCGAGAATTCCCATCTTTCCGTCTCCTTATTCTGCGGGTTCAGTGGAGGCCTTGGGGCCGTCCTCATCAGAGGCTTTCTTGCCACGCAGGGCGCGTGCAAGGCGTTGGCCGCCTTCGACCAGACCACCAGGCAGGTAGATCACCACCAGCATGAAGAGGATGCCGAGGGTCAGGTGCCAGCCTTTGCCAATGAAGGGGTAGATCAGGGTGATCACGAAATCCTCAAGACCATCAGGCAGGAAGGCGAACCATTGATGCAAAACGTCCTTGTTGATCTTGGAAAGGATGTTTTCCATGTATTTGATCGCACCTGCGCCCAGAACCGGACCGATCAGCGTGCCAACACCGCCCAAGATGGTCATCAGCACCACCTCACCGGAGGCTGTCCAGAACATACGTTCCGGGCCTACCTGTGTGTCCATCGCCACCAAAAGGCCGCCTGCGAGGCCAGCATACATGCCGGAGATCACAAAGGCTGCCAGTGTGTGGGGGCGTGGGTTCAGGCCGGTGTAGGACATGCGGGTCTGATTGGATTTGATCGCGCGCAGCATCATGCCGAAAGGCGAGCGGAAGATGCGGATGGCGAGGTAGAAGCTGGCCAGCATCGCAATCGCCGCGATGTAGTAGCCTGCGTTGAAGGTGAAGAGCCAATCGCCCACGTTCAGCTCAAAGCTGGCGCGCATGTCCATGCCAAAGAGGTTGGCACGACCGATTTCGCCTTCTTCCAGATTGGAAAGCAGCGGACGGTCGGTGGATTTGATCTGCAGGCCGGTTTCACCGCCAGTGATCGGCGTCAGCACCGAATAGGCCAGCGCGTAAGACATCTGCGCGAAGGCGAGCGTCAGGATCGAGAAGTAGATGCCTGAGCGGCGCAGGGTGATGAACCCCACAGCCAGTGCAAAGATGCCAGCCACGACAATGCCCATGAAGATCGCAGGGATCACATTGAGCGAGATGAGCTTCATCATCCAGATCGCGCCGTAAGAGCCCACACCCAGGAAGGCGGCGTGACCAAAGCTGAGGTAGCCGGTCAGGCCAAAGAGGATGTTAAAGCCGATGGCAAAGATGCCGAAGATCACAAAGCGCTGCATCAGGTCGGGGTAGCCTGCGTTGAATTGCGCCATGCCGGAGCTTTCCGGGAAGGGGTTGAGGATGAAGGGTGCCAGCAATGTCAGCCCGGCAACCACCAGCAGGAGCTGGAAATCTTTCTTTTCGAGACCGAGCATTGGTTATTCCTCCATGACGCCCTTGCGGCCCATCAGGCCCCGTGGACGGGTCAGCAAAATGATGATGGCAACGAGGTAAATGATGATCTGGTTCAGGCCTGGGAGGACTGCCAGAACCTCGCGCATGGATGCAAAGCTCTCAAGAATGCCAAGCAGGAAGCCTGCGAGCACGGCGCCGGGCAGGCTGCCCATGCCGCCCACAACCACAACCACGAAGCTCAGGACCAGGAAGTCCATGCCCATGTGGTAGTTCGGCGAGTTGATCGGCGTGTACATAACCCCGGCGAGGCCTGCGACCGCGGCGGCCAGACCAAACATGATGGTGAAGCGGCGGTCGATGTTGATGCCGAGAAGGCCAACGGTTTCGCGGTCCGCCATGCCGGCGCGCACAACCATGCCAAAGGTGGTGAACTGCAGGAAGGCAAACACGGCACCGATGATGATGGCGGCAAAGACAAAGTAGATGATGCGCCAGTAGGGGTAGATGATCAGATTGGGGTCAAAGCCAAGCGCTGCGCCAAAATCAAACGATCCCGTAAAGGCCTGAGGGGCCGGGGTCGGGATCGGGTTTGCGCCATAGAAATACTTGATCACTTCCTGCAGCACGATTGCCAGACCAAAGGTCACAAGGATCTGGTCGGCGTGCGGACGGGTGTAGAAGTGTTTGATCAGGCCGCGCTCCATGACGAAGCCGATCACCATCATGACCGGAATGGCAAAGAGGATCGACAGAGGGACGGCCCAGTCAATGATCGCGTCGCCCGTTGCCTGGCCAAAGAGGTCATAGACGTAGGGCACATCCACCTTGGCTGGGTTGCCCAAAAAGTCGGTCTTGGTCTCATCAACCACGGTGTAAGAAAGTGTCAGAATGCGGCTGAGGGTAACAGCGCAGAAGGCGCCGATCATGAACAGGGCGCCGTGCGCAAAGTTCACGACCCCAAGGGTGCCAAAGATCAAGGTCAGGCCGAGAGCGATCAGCGCATAAGCTGAGCCCTTATCAAGGCCATTCAGAATTTGAAGGATGATTGCTTCCATCGGTCCGTCCCTATGTTGTCCGGAGAGGCCGGTTAGGCGTGAGGGGCGGGCACAATAAAGGCCCGCCCGAAAAGCGCTTAGGCGCCGTTGTTACAGCTGCCCAGAGAGGCTTCTGCGCCACCCATCTGTGGGTGATCAGGCTGATACATGACCTGCTCAACCGGGGTGACTTCAACGATTTCCAGAAGGTCGAACTCGGAGCTTGGGTTCTCTTTACCCTTCACAACCAGCACGTCTTTGAAGCACTGGTGGTCGGCGCCGCGATAGAGCGTCTTACCGTTGCCCAGACCGTCGAACTCATAGTCTTCCAGAGCTTCTGCCACAGCACATGGGGCGAAGGAGCCCGCACGCTCAACCGCATCTGCATAAAGCAGGGTCTGCACATAGGTGGTGTGCGCGGCCTGGGATGGCGGGAAGCCATATTTGGTGCCGAAGGATTTCACGAAGGCTTTGGAGCCCTCATCGGTCAGCGACCAGTGCCAGTTGGTGGAGCCGAAGATGCCCTTCACGTTGGCACCCGCACCCTTCGCCATCAGGCGGGAGTAGAGCGGAACGATGATCTGGAAGTCTTTGCCGTTCACCTGCTTGTCACGCAGACCGAACTGAACCGCGTTGGTCAGCGAGTTCACCATGTTGCCGCCGTAGTGGTTCAGAACCAGCGTGTCGGCACCAGATTGCAGAACCGGCGCAATATAGGAGGAGAAGTCGGTTTGCGTGAGCGGGGTTTTCACCGCGGCAACGGTTTCCCAGCCCATGGCTTCGGTGGAGGCTTTCACGGCCTCTTCTGTGGTGTAACCCCAGTTGTAGTCCGCGGTCAGGTGATAGGCTTTACGGTCTTTGCCGTATGCGCCTGCCAGCACAGGTGCCAGCGCCGCGCCGGACATGTAGGAGTTGAAGAAGTGACGGAAGCCGTTGGCTTTGCGGTCTTTACCGGTGGTGTCGTTGGAGTGGGTCAGACCCGCCATGAAGATCACGCCAGCCTCTTGGCAGAGCGCCTGCACAGCCACGGCCACACCGGAGGACGAACCACCTGTGATCATGATTGCGCCGTCTTTTTCGATCATCGACTTGGCAGAGGCGCGCGCCGCGTCAGATTTGGTCTGGGTGTCGCCGGTGACGAACTCGACTTTCTTGCCGAGGATACCGTTGCCTTGCAGCGCCTTGGAGCTGAAGGTGTTCATCATGCCGCCGTCGCCGCCGCCGTTGAGGTGCTCAACGGCCAGCTGGTAGGCACGCAGCTCGTCCGCCCCTTCGTCGGCGTATGGACCGGTCTGTGGCACGTTGAAGCCCAGAGTCACGGTGCCGCCGGTGGGTTCGTTGGTGAACGCGTGAGCAGACTGCGCCGTAAAGATGGTTGGCAGAGCCAGACCGGCGCCGGTAACAGCGCTCGTCTTAAGCAAGCCACGACGTGTAAAGTTGCTTTTGGACATATAATCCTCCCGTTATGTAAAGTGCGACAGGGGCTCCTCTTCCCCGGACGTCGCGCGCACAGATGTGCAGTTTCATTATCGAAGGCGGCTCGAAAATTTCGCAACAACTGCTTTTCTTGTAACAATTTTTTTGTAAAGTAATTCGCACTGCTGCGCAGCAATTTGTAAACAAATTATTCTGCGGCGCAGAAGGTCATTGTTTTTGAAGCGAAACGTCGGGGAGGACGTGATGCCACAAAGCGGATTGGCGGGGAGCCGTATACGTGAGCGGCGCTTGGTTGCAAAGGTGCGACAAGCGGAACTTGCTGACCGTGTGGGAATTTCTGCGAGCTACCTCAACTTAATCGAGCATAACCGGCGTCGCATCGGCGGGAAGTTGCTGAACGACATCGCCAAGGCGCTGGATGTGGAGCCCTCTTTGCTGAGTGAGGGGGCGGAGGCGGCATTGCTGGCCACATTGCGGGAGGCGGCGGCAGATGCGCAGGGGGCCTCACCCGAGGTGGCGCGCAGCGATGAATTTGCCGGACGTTTTCCCGGGTTTGCGGCGCTGATCGCGGAGCAGCACCAGAGGCTGCGCAGTCTGGAACATACGGCGGCGACGCTGACCGACCGGCTGACGCATGATCCGCATCTGGCGACCTCGGTGCATGAGATGCTGACCATGGTGACGGCAATCCGCTCAACGGCGGGTATTCTGGCGGAAACCAAGGAGATTGAGCCGGAGTGGCGCAACCGGTTTCACCGCAACCTGAACGAAGACAGCCAACGGCTTGCCGAAGGGGCGGAGCAGTTGGTGTCTTATCTGGATGACGCGGGCGATGCGCGGGCGGGCATGACGCTGCCACTGGAGGAGGTGGAGGCCATGTTGCAGGCCCATGACTTTCAGTTTGATGCGCTGGGCGAAGCCTCGTTTGAAACCTTGCAGGCTTTTGTTGCCAATCAGCCGTTGCTGACCACAGAGGCGGCGCGGGACATGGCGCTGGGCGTGGTGCGGCAGCTGCGGGCGGATGCGCGGGATTTGCCGATGGAGATGCTCGCGCGTCATTTGAAAGACGGTATGGTGGAGCCGACCTGGCTTGTCAGCGAAACAGGCGCGTCGCTGAGCGCCGTGTTGCGGCGGCTGGCGGCGGTCTCTGATGCGCTGCTTGAGCGCCCGTTGGGGCTTGTGATGGCGGATGCGTCTGGCACACTTATGTTGCGCAAACCGGTGGAAGGCTTTGCGATCCCGAGATTTTCCGGCGCTTGCCCGAAGTGGCCGCTGTTTCAGGCGCTGTCACGTCCGATGCAGGCGCTGCGGCAACGGCTGACCATGGCGGGCCGGGAGGCGCGGGATTTTGACTGTTATGCTGTCTCTGAGCCTGTTGGGCAGATTCAGGTGAATGTCGCACCGCTCTATCACGCATATATGTTGATCGTTCCGCTGGACGTGAAAGATGACACCGGGGCCCCGGTTGGATCCTCCTGTCGGGTCTGTCCGCTGGAGGTCTGTGACGGCCGCCGGGAGCCTTCACTTTTGGCTGCGAGATCATGACGCAAGAAATCCTCTTGGCTTTTGCCAAGCGCACGCTAAAAATGGACCACCGTTTGTGGACTTTCGGGGAGGGGAGGCTGCATGGGCAAGAATGTTCTCGTCATTGAAGATGAGCCCAATATCATCGAAGCAATCAGCTTTATCCTGTCGCGGGACGGCTGGACTGTGTCGACCCATTCCAACGGGCATGATGCCGTTGGCGTGGTGACTGCGGCGTTGCCGGATGTTGTGATCCTGGATGTGATGCTGCCTGGCAAGAATGGCTATGACATTCTGCGGGAGCTGCGTGAGGCTGAGCTCACCAAAGGCATTCCGGTGCTGATGCTGACAGCCAAAGGGCAGGTCAAAGATCGTGAGATGGCCGCGCGCGCAGGCGCAAGCCGGTTCATGACCAAACCATTTTCCAATGCCGAAGTGCTGGATGCCGTGCGGGAGCTGGTGGTGGGTGAGCAGCAGGCTCAATGAGCGATCGGCCCAATATCCCGTTTCTGGAGCGGCAGAGCTATCGCCGCCGCAGGTTGATTGACACCGTTCGCATGGTGCCTGTGGTGGGCGCTGTGCTGTGGGCGGTGCCGTTGCTGTGGCCGACCCCTGAGGATGGTGCGGGCAGCGTCGCCAGCTCGGACGCCATCATCTATATCTTTCTGGTTTGGTTTGCGCTTGTGCTGCTCGGGGCTTGGTTTGCCTTTCTGATGAAACGCAGTGATGCGCAGGAGGAAGGCGGGGGGCGCTGATGGGGGCGTTAAACATCCTCGTCGGCGTGTGCCTGATCTATGTCGCCTTTCTGTTTGCGGTGGCTTTTGGTGCGGAGCGTGCGGCGCTCAACGGCAAAGGCGGCTGGCTGCGCAGCCCGCTGATCTACACATTATCCCTGTCCATCTATTGCACCGCCTGGACGTTTTATGGCGCAGTTGGCTACGCCGCGCGCTCAGGATTAGAGTATCTGACGATTTATATCGGGCCGTCGCTGGTGGTGATCGGCTGGTGGTGGCTGCTGCGCAAACTGGTGCGCATCGGACGCAGTCAGCGCATCACCTCGATTGCGGATCTGATCTCCTCGCGTTACGGAAAATCCAATATGCTCGCGGTTGGGGTAACCATTCTTGCGGTGATTGGCACCACGCCCTATATCGCGCTGCAGCTTCAGTCAGTCACCGTGAGTTTTGGTGTTTTCTCAGATGCTTACGGCGCGGAGTTGACGGAAATCAATCACGGCAACAACGCTCTGCTGGTGGCCTGCGGCCTGGCGCTTTTCACAATTGTCTTTGGCACGCGCAACCTTGATGCCAATGAGCGCCACCATGGGGTGGTTATGGCGATTGCGGTGGAGGCGATTGTCAAACTCTTCGCGCTTCTAGCCGTGGGGGCCTTTGTGGTCTGGGGCGTTGCGGGCGGCGTGAGCGATATTTTCGAGCGGATTGATGCCAGCAAGATCGGTCAGTGGGACATGCGCGGTGACCGCTGGGCGACGTTGATCTTCCTCTCGGCGGCCGCGTTCTTGTGTCTGCCGCGGATGTTTCAGGTCATGGTGGTTGAGAATGAGGACGAGGATCACCTGCGCACGGCAAGCTGGGCCTTTCCGCTTTATCTGATGGTGATGAGCCTCTTTGTGGTGCCGATTGCGGTGGTTGGCCTTGATATGATGCCGCCCGGAGCCAATCCTGATTTCTTTGTGCTGACCGTGCCGCTGGCGACGGGAAATGACGGGCTGGCGATGCTGTCGTTTCTGGGCGGGTTTTCCAGCGCAACTTCGATGGTGATTGTCGCCGCGCTGGCGCTTTCCACTATGGTATCCAACCACATTGTCATGCCGATTTGGCTGAGCGCGCAAAGCGGGGGCGCAACGGTGTCTGGCGATGTGCGCCATGTGGTGCTTTTGTCGCGCCGGATCTCGATCGCCGCTGTGGTCTTTCTGGGCTACCTCTATTTCCGCCTGTCCGGCGGAGGGGCGGCGCTGGCCTCTATCGGGTTGATCTCCTTTGCCGGTGTGGCGCAGTTCCTGCCGGTGCTGATTGGCGGGATTTTCTGGCGCGGGGCCACGCGCACCGGCGCCTTTGTGGGCCTGAGCGTGGGCTTTCTGATCTGGGCCTATACGCTGTTGCTGCCCAGCTTTGGGACCGGAACGCTGATCGGCACTGCGGTGCTGACAGAGGGGCCGTTTGGGCTTGGCTGGCTGCGGCCACAGGCGTTTTTTGGCATCACGGGGATGGACCCGCTGGTGCATGCGATCTTCTGGTCGATGCTGCTGAACACGCTGAGCTTTTTCATTGCTTCGCTGGTAGGCTTTCCTTCGCCGCTTGAACGGCTGCAGGGAGCGCAGTTTGTGAATGTGTTTGAGCACAGCCGCACGCCGCAGAGCTGGAGCGGGAGCCTTGCGCAGAGTGAAGACCTGATGGTGATGGCGCAGCGCATCATTGGCGCGCGGGAGGCGCAGCGGTTGTTTGAGCGCGAGGCGCGTCGGCAGGGCTTGAGCGGGCTGGTGCCCGAGCCGTCACCGGATTTCCTTGCGGTGCTGGAGCGTGAGCTGGCGGGTTCTGTGGGCGCGGCGACGGCCCATGCGATGATCGGGCAGATTGTGGGCGGTGCCTCTGTGTCGGTGGAAGACCTGATGGCGGTGGCGGATGAGACCGCGCAGATGATGGAATATTCCTCGCGGCTTGAGGCGAAATCTGAGGAGCAGGCGCGCACGGCACGGCAGCTGAGGCAGGCCAATGAGAAGCTCACGCAGATCTCGGAACAGAAGGATGCCTTCCTCAGTCAGGTCAGCCATGAGTTGCGCACACCGATGACCTCTATCCGCGCCTTTTCAGAGATTTTGCGCGATAGCGACCGGCTAAGTGCGAAGGAAAAGGTGCGTTACAGTTCGATCATCCACGATGAGGCGATCCGCCTGACGCGGCTGCTGGATGATCTGTTGGATCTGAGTGTTCTGGAGAACGGACAGGTGAGCCTGAATGAACAGACCGGTGTGCTGGGCGATGTGCTTGATCATGCGCTGTCAAGTGCGCTGACGGGCAATCAGACCGTCGAACTTCGGGTGATGCGCGATCTCTTGTCGGAGAAAGTGACCCTGACCACCGACCTTGATCGCCTCAGTCAGGTCTTTATCAATCTTATTGGAAACGCTCAGAAATATTGTGATGCGCCAACGCCGAAGCTGCATATTTCGGTGCAATACGGGCAGGGGCAGCTGGTGATTGATTTTATCGACAATGGCAGCGGCATTTCCAAAGCGGATCAGGCGGTGATCTTTGAAAAATTCGCCCGGACTGGTGAGCAGAAAGTCAGCGGCGCGGGGCTTGGATTGGCGATTTGCCGAGAGATTATGACCCGTCTGGGCGGCTCTGTGGACTACCTGCCCGGGCAGAGTGGCGCAGCCTTTCGGGTGATCCTGCCACAATCCGCAGCGCTCGCGGCACAATGACCGGTTTTTGAAGGCGTTTTAGCGGCTTCGTAGAGAGGCTGTTAACCTTATTGGGGCAAATCTGCCATGGAACGGATCCACAAATATGGCAGTGATGAACATGGGCGAGACCAAAGGCAGCTCCATTCTCAGACGTAAGGCAACGGACGGCAGCACCGAGCATCAGGCACGGGCGATGTCGCCGACAAAAGCCATGCGGCTTGGGCTGGCCAAGGCTGCTGAGAAGGGGCTCGATCTGGCGCTTGATGTGACCAAGGTGACCCACACCACGCTGCCGCACCGTGCGCTGCAGGAGATTCTCGATGAAGAATCGCTGCTGGCCATTCTGGAAGGGCAGAATGGTGAGCCCGGTGCCATGGCGGTGGATATGCAGGTGCTTGCCGGGCTGGTGGAATTTCAGACGCTGGGGCAGGTGATCCCCAAGCCGGTCGTGGATCGTGTGCCGACCCGCGTGGATGCCGCATTGATCACCCCGCTGATGGAAGATGCGCTGATGCGGTTTGTCCGCAATCTGGGCGAAGAGGGCGAGCCGCCGAAATGGCTGCAGCACTACAAGTTTGGCGCGATGGTGGCGGACCGGCGGACCTTGTCGCTGGGCATGATGGCGCAGGACTACCATATGTTCGTGATGGACATCACGCTGGAGCATGGCAAGAAAACCGGCACCATGGCGTGGATTTTCCCGGACATCGAAGTGCTTGTTGAAGGCAGTGACGAGGAAGAGAAATCCGGTGCTGAGAAATTCCAGAGCACGGTCAAACAGGCAACCACCACGCTGAATGCGGTGATTGGCAAGGTTTCCATGCCGATTGCGCAAATTCAGGGCTTGCAGGTTGGCGATGTGCTGAAACTGCCGGAAGACCCGATCAAATCCGCCAAGCTCGAAGCGCTGGGTGGTGAGGTGATCGCGGATGCCCGCATCGGTCAGCTCGACGGGATGCGTGCGGTCTGTGTGCCGGGGCTTGCTGGCGCGGCGCTGGCGAGCGGTCTGACGAATGGTCTTGCAGGCGCATCTGATATGGGCGGTCTGCCCGGAATGGATGAGCCTGCCATGCCTGCAATGGGCGGTATGCCAGATATGGGCGGCGATTTGCCTGCCATGGGTGGCATGCCTGATATGGACACACCGGCCCTGCCTGACCTGAGCGGCGGCGGCCTTCCTGATCTGGACGGCGGTATGCCGGACATGGGTGGGGACCTGCCTGATCTGGGCGGCGGATTGCCCGATCTTGATGGTGGTGGTCTGCCTGATCTTGGCGGCGATCTGCCGGATCTGGATTCCATGGGTGGCATCGGATTGGATGCGGACAGCGGGGAAGATTTTGGCGGGTTGGACGATCTGGATGATCTGATCAATCTGGGGTCAGATGATATCGGCGACCCGATGGCGCTGGCGGATCTGGATCTCTCCGGCACATAAGTCCGGCCGTATACCGAAAGAAAAAGCCCCGATCCATCGGGGCTTTTCTGTTTTTAAGCAAATGCTTATTTGTTGTTTTTGATCTGTTCGAGATGCGGTTTTAGACCGGAGAGATCGTAGCCGCCCTGCGCGGCAGCGTTGACGATGTCTTCAGAGGCCATCTCGCCCGCATGTGCCAGCGCCCAGCAGATTGTGGAGCGCGTGCCGGAGCGGCAGTAGGCCAGAACTTTGCCTTCGCAATCCGCAAGACTGTCGCGCTGAAGCGCCTGACGGTCTTCGGTCATGGTTTCCATGGTCAGCGGGTTGACCACATATTTCAGGCCAGCTGCCTCGGCTGCGGCGCGCATGGTTTCGCTGTGCTGGTCCGGGCCGACTTCGCCGTCGGGCCGGTTGTTGATGACAAGTCCAAAGCCAGCATCGGCAAGGGCGGCGAAGTCTGCTGCGTCAATCTGAGGCGCGGCAAAGAAGCGGTCGGTGATCTGACGAATATCCATGCGGATTGATTACTCGGCAGGAACCACTCTGTCTAGCTGCGCGCGCGCAAATGGGGTGAGGATCATGCCAGCGATCATCGCGGCAAAGAACACCCAATGCGGCCAACCACCATAGCTGAGCGAGGCCACTGCGGGGCCGGGGCAAAGGCCCGCCAGTCCCCAGCCAACCCCAAAAAGCACAGATCCCACAACAAGATTGCGGCCAAGTTTGGGCTCTGGCGGTTTGGGGAAAGTGCCGCCAACCAGTGGCTTGCGCCCTTCAGCGATGCGCCAGGCGATCGCCATGGGGATGATCGCACCGCCCATCACAAATGCGAGTGTTGGATCCCATGCGCCAAAAACATCGAGCCAGCCCTGAACTTTGGCGGCGTCGGTCATGCCGGAGAGAAAGAGGCCCGTGCCAAAGAGGCCACCGGCGAGAAACGCGAGCAGGAAACGGGGCATCAGATCACTCCCAGAAGATGGCGGAAGAGCGCGACGGTCAGCCCGCCTGCGAGGATGTAGAACACAGTGGCCACAATCCCGCGCAGCGACAGGCGGGAGATGCCGCAGACGCCGTGGCCGGAGGTGCAGCCATTGGCCATACGTGTGCCGATGCCCACGCAAAGACCGGCGGCAACCAGCACCAGCAGGTTCTGGGTCACATGGGTGTCGACCGGTCCCGCCACAGGCAGCAGCAAAAGCGGCAGGGCGAAGACCCCCAACAGAAAGATCGCCCGTTCCGCCCAATTGCTGCGTCCGGAGCCGTCCACCAGCCCGCCAAGGATGCCGCTTGCGCCCATGATGCGGCCATTGCCGAGTAGAAAGACTGCACCGCCGGCGCCGATCAACAGGCCGCCAGCCAGCCCCCAAAGCCAATCGGCGGGGATCGCGTTCAACATGTGTTTTCCTTTTCTTAAAGTGCCTTGAGGGTCAAAGCTTATTTATGGGGACCTTGAGGTAGACATCGCCATCCTCATCCGGTTCCGGCATCTGGCCTGCGCGCATGTTCACTTGCAGCGAGGGGATGATGAGCTTGGGCATCGAAAGCGTGGCGTCGCGGGCATCGCGCATGGCGACAAAGCTTGCCTGATCCGCCTCGGCCCCCACATGCACGTTGTTGGCTTTCTGCGCGGCGACTGTGGTTTCCCAAGCAAATTCATCGCGCCCCGGCGCTTTGTAGTCGTGGCCAACAAAGATGCGGGTGTCATCCGGCAGGGAGAGGATTTTCTGGATCGAGTGAAAAAGATCCTCAGACGAGCCGCCAGGGAAGTCACAGCGGGCGGTGCCGAAATCGGGCATGAACAGCGTGTCACCCACAAAGGCCGCATCGCCAATCACATAGGTCATGCAGGCCGGTGTGTGGCCCGGAGTGTGCAGGACGTCACAGCGCATCTGGCCGATCATGAAGCTGTCGCCTTCTGAGAAGAGCTGATCAAACTGCGAGCCGTCTCGCTGAAATTCGGTGCCTTCGTTGAAGATTTTCCCGAAGGTGTCCTGAATGAGGGTGATGTTTTTGCCGATGCCGATTTTGCCGCCAAGCTGTTCCTGAAGATAGGGGGCGGCGGAGAGGTGATCGGCGTGGACGTGGCTTTCCAAGATCCAGACGACCTTCAGCGCGTTGGCTTTGATGTGCGCAATGATCGCATCTGCGGATTTGGTATCGGTCCGCCCGGCGGCGTGGTCAAAATCCAGCACGCTGTCGATGATGGCACAGGCGCTGCCTTCCGGGTCTTTGACCACAAAGGAGACAGTGTTGGTCGCATCATCAAAGAAGGCGGTGACGTCTGGCTTCATTAGAATTCCTCCATAGGATGCACATATAATAAAAACTGCATGTGTTTCAAGAGTGGTGTGCAGGTCTATTTGCTGTCAAAAAATGCGCGGCGGCGATCTCAGGCTTGCGTGAGAGGGGCAGGCCGCTAAACTCTGAAAACACAAAGACTTGCACCATAAGATTGTCAGGGTTGAGGCATGACGCAGTTGCTAGACTATCGGATTGAGGGCGGGGTGGCGATCCTTTCCCTGTCAGAGCCGCCATCGGACGCGCGGGGCGCGCCTGTGCGCCAGGCGGTGCAGGAGGCTGTGGCGCGCGCGCTTGAAGATCAGATGGTTGGGGCCATCGCGCTGATCGGCGCAGCGGGCGATTTTGCCGGTGGCAGCGATTATGCGGAGATTGGTGCACCCAAAAATCCTTTGCGGCTTAGCGATCTGTGCAACATGGTTGAAGCGGCGGGTAAACCGGTGGTGATCGGATTGAGCGGCGCAGTTGTGGGCAGCGGGTTGGAGTTTGCGCTGGCATGTCACTACCGCGTCGCGCATCACACCGCGCAATTTGCCATGCCGGACGCGGCGCTTGGGGTGATCCCCGGCGCGGGGGCGACCCAAAGGTTGCCGCGATTGATTGGCGCGGATGCCGCGCTGAAGCTGTTGCTGGCGGGGGCGTTGATGCCTGCAAACGCACCAGGGCTGGAAGGCGCGGTGGATGAAGTGGCTGAGGGCGATATCGAGGAAGCCACGGTTCTTTTTGCGCTGACCTGTATTGCCCAGTTCAAACCAGCGAGGCCCACACGGGAGGCGTTTGAGCAGATCAGCGACTTTGCCGGACATCAGAAATCAATTGAAAGCTGGCGCAAACGTCTTGCCGCGCAGGGGCAGGATGCGGGGCATGCGATTGTGGAATGCGTGCGGGTTGCGCCGTTGTTGCCGTTTGACGTCGGCTTGGATTTTGAGCGGGACCGTTTTGAAGAGCTGCTGAACGGCAAGCAGCGCGCGGCATTGCAGCATGTGGCACTGGCGGAGCGCCGAGAGGTGCGCTTGTCAGAGCTGCTGGAGGAAATGCCTCGGGAGATCAAGACGCTTGGTGTGATTGTCGGGCGTGACCGACTGGGCGCGGAGCTGGCGCTGGCGGGGCTACGCTCCGGCTTTGAGGTGGTGATGGTGGCGCAGGTGCCTGCCGCACTCGATCTGGCGCAAAAGCGCCTGGAGGCGGTGCTGCACCGGCAGACGGACCGCGGGCAGGTCTCAGGCGCGCAGGCAGATGCCATGCGGGCGGCCTTGTCGACGCCCCAAGATCTGGTGGCGCTGAGCGCGGCGGATATGGTGATCGAAGCGGTGGGGCTGGGGCAGGAAGTGTCGCGACAGTTGGTGTCCCAGCTCGACGGCATTGTAGATGAGGGTGCGCTCATTGTGGTGCATGACCCCGCTGCCCCGCTTGAGACATTGGCGAGCGCGACGGAGAATCCGGAAGATCTTTTAAGCCTTTACGTGCCGAACCTCTACCTGCGCACTGCCGGTGTGGAGATCGGGGCCGGGGCACAGACCGGCGCCGCCGCGATGGCCACCTGTGTTGAGGCGCTAAGCAAGATGGGCTTTTTTCCCGTGACGGCCAAGGCGCAGGCCGGGCTTGTCGGACAGACCTTGATGGGAGCCTGTATCCGCGCGGCAGAGGAGCTTTTGCGCCTTGGGGCCGACCCTTATGAGATCGACCGGGTGATGCTGGGTTGGGGCATGGCGCGGGGGCCGTTTCAGGTGGCGGATGCTTTGGGGCTGAATGCACCGGGGTTGCGCATTGCCGGGGCCAGCCTGTCAGCGTCGCTTTATGGCAACGGGCGCGAAGGGCGCGATATGCGCAAAGGGTGGTATCTCTATTCGATGGAGCACCCGCTGGGAGAGGCTGATGAGGCCGCCCGCGATCTGTTGGCGGTGGCGCTGGCCGAAGACACGCGGCCCTTGCCCAAGACCAGCACCAAAGAGGCGGAGATCACACGCAGTTGTCTTGCGGCCATGGCCAATGCCGGCGCCAAGCTTTTGCGGCAGGGCGTTGTGAAAACGCCTGCGGAGATTGACGTGGCCATGATCCATGGATTCGGTTTTCCGCGCTGGCGCGGTGGGCCGATGATGGCGAGCGATCAGTTGGGGCTGATCCCGCTGCGCACGCAGCTGCGGGTTCTCGCGGAAGGGGATGCCGAATATTGGCAGCCTGAGCCACTATTTGATGAGCTGATCAAAGAGGCGCAGGGATTTGGCTCGCTAAATTGTTGAGCGCGATGGCGCTGGGGGCGGCGGTCAGGAGAAAGAAATTCCGACCATCACCACCATGAGCCCGATCACGGAAAGAAACAGCGCGCCCATGTTGAGGGGGACAACCTTCTGAACTGCGGCGCGCAGCTCTTCGTCAGAGAGGCCCGCGCGTTTGGCCTTGGCGACTTTCACGATGGAGAGCATGAGGCCCAGCAGACCAATCAGCGACAAGAGGGCGCCGCCCCAGATCATCCATTGCATGTGGTGTTCCTTCAATTGCGAGGCCGGGCCGTTGGGGCCGCGTCAGCCGTGAAAAGCGCCTAGCGGATTGTGGGGCAGGGATCAAGCATGGGCGCGCCTTGTGCGACAAACCGGGACAGAGGCCGCATGTTGCGAGAGAATTGGCCGATGCGCGCGGAGTGCCCCTTGCATGGCGGCGCGCTTTGCGGTCTATACGAGCCTTATTAATTGGCGTCTGAGCAGGCGTCGTGGGTGTTGCGGGAGGTCCCGAACACGCGCATCAGGCAAGACAAGAGGTCACTTATGAGCGAAGGCACATCGTCAGACTCCCAATACAGCGTCACCGGTCAGGAGCTGAAGCAATTCATCGAGCGCGTGGAGCGTTTGGAAGAAGAAAAGAAAGAAGTGTCTGAGCAGATCAAAGAGGTCTTTGCTGAGATGAAGGGCCGTGGATTTGATGTGAAGGCGATCCGCACTATACTGCGCGAGCGCAAGCAGGACCCAAACGACATTGCCGAGCAAGAGGCGGTGATCGACATGTACAAAGCGGCGCTTGGCATGGGGTAACCTGCGCAGTCGCAGAGTTTGCACGGATTGGAACGGCTCCTTTTTGGGGGCCGTTTTGTTTTTGAGCGCGTCGATTGGCTTACGGGTGGATCAGGGTCACGCCGGGGATGCGCTCGATGCGGAAGACATCCTCGTCATAGGCGTCTGACATGGCGTCCACCATCGCCTCGGTCCAACCGGGCAGGTCGAGCTCTTCTTCGATCTCATCTTCCAGCGCAAACTTATCCAGAAACGCCGCATAGACCCGGCGCTTCTGAATCTCGGTGAGACCGGGGTGCTCCGCAAGGAAAGTGTTCAGACGCGCCATGCCCTCTTCGCTCATGATGTTTTGCAAAAGCGACGTGCCACCCTCAATTGGCGTGTTGGGATCAAGCCCGGCCATTTCGCGCAAAATCTCTTCCCAGATCAGCGGGGTGTCTTCGTTGCACCAGATGGTGACCGGCATATGCGGCACGGCCTCGCGCACATTGAGGATCAGATCTGACCAGCGCAGTTGAAGCGGGTCACAATTGTCGGTGACTTCCTCGATGCTGTGCTTGGGCGAAGCTTTGACCAGCGCGGGTACAAAGGTGGCCGGATTGCGAATGGAGATGAAGATCTCGATATCCTCGCCGTAAAACAGCGAAGACATCGTGCGCAGCCGTTCCGGTGCGGCGGGAAACAGCATGTTGTTGCGGATGGCGCGGCGGGGCACGCCGAAGAAATTGTCGTTGGACAGGATCAGCCGGTCAGGCTTTGCGTCACCAATCATGCCGGACATGACCGCGCCTTTGAAATCCGTTGCCATCACGGATTTGCTCATCTCTCCCAGCGTGTCGCGGATCTGACGACGATAGGTGCTGGGCGGCGGCAAAGCGATGCCGTGATCGGCCAGCAGCGCCTTGTTCTGGTTCAAGCTGCCCAGGAGTTTGCCTTCGTCTGTGTAGTGCGCGCCCGCATGTAGGACAATCTGCATGTTCTTTTTCGTTTTTGGATTGTGCTTGGCACAAGTATAGCTTCGTTTCTGGACAGTGAAACCAGATTCAGGCAACAGAAGGGCGCGAAAAAGGAATACACCGTGAAAACTCCCGCTCCCTCGACCTCTTCCGGCGCTGATCCGGCCCTCGCA
Source organism: Shimia sp. R9_3 (assembly GCF_017743755.1). NCBI lineage: Bacteria > Pseudomonadati > Pseudomonadota > Alphaproteobacteria > Rhodobacterales > Roseobacteraceae > Shimia > Shimia sp. R9_3. The sequence continues at coordinate 447,010 of NZ_JAGHRP010000004.1, read as the reverse complement.
GTCCCCGGTGGCAAGCCCAAGCGCCTGCCTATGGTGGACCCTTGGTCGGCAGGGGCATTTGTGATTGCCGCTGTTGTGCTGGCGCCGATCCTGGCGGTGGTGTGGATTGCCTTTCATCCGGCGGAAAACATCTGGCCGCATCTGCTGTCCACCACCTTGCCACGCTACATGCGCAACACTTTGGTGCTGATGGTGTCGGTCGGGGCGCTGGCCGCCACCATGGGGGCTACGACCGCCTGGCTGGTGACACGCTACCGCTTTGCCGGGGTGCGCTGGATCCAATGGGCGCTGCTGTTGCCATTGTCGATCCCGGCCTATGTGGGCGCCTACGCGTTGGTGGATTTTCTCGAATATGCGGGCCCGGTGCAAACCGGCCTGCGTTCCTTGTTTGGGTGGCAGACCAGCCGGGACTACTGGTTCCCGGAAATCCGCTCCATGGGGGCGGCGATCTTGGTGCTGTCTGCCGCGCTTTTCCCCTATGTCTATATTCTGGCGCGGGCTGCGTTTCGCGAGCAATCCGGAGCCGGCGAAGAGGTGGCGAGATCGCTTGGGGCAGGGGCTTTTGCCCGGTTCTGGCGCATTGGTCTGCCGTTGGCGCGCCCGGCCATCGCTGCCGGGACCGCCATCGTGATGATGGAAACGGTTAATGATTTTGGCACGGTGGATTATTTCGCGGTGCAGACCCTCACCACAGGGATTTTCAGCGTCTGGCTGGAAAGCAACAACGCAGGTGGCGCGGCGCAGCTTTCCAGCGTGGTGCTGATGCTGGTGATTGTGCTGGTCACTATGGAGAAAATCAGCCGCCGCAAGGTGCAGTTCTTCAGCCTCAGCACCCGGCACCGCGCGCCAGAACGCGCGCAACTGACCGGACCGGCCAGCGCCTTGGCCTGTCTTTTCTGTCTGTTGCCTTTTGCGATTGGTTTTGTGCTGCCTTTTGCGGTGATCACCCATCAGGCGATTGGCAATCTGGAGCGCTGGCAGGATCCCGCGCTTTTGACCGCGCTCTATAACACGCTGCGTGTGGGCGGCATTGCGGCCTTTGTCACGGTGACCGCAGGGGTGTTCATGGTCTATGGCGTGCGCCTCTCTGGCCGCAGCCTGCCACGCCTGCTGCTGCCGATCACCACCATAGGCTATGCCGCCCCGGGCGCCGTGCTTGGCGTAGGGATTCTGATCCCGCTGGCGACCATCGACCACTCTCTGGCCGATTTGGTGGAAGCGGTCACAGGCGGCCCCTCAGGGCTGCTTTTGACCGGCACATCATTTGCCCTGATTCTGGCCTATTGCGTGCGCTTCTTCGCGATTGCGCAAGGGGCCGCAGATGGCGCGATGGGGCGAGTCGCCCCAAGCCTGCCAATGGCGGCGCGCTCGTTAGGCCGTAGCCGCGTTAAGGTGCTCTGGGAGGTGTATCTGCCGCTGGTGCGGGCCTCCATCGGCTCCGCGCTTCTGCTGGTGTTTGTGGACTGTGTGAAAGAGCTTCCGGCGACGATGCTGCTGCGGCCCTTCAACTTTGATACATTGGCCACAAGGGTGCATGAGCAGGCCAGTCTGGAGAACCTTGGCGACGCCAGCCCGGGGGCGATTTTGATCGTTTTGGTGGGGCTTGTGGCGGTTGGTTTGCTGGCCCGCGCAAATCGCTAAAAAAACCTCTTGCAGCTCCCGCGCCAAACCCTTAGAGGAAGCGTCAGTGCCCCTATAGCTCAGCTGGTAGAGCAACTGATTTGTAATCAGTAGGTCCGCGGTTCGAGTCCGTGTGGGGGCACCACTTAATCTTCCAATTGCGTCCGATCTAGTCTGATAGTAGCCTGTATTTGCAGGTTTTTTCTATTGGTCTTGTTCCATGTTGTCCTGCCACGTCCAGCCAAGTCTGCCTCAATCGGGGGTATCTCTGGGGGTACGTGCCGTGTAGCAATTTGGAAGATACCCCCATGACTATTTTGAGCGATGCTAAGATTCGGGCACTCAAGCCCAAAGCCAAACCCTTCAAGCGCGCGGACTTTGATGGGCTGTACCTTTTGGTGAACCCGAGCGGCAGCAAACTATGGCGCTTCAAGTATCGACTGCATGGTAAAGAGAAGCTGCTCGCGCTGGGCAAATATCCAGATGTGACTTTGGCGCAAGCGCGTAAGCGTCGGGATGAAGCGAGAGGTTGTGTGGCAAGCGGTGTCGATCCGTCAGCGCAGCGCAAAGAGCAGCAGATAAATGAAGCTGCGCTGCAAAATGACACCTTCGCGCTGTTGGCGGCCGAACTATTGGACAAGAAACGCAAGGAGGGGCGTGCAGAAGCGACGCTTGTGAAGACGGAATGGTTCCACAGGTTGCTCAACGCCGACATAGGGCACATGCCCATTAGCCGGGTCACTGCACAAGACATTCTTGTGCCGCTGCGCAAAGTCGAGAAGAAAGGCAATCACGAGAGCGCCAAACGTATGCGCTCCGCAGCTGGGGCCGTTTTTCGCTATGCCATTGCGCTGGGCAAAGTTGATAATGATCCAACCTTTGGGCTCAAGGATGCTCTGATTCAGCATAAGGTCACGCATAGGGCCGCGATCACCGATCCTAAAGAAGTCGGTGCTCTGATGCGTGCTATTGATGACTTCTCCGGGCAAAGAGCGACAAGGTTTGCTTTGCAGCTCCTCTCGATCACCGCCGTGCGCCCCGGCGAGCTGCGGCTTGCTAGTTGGGACGAGTTCGATGAAGCAGGGGCCACTTGGACCATTCCGTTAGAACCCACCAAGATGCGTCGAGAGCATGTTGTTCCGCTGCCGCACCAGGCGCTGGGCATTTTGGCCCATCTCAAGGAGCTGACAGGTTGGGGAAAGCTTGTGTTTCCCTCTATACGCTCCGCACAAAGGTCGATGAGTGACAATACACTCAATGCAGCTTTGCGTCGGATGGGGTATGGCAAAGAAGAAATGACCGCGCATGGGTTTCGGGCTGTATTCTCGACATTGGCGAATGAATCCGGGCTTTGGCATCCTGATGCCATCGAACGCGCTTTGGCGCATCTCGAGAAAAACGAAATTCGCCGCGCCTATGCACGAGGCCAGCATTGGGAGGAGCGCGTCAAGCTTGCCCAGTGGTGGGCCGACAAACTTGAAGACTTAAGACAGGACTAAAGCCTAAATGAAAGACGCGGCCACTCTTTCTGCCGAACCAACAGAAACGTTGATGCAAGCTTGGATCTATCAGGCTTCCTGGACCACAAGAGACGCGCTCCTCTTGGCTTTGGGCGTTTCACCGGAAGCCGCAGATGCTGTCGAACACATCGCACCGCTCTCAGCGCTGCTAGAAAGGACAACAAGCGACGGAATACGATCAGCGGCACCAATAGATTGGCTCTGGTGGGGTGAGAAAAACGGTGTGCCCTTCCACAGCGATTGGTGGCTGGCAATCACGCCGCAAGGGCCCATCGGATTTGATGGTCAGCACTTTGCCCTGCTGCGCGAAGAGATGCTGTCAGATGCCTATCTTCAGCGCGAGCGGCACTTGATCACCAAATGAGCACGTAAACCTTATTGGACGCCTCGTGAAGCGATAGATCTGTCCCTAAATTTTGATCCGTTCACCACTGATAGCTGGCGCGGGCAAGAGCCCGAATTTGGCAATACAATTCGGGAACGGGATGACCGGTTTCGGATGCTGGAGCGCGCCGTTGAAGTGGGTGACATTTCCGAGAAGGCTGCTCCAAAGGACTATGTGCTCTGGCTGGACAAATTTGGCTACATCATCTCCGAGGCTTGGCGTCGAGCTGTCTGGATTGAGAGTAATGGTAGGAAAAGCATGAAGCAGGACCAAATTTCTGCCCTCAAGGAAGAGAATGCGCAGCTAAGGCGAGATTTGGAAGAACGAGCGGCACAGGCGGCAGCGGAAGGCGACGCACAACGACAGCTTGCAGCGCTTGGCGTCGAAAATGAAAATCTACAGCGACAGATTGAAGCGCTGGCTGTAGCCTCCGCCGATGATAAAAATGAAGAAGCCAATCAAATCCAGAACCTGCAGCGTCGTATAAAACAACTCTCAGAAGATTTCGCCAACCCAAGTGAAAAGAGCGCTTTAACGAGAAAAGTGATTTGCTTGGAGAAAATCCTGATAGGAGCGGTATGCGATGCCTATAATTTTGACCTGCGTGCCACGCGATCGGATACAGCGAAACAAATCGCGGCCAAAACAGTCGAACTTAACTGTGATGTAGCTGAATCTACGATTCTAAATTACATTAGGGAAAGCGCGAATACTCACGTCGATCCTGATGTATGGGGTCAAATGTACCCAAGAAAATAAACTCACTTAGGCCGTACGAGCTAAGACTAAGTCTTACGGCCCACGACCAATTCGGACTGTGAGAGCGTCTAACCTATCTGAAGTTTAGAAGGATAGGTTCGATGACATTCGACGATCTCCCCAATGATGCTCTGCTTCGCGAAAAGCAGATCTCGCACCCCAATGGCCCGGTTCCGGTCTGTCGCTCCACATGGTGGGCGGGCGTTCGCAGCGGGCGCTTTCCTAAGCCCGTACACCTCGGGCCACGCACCACCGCTTGGCGCGTTGGTGACATTCGAGAGCTCCTAAAAGGCGGGGTGGCGTGATGCCGGGTGACATAAGCGATGATCCAGGAACTCTGGATATGTTTGAGCGCTTTGACATTGCAGAACCGGAACGCTGTGCGCCGCCTGTGACACTAGAGCCTGAGGCCAAAGCGCATTTAACGCCAAAGAAGCAAAAGGCGCGACCGTGTAAGGAGCAATCCAAGTCAAAACTTAAGGCGACAAATATATTGCCTCCGGATCAGGAGCGGTTTCTCAGGGACCGAGAGGTGGCGGATCGGTTGGGAATATGTCGCCAAGAGGTTTGGCGGCGCGTGAAGATTGGGCGGCTGCCTGATCCGGTGAAACTGTCTGAGAAGACCACGCGCTGGCGGCTTTCAGAGCTCATCGCGTTTGAAAGCGCTTTCTCCAGGAAAATCGGCAGCGGGGTCAAACGCACCCCGCACGCCAAAGTAGAAGTAGAGGAGGGTACTTCATGAGCCGCTCCTATAAGAACGTGCGTCCCTGTATTCATATGGTTTACTCCGTTGAGGAAGTTCAGTCACTTTACGACGTATGCCGGAACACTGTGTCAAACTGGGTTGGTGCAGGCCTGACCACTTCCGACGGTGAATTGCCCTATTTGTTTCGAGGGGCAGAGCTGAAGCGGTTCCACGATGAAAGGCGGCAGAGGAAACGCAGAAACCTCCGCCTTGGCGAGTTCAAATGTACCGGTTGTGGTCAAGCTGTCTTCCCGGAAACCAAGACGGTGTCTTTTCGCGAGTTAAAGGGAAATAAATGGTTTGCGGTTGCGACGTGTTGCGACTGCGGACGCATGATAACGAAGCTACTAGGGGCGACGGAACACGACAAAATCAAGGCCTGCATTACGTCCAACACTGGGCTGGCCCGAATAGACGAAGATAAGGGTGAGCTTTCAGGTTGTATTGGGAAGGATAGCCCCTCTCAAGGTGTGGCGTTCGTCACAATCAATGATCGGATCATACATGATTGGCAGGCCTATGCAGGGCGATACAACCCTAAGACTAAGCAGGCGCATCTTGTCAGTATCAGGGAGTTTGAAGTGTTTTTGGGCGGTATATCCTTTGCCAAGGTGACCCCCAAACACGCGGGATCTTATCGCGATCATCTGGTGCGTTTCGCGAAGTTGCCGAGGGAAGAGGGCGGTTTGAGCAATTCTACCGTGTGCCATAGGGCGGCACAGTTGTCGCTGTTCTTCAAATGGCTGCGGGGACAAAGTGGATGCCGGCGTCTCAGCGTGAGCATTCCGGATTACTTTACTTTGCCGCGCGGCGCGACGGCTAAGAAATCTAGAGAGGAGATCAAGCCGTACCTCAGCATCGAGGAGGCTTGGCGTATGGTGGAAACAATGCCCACAACCACCATTTTACAACGCCGGGATCGGGCGATGGTGGCTTTCACCTATGTCTGTGGTCTCAGGGCTCAAGCGCTCATTGCTGTGCGTTTTAAGCACCTCGACCTTCAGCGCAGGACTGTCATGCAGGATGCTCGCGATATGGAGGCCAAAAACAGCAAGAGCTACCGAGCCAGATGGTTTCCTCGAACCGAGAGCTTCCAAGAGATCTTCCTGGAGTGGATCGAGGAATTGAGAGTATTGGGCTTTTGCGGGCGGGATGGGATTTTTCCGGCTTCTAGTCATCTTGGCAAGCGTTCAGTGGATCTTGCGCCTGTTGAGCCCATACAAACTGCGCGGCCGCTCCAAACAGCCTTTGCGTGCGCCTCATCCGCGATTGAGCAGCCTTGCTCGCCCCATTCAGCGAGACACACCCTCAAGGCACTGGGGAGCAGGATTTGCCGAACACAAGATGAGCGCAAAGCATGGTCTATGCATTTAGGCCATGACGATGATCAAATCACGGAGCGGCACTATGGCAAGATGTCCCAAGAGCAAAGTGATGCGTTGATGGAAGCCATGTGTTCCGATGAGGTCTTCACCGAGGATGAAAAAGACATGATCATCGACTATCACGAAAACCGTTTCCGGCGCGGCACAAGCGAATATCGGGCTGCTCGGCGGCTTGCTGAGAAACGAGAGAAGGTTAGGGGAGACTATGAGGTGATTGAATGAGTTTGGGCCGTCCCTAGGGGCGGCGTAGTCTTGCAACTAAGCACGCAGGGACGTTCGCGAGAATCGGCAAATTTAAGGGGCGGAAACCGACTATTTACTGCGTTGGTGATAGACGGCTGCTTTGTTTGGCGCAAAGTACCATGTACTCATTCTTGTTTGCTCAATGCGGCAGCCCTTGTTAGGCAAAAACAAGCGAGAGTATTGAGTTAGTTTGTATCCTCTAGACTTCATTTCATTGTTTGATGTGCGCCAATTGAAAAAATTAGCGCACATATAGACTACGTCGAAACGTGCGATACATTCTTGTCTGGCGAGTAGATGTCCAAGATGTTCCAGTGTCCGGTAGTTGGCGTGGGGTTGTTGATCATTGGGACATCCAAAACTGTGGGCTTTCCGCTGGCAATTGCCGCTTCCAGTGCTGGCAGCAGCTCGCTTGCGGAGGTGACTCGGATCCCTTCGGCACCATAGGCTCGTGCAATTTCAGCGTAGCCGGGCCCATTTGTTGGCGCGTCCGGTGTGCCTGGGAACGTGGTGCCGTAGGTTAACCCGTAGTGCGCTTTCTGCAGGCCTGCGATTGTGCCGAAAGCATTGTTGTTCATTACCAGCCAGATGATCCCCAGATCCAACTCAACGGCGGTGGCCAACATCGACGGGTTCTGACCAAATCCGCCGTCGCCCACCAGGCTGAGGACAACTCGGTCCGGCGCCGCCAACTTGGCTCCAATCGCGCCGGGGGGGCCAAACCCCATGGTGGCGAAGCCGCCCGGAGTGAGGATGGAACCTGGGGTCAGAATGTCAAACTGCTGTCCGACACCGTTTTTGTTCCACCCGACATCGGTTGTAATGATTGCATTCTCTGGTAGCGCTTTGCGTGTGTCCGCAAGAATACGCTCCGGCACCATTGGAAACGCTTTCGAGGCTTGCATTTCCGCATTTGAAGCTTTGAACGAAGTGCGGAACTTGATGATTTCTGCCTTCTTGTCTGTGCGATCCAAGCCGTTTGGATACATTTCACGCGCGACCCTAGTGAGGACACGCAGCGCCGCTTTGGCATCGGCGACAACACCGATTTCGGTAGGATAATTGCGGCCGATCTCCGTTGGCTCGATGTCGATGTGGATCACTTTGGTGGTGTCGGTTTTGCCGCCGATGTTGAAAGTGTAGCCCGGATACCAGCTGGAGCAGTCAGCCTCTTTGAAGCGGGTGCCGACGGCAAAGACGGTATCCGCGTTCAGACAGGATTGGTTCACCAACTCGGTGCCCCAGAAGCCAGTCATGCCCATCACGAGTGGATGATCATCGCGCAGTGCACCTTTTCCCATCAAGGAGTGCGCAACAGGCAGACCCATGTGATCCACAAACTCGCGCAGTTCATCGCTGGCCTGCGCCAAAAGAATGCCGCCGCCGACGTAAGCGACAGGCGCCTTGGAAGATGCCAGTTTCGCAACGATTTGGCGCGCCGTTTCGTCATCAATCGAAGGCTTAACCAAGGCGCGGGTGTTTTGGGCGACCCTGTCAAAAGTGTCCGAAGGGATCACTTCGGAAAAGATATCCATTGGCACATTAACCAGCACTGGGCCTGGTTGGCCACTTTCGGCCAAATGGAAGGCTTTTTCGAGGATTTCCGCCATCAGGTCTGCGCGGTCGACGCGCCAAGCGCGTTTCACAAACGGACGGTAAATTTCCCATTGGGCGGCGTCGGCATGCAGGTTGACCTCCTGATGGGGGTGTTTTCCGTAATAATGCGTGGGAATGTCGCCAGCAATGACCACCATTGGAATACAATCCAATGCGGCATTGGCGACCCCGGTGGCGCAGTTGGTCAAACCAGGGGAGAGGTGTGACAGCACCACCGAGGCCTTACCGCTCACGCGGGCATAGGCGTCTGCGGCGTGGCTGGCGATTTGTTCGTGACGTACTGTGATAAAATCAATCGGGCTCTCTGCCAGAGCGGCAAGCACCGCAATGTTGGTGTGACCGCAAAGGCCGAACACATGTTCAACCTCTCTGCGCTGCAGGAAATCGACGATGTGCTCTGCTACGGTTTTCCCGTCCACTTTGCTGCCGTCCATCACGCGACCTCCTCGCCATAGAATTCTCCAAACAGCTCTTCCTCAGAAGGTCGATCCTCTGCGATAGGGCGGCTGACCCACGTGTAATTCATCATGTGTTTCATGGTGACATTCTCATTGGTGATGTTGCCGCCCCAGATGCCGCAGCCAAGCGAAGAGGTCATGGGCATGCCGTTGGTCCATGCGCCCGCGTTGGCCTTGGATTGGGGTTGGCGCACCATCATACGGCTCACCGGCGCCAGACGTGCGAGGCGGTCAATGTGATCGTCATTGTGGCTGTAGATGCCGCAGGAATGCCCCTTGCCACCGGTCGCATAGATCTTGCCGACGGTTTCGAGCGCGTCGTCGAAACTGTCAAAGTGATAGAGGGCCATGAGCGTGGTGAGCTTCTCTTTGGAGAATTTGTGCTCTGGCCCGATTTGGCCTTGGTTCTCGACCATCAGAAATTTTCGGTCTTCGGGAATAGAGAACCCGGCGACCTCTGCAGTTTGCTGAGGGCGACAGGCGATTGTCGGGAATGTGCGGTTGCCATTTTCGTCCCACATGGCGGCTTCGAGCAGTGCTTTTTCTTCCTCAGAACATAGGTAGCCGCCTTCCGCTTCCAGCGCTTTCACCATGTTCTCGTAGATCGAGCGCTGAATGATGATGTTGCCGTCTGCCGAACAGCCTGAGCCGAAGTCGGATGTTTTGGAAATGCGTGTGTTCTGAGCCGCGATGTCCAGATCCGCGGTTTCGTCGATCACGATGGAGGAATTGCCTGCGCCGACGCCATAGGCTGGACGACCAGAGCTATAGGCGGCCTTGACCATGGGTTTGCCGCCCGTGGCGAGGGTCAGGTCACAAACCTCCATCAAATGTTGGGTCATTGGGATAGAAGGTTTGCGGATGGATTGGAAGAGATCCTCTGGTGCGCCAGCTGCGCGGCAGGCGGCGCGCATGACCTCGACCATCTCGTAGGTGGTCTGTGCAGTACGGGGATGTGGAGAGAAAATGACCGCGTTGCGCGCGTTTGCTGACGACACGCCTGTCACCGGCGGCGTCATGGCCGGGTTGGTCATGGGGATGAGGGAGGCGATCACACCAGCCGGTTTTGCATATTTGACCAGGCCCTTTGCTTCGTCCACCTCAACGGCGCCGGTGGAAGGGGTGCGCAAGACGTCGCGCAATACCATATGAATTTTGAAGCGTTTGCCGGGGCGACCTTCGCGATCCCCAATGCCACTTTCATCCACGCCTTGCTTGGCCAAACGGGTGAAAGTTTTCTCGTTGCCAGCATACCAGGCGATTGCTTGGGACAGCCGGTCAAGATCCGCCTGACTCCAGTCTTCGATCTGGGCCATTGCCGCGCGTGCGCGATCGACCATCTGCGCGACCAGGTCACGCTCTTCGTTAGTGAGCTCTCTGCCCATGGTGTTCCTCGTTGATGGAAAGGGTGGAAGGGTCTGACAGGCGGCGTTGAGAACGCGCCTCTCCAAATGTGCGTTTCGCGTGTGTCAGGCAGCGGCGCGCGTGTTCTTCATAGCCAAGTTCCGCGACGCGGCTCTGGTTGGGCAGCTCTATGCAGTAGTCGACAGGAGGCATGCGCTCGATGATCCCAGCAAAATCAATCCAGCCTTCTCCCGGGTACAAGCGCGCGTCGCGTGCGAGCTGGATCATGCCTGCGCGGGTGTCTGCGATGCCGGGTAGGCAATCAGAAATATGCAGAAAATGCAGAAGGTTAGCTGGTACATGTAGCAGCTCTCCTAGGTCAACGCGGCTGAGATGCAGATACAGGGTGTCGACAAGAATACCGCCGTTGGGCTGGTCGGCCGCTGTCACGATGTCGAGCACTTCGTCCAATGTTCGCAAGCGTGAAAAGGACGGAAACTCGAGGTCGATCGTCAGACCATAGGGTGCGGCGAGTTCACATGTCTCTGCGTAGACATCGATGAGAAAGTCTCGATCGTCTCTCGTGTTGGTCCAAGCGCTCATGATCATGCGTTTGGCGCCAAGTTCACCGCCGATTTCCAAAGACCTTTCGAAACTGCGTGGATCTACATCTTCAGTGATGCGGGCCAGCTCGACATCCAGCACGCTCAATCCAGTTGTCGTCAAAGCCGTCTTTGTGGCCTGGACCTGCGATTTGCTCACTGGAGACTGGGTGAACTCTCCGGGGACGTGCATGGGAATAAAACGTGGACTTACGGCGTCATACCCTGCGCGCGCCGCGATGTAGACCAGTTCCGGTGGGGTGCAATTGATCAAAGTGAGATGCGCAAGGGAGTAGAGCGATGAGGGGCTCGCCTCAGATTGTGATCCGGTCATCTTGTGCGCCTCCCAGCGAATCTAATTCATCACACAAATGCAAAAATATCAGATGTTTTTGAAAATATCAACTTTTCGATTTTGCCAAAGAAAAAGACCGCCTGCGGTGACAGGCGGTCAGGTAAAGCTCTATGTTTATTGTTATTATACCTGCACCCAAGTACCCGAGGTCGCATTGCTACGCACGGCCGCGTCCACAAATGCAACCCCATTCGCGCCAGCTTCAACCCTTGGAAAATCCAGCCAATCTGGCGGCGAAGAAACCCCATCTTTGTGCGCAGCAACCGCCAATGCCAGTTCAGCGTACAACGTGGCCCAGGCTTCAATGATGCCTTCGGGAAACCCCCGCGCGGTGCGGATCAAACGCTCAACATGAGGCGCGACCTCGTGACCATGACCTCGGCTGATGACCCGATCCGCCTCCCCAAAACGGTTGAATTTGAGCTGCTCGGAGTTCTCCAGATCCCATTCAACGCCACCTTCGTTGCCATAAATGCGTAGCCTGAGGCCTCCGCGATTCCCAGGTGCGAGCCGAGTGGCCATGAGCGTTCCAGGAACACATCCAGCAAACTTCGTACGCATGAAGACTGTGTCTTCCAAAGGCTTTGGCGCGCCGCACACATGAAACTCAGCCTGTAGATCGGTCAGAGAAAGCCCCGAAACGAAGCTGGCCAGATGCGCAGCATGGGTGCCAATGTCACCAACGCAGCTGGTTGGTCCCGAAATTTTGGGGTCAAGTCGCCATTTGACGTGAGGCGCATCGGCGACTTCTTCGGGCACCATCCAGTCCTGCATGAATTCAACGTGAATCTGATTGATCTCGCCAATGCCGCCTTGAGCCACAATGTGTTTTGCTTGGCGCACCATGGGGAAACAAGACATTACATACCCGACACCAAAAACCTGATTGGTGTCTTGGGTCGCCGCGACAAGGGCGTGTGCCTCATCGATTTCATTGGTCAACGGTTTGTCGCAGATCACCGAGATGCCGGCCTTCAGAAACGCCTTCGCAGCAGGAAAATGCATGTTGTTCGGGGTGGTTATCATAACCGCATCTACCCCTTGCGGATGATCAGCTTCTGATGCCGCCATCGCCTCAAAGGAGGAATAGCTTCGATCCGGGTCCAGGTACCAACGTTTGCCACGTTCTGCGCTGCGGGTTGGGTCAGAACTCAAAGCGCCCGCAACAACTTCCCACTGACCTGTTAGGCGGGCTGCGGTCGCCTGGGTTTCTGATATCCTGCCTCCTCCGACGACACCAAGCCTCAAACGGCGCGACAGTCGAGGGAAAGGGCCATCAAAGTTCAGGTCGGTTGGAAGAAGTTTGTGTGACATATTACATCTCCTGACCTGGGAAAGAGGCGCCTTGTGGAAGCAACTCAACCGCGAGAAAAACACTTGGTGTGATGGTTTCATATTGATGCCAAGGGTAGTTGCCGTTGGCATCATACATTGGACGATGGGTGGTGCCGGGCGCCATTGGTTCTTCCAAATACAAGGTGCCCACGTCCTTTTCCCGACATTGCTGCATTTTACCAAAGCCAACGACCTGCGTGTGGACCTCTCGAAATCCCGGAACGGGGCAGAACGGGTGATCTCTGTGCAGGCCCACTTTCAGCGGTACCGAGCCGGAGTGATACATGGTCAATCCCAGATCGCCCTTGATGGATTTGGGAGACATGTAGTGGCTGACACCGCGCAAACGCTCTTCGCGCCGCACATCAAAGGCAGAAGGCCAATGAGCTTTGATTTCTTTAAAAAAGGCCTCATCGTCTTCGTGATCGTCAAAGCCTTCAATAAGTAGACAGCGCTCCACATCAGACAGCGTGCAATCTTGAACGATGACAGAGGTCAACGGCGCCAGTGACTGTTGTTCAACGGATATCGCGCTTTTGCCCAAGTTTAGAGCGATAGCACGGGTGTCCAAATCGTAGGTTGTTACATCAGTGAGCAAGCGAACGGTGAAAAAAGGGGCGGCGAAGCTAAGGTTCTCAACGGGCATGAGCCGGGTCCTTGACTGGAGACAAGAAATCAATTGGGAGAGGTGATGGACGCACACAGGTGGTGGCAATCTCTTCAAAAGTCGAGCTCTGGCCGGATCGCGCAATTGCGTCCATTGCGTCGAACACGTGGAAGGCCAACTCGCCGCTCGCGCGCGGCGCTCTGTTCTCCTCAACAGCCGCTGCCAAGTCCAACAGCCCGAGGCCTCTGCTGTTTTCGTTAAAGCCATGGACGGGCGGGATTTCCTCCCAAAAATCCCGCCCCGTCGGACGTGGTTGATGGCTCCAGCGAGAGGTCTCCCTGGTGCGCAGCCATACGGGGCCGTGAAAGTCATTGGCCCCATGCACTGGATCAGGATCAGGGATGCAAATAGTGCCGGTTTCGCCATAGATTTCAAAGCGAGGTATCTCGCTGTCCCAAATGTCGAAACTCATGGTCATCTGGCCCAACACACCACTTTCAAACTGCAAAAGGCTGAGAGAATGGGTGTCCACCTCCACATTCATCCATGTGCCATTGCGTGGGCCGTTTTCGATTTGCCGCTTGTCAAATGTACGGCGCGCCATGCCCGCAACTTTGGAGATAGGGCCAAGGCAAAACACCATTGCGGTCAAATAATATGGGCCGAGATCGAGCAGAGGCCCGCCGCCAGGCTGATAGTAAAAGTCGGGGTTAGGATGGTGTCTTTCGGTTCCATGTGTGCCAACATGCGCAAAGACGCCTGTCGGTTTCCCAATCGCTCCGTCATCCAAGAGCCTGCGTACAGTTTGCCAACGCCCGCCCAAGAACGTGTCAGGAGCATTGCCAATCAGCAGTCCTTTTTGCTTGGCCAAATCCAAAAGGGTTTTGCCGTCTTCACGGTCGGTCACGAAAGGCTTTTCCGAATAGACATGTTTGCCAGCCAAAAGCGCTTTGCAGCTTACTTCAGCGTGCGCTGCTGGAATGGTGAGATTCAAAACACAATCAATACCGGGATCTGCCAGCAGATCCTCCGGTGTGCAGGCTTTGGGAATACCGTGCTGCGCCGCTTTCGCGCGACTTTCGGAGGGTTCAAGACTGGCGCAGGCCACAACCTCGACCTGATTAAACTTTGCCAAAGTTGTGAGGTAAATATCGCTTATGCGGCCACATCCGATGAGGCCGACCCGGAAGGATTTCGGGCGATGGGTCATTCCGTTCCTGTTGGTTGATAGAGGGGGAGGTACTTGGGAGGAATTGGCCCTTTGTTGCGCCCGCCCTGCTGCATTTGTTCCCATGCGTGTGACAGGATGCCGACAGAGCGCGACAAGCAAAACAAGCCGCGAGACAGCGGTGCGGGGAAGCCCAGTTCGCAAAAGATCACAGCTGTGGCACCATCGATGTTCATGGCAATTGCGCGGCCACCGCGTTGCTGAGCCAATTCCTCCTGGACTGCTTCGCCGATATCCGCGTAGCGCCCGGACACTGTTCCGACTTCGGCGGCGTCATGAACAAGCTGCAAGAGACGCGGGGCACGTGGGTCGACCGGCTTGTGGAAACGATGACCGAAGCCCGATACGATTTTCCCGTAGGTGGCGCGCCAATCATTCAGGCCTGCCTTCACAGCATCAGAAAGGCGCTCTCCATTGTCGATGCGGGCCGAAATGCCAAAGTAAAGTTCGGCGCATTGCTCGCCAGCCCCGCCATGAACATCGCCGAGCATATTCACTGCAGTGGCCATGGCGTTGTTTAGGCCGACGCCACAGGTCGCGGCCATGCGCGCTGCGGCAATGGATGGGGCCTGAGGGCCGTGATCGACGCCAGCAACCAGCGCCGCCTCAAAAAGCGCGGCTACTTCCTTGGAAGGAACTCCCCCGCGTACCATGTGCCAGATCATTTGCGCAAAACTGACGTTGCCAATCAGGTCTTCAATTGCCTCGCCACGGAACGCGATTTGTCCCGGGGCCATGTCGATGATTGATGTGCGCCACCAGTGGCGTACGGCTTCTGCATCTTCAGACATGTTCTGTCTCCGAATGAGGTGTTTTCTCTTCAAGAAGCGCGGAGAAGTGAGCGCTCATGCGCGCCACATTGGCCTGACGCCCTGTGATCAGCTGGAAGGCTTCTGCCGCTTGGTGAAGCGCCATGCCGCGTCCGCTCATAACGGTGAGACCGCAAGTTCTGGCGGTCTGCAAAAGGGGCGTTTCCAAAGGGAAGTAGACGATGTCAGCAACCCAAGTGCCGAGCGTCAATTTGGCTGGATCAAAGGATTTCCTTTGATCCAGCCCCATACCCAGTGGAGTAGCGTTCACAACGCCATTGGCTTTCACCAAGGTGTCGTACGAGCACAATCGGGAATGCGCAATTGTACAGCCGGGCCGCAAAGCACTCAGGCTTTCAGAAAGCTCTTTTGCGCGGTCTTGTTGGGGGTCGATGACCGTCAAGTTTTGCACGCCTGCGTCCAGCAGCGCCAAACCAACAGCACTTGCAGCGCCCCCAGCACCAAAGAGAACACATGTCGTTTTACACTGGTTCTGGAGTACTTCTTCCAAAGCTCTGGAAAAGCCACCGTAGTCCGTATTGTGGCCAATGCGTCGACCGTCACGAAACACAACCGTATTCACGGATGCCAACTTCCTTGCGATTGGCGAAAGCTCATCCACATATGCAACGGCGTCGTTTTTGAAAGGGTATGTGACATTTACACCGGCCAAACCATGAGCCTCGGCCCATTCCATACACTCAGAAACACTCTGGAGATCCGGAGGGGTTTCTGACGGATCAATTCGGGAATAGCTGTAAGCGAAGCCTTGAGCCTTCCCCTCTTGCTCATGAAGTTTCGGGGTTAGCGAACCGGAGGTATTTTTGCCGATGAGTGCGGCCTTCATGAGTGTGCTGGCTCCGTGTTTTGATCCGCAGACGCCGCATAGGCCTGCTGCGCTGCGAGGCGAATGGGCGCGTTTCGGGCGCCAAAACCGGCGTAGCCGCCTTTCCGCTGCACGATCTCGAAGAAGAAGCCATTGAACATGGTTCTGCTGTAGATTTGGAAATACTCGCTAGCGCCGTCGCGGTCGTAGAGAATGCTGCCAGCTTGCAATCTCGCCACAAAGTCGGCGTCCAGGCCGAATGTAGCGCGCAAGTCGGCATAGTAATTTTGAGGGATTTTGAGGCGGCCAAAGTCATGTTGCGCGAGGATTTCGGACGTTTCAAAAATATCATCCGTGAGCAGCGCAATATGTTGCACGCCTGCGCCTAAGCCCTCCTGCAGGAATGAAGCGGCCAACGTATTGCGCCCGACCGCCCCATTGAGGTTCAGGCGCACCTCGCCTTCGGGGCTCTCAATAGCCTGACTGTGCACAACGCCGGACGGGTCCGCAACGTTGTGGATAGGGGCTTTGGACATGTCGAAAGTCGACAGATAATACAGTAGCCAACTCTGCATCTCATCGTGGCGCATGGTTTGTGCCACATGATCGATACGGCGCAGCCCGGCAGGCTGGACCACCGACTTGTGTTGCACTGGATCAAACTCGATATCCCAAACACGATGAAGGTCAGATTGCTCATCGATAAAGTGAACCACGCTGCCCCCGACACCTCGGATGGCAGGGATGTCAAGTTCGCCAATCCCCACAGGTTGAGAGAAATCTGGCGCGCCAAGTGCCGTTGCGCGGGCGACAGTCTGAGCGGCGTCCTTAACCCGCAACCCCATGTCACAGACCGATGGGCCATGGCCGAGAAAGGCCTTCCGAGCAAAACCTTCGGGATCTTTGTTGATCACGAAGTTGATGGAACCTTGCCGCCAAAGCTCAACTTGTTTACTGACGTGTTTGCGCTCTCTGCGAAAGCTCAATGCGCCGAGGCTTTCACCCAGCGCACGCGCACTAGCTTCGTCGGTGGTGAATTCGATGAACTCAAAACCTGATGCATATACCCGCGCAGGCATAGCAGGGGTGCCAAAGTTCATACCGGGCTCACTTCGAGCCACTTCATCCAGCAGATTGACCAAAGCGCGGTAGCTGTCTCGTGCTAACGTGGTACCGCCGGGTTGCGGCGCGGTTTCGTTTACGCGGGCAACGGACCATGCACCTTCGTAGCCGGCTCTTGCCAGTACTTTGACAAATCCGGAAAGGTTTAGGGCGCCAAGCCCAGGAAGCAGCCCAAAGTGGCGCTTGAGGTGACGGATGTCCGTTTCCAAGCGTGGTGCATCCGATAGCTGAACATGGAACAGTTGGTGGCCGGGAATTTCCCTCAACCGCGCCGGTTTGGAACCATCCGCAAGAGAAAAAAACGAATTCAGCGCCAATCCGAAATTTGGTGCGTCCACGCGTGACACTACCTCAAATGCTTCAATGTCTGTGCAAACAGATTTCGCCCAAGGCAGCGCCATGTACGCAATCACTTGGTCATGCTTTCTAGCCATGTCGGCCGCGCGTTTAAGATCGGCCAAACGACGTTCAACGTCTGCGGTGTCGTCATTGACGGTTGCTGATGTCACCAGGATCCCTTTGGCGCCGAGCAAAGAAGCCAATTTCAGCTTTTCTTCGAAACGAGCGAAAGTCGCCTCGGCATCTACTTGCCCTTCAAGGTTTTGAAAGGGCTGTAGGAAACCAACACCGAGCCCGAGTTCGTTTGCGAGCTTGCCGACGGCCGCAGGACTTAACTCTGATGCCGTGATGTCTGGTTCATGGATATCAACCGTGTCAAAGCCGGCGTTGGCGATGGCCGTGAGTTTGTCAGTCAGGCTACCTGGAACCGAAGTTGTCGATACGGATAGGGCCATCGGATCACCCTTGATAGCCGAACAGTCGAGGCAGCCAGAGCACCAGATCAGGTGCAAAAAGCAGGACCAATAGCGCCCCGATCAAGACAGCTAGGAAGGCCCAGATTTCGGCAATGATCTCGCGCAGTGGAATGTCGGTGACGGCGTTGATGACAAAAAGAAGAATGCCATATGGCGGAGTGATCAAGCCGATCATAGAGTTGACCACGACAAGCACTCCAAAGTGTACGAGGTCAATGCCAAGTGCTTCGCAAGTCGGAATAAACAGGGGAACGATCACCAAGATGATGGTCGTGGCATCCAGAATGCAGCCCAGAACGAGGATCAGCAGGTTCACCATAATGAGGAACATGATCGGGCTAACATCCGCGCCTTCCAGCATTGCGGAAATAGATTGCGGAATTTGTTCCTGGATGACGATGAAGTTCAGGATGAAGGCGCCGCCGATGACCATTCCGACTGCTGCTGAAGAACGCGCACTGTCGATAAACACCTGAAACAGGCCGCGCAGTGTTAGGGCGCGATAGAAAAATGCGGCCAATAGGAGCGCATAGAAAGCTGCGACAGCGGCGGCTTCTGTAGGTGTGGTTACACCGCCGTAGATGCCGTAGAGAAGTATTGCTGGCATCAGCAGGGCAGGGAAGGCATTGGCCGTCTTTCGCGGCAACTCTTTAAGAGGCACAGGCTCTTCAAGCGCAAAGTTGCGTTTGCTGGCGAGATAGTAGTTCATCGCCATCAGTACCGCCCCCATGATCAATCCCGGCAGGATACCCGCTAGAAACAAAGAACCGATGGAGGTTTTTGATACGAGCGCATAGAGCACCATGGGGATAGACGGAGGAATGATCGGGCCGATTGTCGCCGAGGCGGCCGTGATGGCTGCCGCATATCCACGGCGATAGCGATTGTCCTTGGTCATCATCTCGATGATGATTTTGCCTATGCCGGCAGCATCCGCCACGGCAGAGCCGGACATGCCCGAGAAAATCAGAGAAGCCACCACGTTCACATGGCCAAGCCCGCCTTTGAAACGGCCTACAGCTGCGACGCAAAAGTTCAGCAAGCGGCCCGTGATAGAGCCTGCATTCATGATGTTGGCTGCTACGATAAATAGGGGAACAGCCAGCAAAATAGTGCTGCGGTAAAATCCCTGCAGGATTTTCTCGCCCGCCAATGCTACGTCTAACCCTGCAACGCCAAGATAGACGATCGAGGCCAGCATGATCGAGTATCCGATGGGCGTTCCGATCCCTGCAAGCACAAAAAGTGTCAGCAGGCACGAAGCAAGTTCAAAGCTCATTTTGTAGTTCCCTGATCTTTGTCGTTATCTTCGTGCGGAACGTCCACACGCGGATGATCGTCCACAACGTTGTAGCCTACGACCAATTCAAGTTCGGTTTTTGGAGGCCCGTTGCGCAAAATGTCGAACACAAGCCATGCATAACGACCTGCAATAACTGCCATAAAGACGAGGTAGATTGAGAACACGTCGCGAAGCGGAATTTTGTTGCCGGTAAAGGGGTTTCGCACCGTGGAGGTTTTGCGGATTTTCATCCAGTCGATGTAGTCCCAAGTCGGCAGGAAGCTGTAGAGCACGCCTGCGACCACAGCGAGAGATCCAATGATCGCAAACACCATGCGCACTTTTGTGGGAACCGAGAGATAGATAATGTCGAATTTGACGTGATCACGCTCGTGAACCACAAACGCACAGCTGAAAAAGATCACCCAAACCCAGAGAATACCAATCAGTTCTAGGGTCCAGCCGGCAGGGGTAAAGAAGTATCGCAAAATGATTTGCAGAAGAAAGATTATGAAGATTGCCGCCAGCATGCCGCCGGCAATCGCTTCTGAAAGTCGGGAGACCCCCCTGATCAGCTTTCTCATGAGTGTCCTCCCTCGAATATGTTGGGCTTAGTTGCCTAAGGCGTTGATTTTATCCAGAACGCCTTCTGGCCAGGACGCAGCGAACTCACTGTCTAGGTACATGGACTGCACCTGGTTGCGAAATGCGTCGAGATCGGGTTCGTAGATCGCCATACCTTGTTCCTTTAAGAAGCTGACAAGGTTTGCTTCTTTCTCCAATTGTTTTTGACGCCCTGATTCAGCGGCTGCATCTGCGGCCTTTTGAACGGTCGCTTGCTGGTCAGCTGTCAGGCCGTCCCAAACGGCTTTGGACATGGCGATGTAGTTCAGATCGACGAGGTGCGAGGTCAGAACAATCTGATTTGTGACCTCGTAGAACTTGGCGTCAACAACGGTTGGTAGCGGGTTGTCTTGACCATCCACCGCACCTGTTGAAAGTGCTGTATAGACTTCGGAAAACGCCATTGGCGTTGGCGCAGCACCAAGGGTTTTGCCAAGGAACTGCCACGCATCTGTGCCCGGCATGCGGAGATTGACGCCAGCCAAATCGGCCGGCGTCGTCACCGTCAGTTCATCTTTAGTCTGGCGCAGGTTCACTTGGCGACGCCCCAGGTACATGACCGACAGCAGTTTGACGCCCAGTTCTTCTTCTGCCGTCTTTTTGAAAGGGTCCATCAGAGGGTCGTTAAACACGGCCACTTGGTGCGCGGCATCTTGATGGACATATCCGGTCGCAAAGATGGAGAACTCGGGGAAGAACTGTGCCAGCTCCTGTGCTGACGCGATAGACATTTCCAAGTTGCCACGGCTGATGGCGTCAAGCTCAGTACCTTGGGCAAAGATTGTGCCGTTGTAGCTTGGCTCATAGTCAGCAAAATCAGCAACCATCGGCGCAAAGACTTCGGCCATGGCCACGGAACGCTGATCGGTTTCAGAGCCTGATGTTGCCAGGCGGAGCTTCACCTTGTCTGCTGCAAGCGCGCTGCCTGCGGCGCCAAAGGCGAGGCCGGTGGCCATGAGCACCGAGAGCGCAGTTCTGCGTGTGAATTTGGTCATCGTCTATTTCCTCCCTTAGACTGATACTCAATCTTCGATGTTGATCATTGGCTGATTTTATTATTTTTGCAATATTTTTTGCGAAATATCAGATATTTTAGGGGCGAGCGCGATCTCAGATTGCATGGAAGTCGGTTCTGCTATGGTGACTGACACTCCAGACGTGCAAGATTTTTGAATTGCTTCAATGACTTGCAGGGTTTTCAATCCCTCCCATCCCGACACCAATGGTGATGCTTCTTTCCTTGCCACCTTCACAAAATGCGCGATCTGATTGACCAAAGGGTCCGAGGCAGCGGTCATCAAGGATGTGGCAGAAATTGGTGTCCACCAGTCTCTTTGCCCCTCTTCGTGAGACCAAAGGCGGAGATCTGGTATGGAGATCGATCCGTGTGAACCACCTATGAGATAGCTACTTTCTTGAGTTGTGGGATATATTGGGTATTCGCCAGACGTAAGTTCCCAACTCCATGGGGATACAATGCTGTCTGACACACTAATTGTGGCGATTGCGCCATTTTGAAAAGTCATGACGGCAGCGGCGACATCTTCGTTATCGAAGCCGCGCAGTGATGGTTGGGCATAGGCGTGCACCTGAATAATCTCGCCTGCCAAGTACCGCATGAGATCAATGTCGTGTACGAGGTTGACAGAAATCGGGCCGGCTCCCTTTTTCTTCCGCCATGGTGCCACATCGAAATACCCGTCGGGTTTGTAGAACCAGCAAGACCCTTGAATTCCGCGGATCTCTCCAATTTTGTTGGCATCAATAGCTTGTTTGGCCGCCGCAATCAGCGGATTATGGCGGCGATGATGCCCGACGAGCAACGGTACATCTGAAACTTCTGCAGCGTGAACCAATTTCAGAGCGGACGCTGCATCGACGGCGATGGGCTTTTCCACAAGCAAAGGGCAGCCATAAGCAACGCAAGTGAGACCTTGCTCGATATGAAGTGGCGTTGGAGTAGCAAGAATGACTCCGTTAGGGCTAACAGTTTGCAACATCTGACTGAGATCGGAGAAGTATGGGGCGCCTATTTTGGCCGCATAGGTCTCCCCCTCGGGGGTTTGGTCTACCACTGCCGTCAAGGAAACATTTTGCAGGGATTGGATCGCATCGACATGTCTGCGGCCAACCAAGCCCACGCCAACCACGGCAATTTTAAACGGGTCTGACACCTAAGGTCCCTTCTGTTTTCCAGCATGACCAGTCGCATGGGGCGCGACTCACTCAATGTTAGGATCGTATGCGTGATCCTTGTGATTTTCAATAATATCTGATATTTTAAAATTCATATGGTGTAAAGCGTGATTGCTGATGCCGCGCCTGACTGTTATTTGTTGGATAAATTTTCGGATATTGAGCAGACCACATGGCAAAGCAGCCTTCCACGATTGGTGCCAGCACCTACCAACAAATCAAGCGTGACATCATCTTTGGTGAGCTTGAACCTGGTGCCAAACTCAAGTTGGAAGCGCTGAGAAAACGTTATGAAGCGTCTCTGTCTACCTTGCGTGAAACTCTCAATCGGTTGGCGAGCGATGGGTTCGTTGAGGCTCCGGAACAAAGAGGCTTCCTTGTTAAGCCGGTCTCCAAGGAAGATTTAAAGGAAATTGCAGACCTGCGCGCGCTTATCGAGTGCCACGCACTTGAGCTCTCTGTGGAGAACGGCGACACCGAGTGGGAAGGCAACCTGGTTGCCGCGCATCACAAGTTACACTTGATGGAGAAAAAACTGCTCGGTGGGGATGAAACAGGAAAAGAGGATTGGAAACGGTACGATTTTGAATTCCACAAAGCCCTGATCAGCGCGTGCAATTCTGAGAACCTTATGTCCATCCATGAGATCGTTTTTGACAAGTACCTCAGGTACCAGATGCTTGTTCTTACTTACCGCGGGCAAGAAGCCGTCGATGAGCACAAGGCGATCTTCGATGCCGCCATCGCTCGAGATAGCAAAAGCGCGAACCGCATGCTTAGACAGCACATAAAAAAGGGGTTGGAACACTCGCTTGACGCGTTCTAGGGAGCGCTCACGTCGTAGCTATTTTTCGGTGCCTCCAACGCTTGAAAAACATATTTGCAGTTCTGCATCAAACGGGCCCACAAGCTCAAAGACCATTTGTAAACATCTTGGCTCTCCCGGCTACACGGGCAAATTTTGTTAAAAAACTGTTCCTTGATCGGTGCATGAGCTGCTGATTCAATTCTTCCAATTGGTGGGAGGATTGAGGCAGGAAGCCCATCGTCTCTGTCTACGAGTTTTCTCTGGAAGATCACGTGCCACAGGAGCATTTGCTGTGGTCAATTGTCCGGTATGTCGACCTGAGCGGCATTCGAACGTATCTCGCGGAATTCTATAGCCATACCGGTCGTCCTTCGATTGATCCCGAACTGCGAATTCGAATGCTGCTGTTCGGCTATGGCTTTGGCATTCGATCAGAACGTTTGCTGTGCGAAGAGGTGCATTTAAACTTGGTCTGTCTCTGGTTCTGCCGCCTATGAGAACTTTCGAAGTTTATCAATATCCTACCCCAATGCACAGATGTTCGACGCACGGATGTGAGACCGAGTATAGTCGGCAATCAAGTGTCACGTCCTAGATCGAACTACTGCATCCTTTGACGCGGCATTTTTGTCACCTCGAGTCCAAAGTAATTGTTTGTACAGCAGCGGTTCTCGCTGAATAGGACTGCTTTTCACACTAGCAGTATTTTCAATCAAGTTGAAAATCGCAATCTATCTTATCAATTAGCTTAGGTTGTTTTCTAGATTTACCACAAACAGTGAAAATCACTAATCGCGGAGTTTTGGAGGTTTTCTTAATGTTGTTGATTCCTTCAAAGGCAGAGAACCGAAAGAAATACCAAAGTGCGCCGCGCGTGCTTTAAAGACATGTCATTGGGCTATGCGGATATCCTTCTGCGCTGTTGACCATTTATATACTTATGGTTGAGAGTGATGGCATGTACTTTAAGTTGGCTGTGTTTTCGACCGCGATAAATATTCTGGCGCTGATCATGCCTTTGGCGCTTTTGCAGGTTTATGATCGCATCCTCCCGAACCAAAATTCTGGCACAGCTTTTGTGATTTTTTCGGCTGTTGCGATCGCTCTGCTACTGGGAGGTGTATTGCGTGCGGCGCGGGCACGCATGTTTTCTCACATCAGCGCAACCGCAGATCATCGAAATTGGATGCTGGTGTCTGATCGGTTGATGTCCCAACATGTCGAGTTTGAAACCGCGCAGCACCTCATGGATGGGCCAGCAAAGGCGAGGGACTTTGAAGCAGGCGAAGCAGCTGTCGGATTGTACGATGCGCCCTTTGTTCTAATTTTCATAGGGCTGATTTGGTTTCTCGGTGGGCAAGTTGTGCTTGTTCCATTGGGCATCATTTCTCTGGCTGCTGGAGTTGTTCTTTACACGCGCGCTCAAGGGGCAGCAGCACGCCAGCTGTTTGAGCGCAACAACAGGGAAATGAAACTCATCGTAACGCAGATCACCAACAGCACGGGGGGGGATTTGCGTTCTATTGCTGGTCAAATGGCACAGATGAGCACGCTTTTGAGGCGCCGCGCCCAAGCTCTTTTGGGGGTGGAAGCGGCGTCCGCGCGTCAGCTTGATCTGATGCAAGTTGCCGGTCTGGCAACAACGGTTTTGATTGTGGGCTTTGGCGCCGCTGTTGTGCTGAATGGGCATATGACCACAGGCGGCCTGGCAGCTTGTACCCTTCTCGGAAGCCGCGCCGCCAGTCAGGGAATTGGGGCGGTTTTGGCACTGACGCGCCGCGCCGACACTCAGACAGCCAACAGATTGATGCGCAGCCTTGACAAAGCGGATGCAAGCGAAGCTCCACCCACCGATTGCATGCGAGTGCTGTCGCGCTTTTTTTCTGAGGAGGAGATCAGCATAGGTGACGTGATCTTGATCAAAGGCGACGAAACCAAGAAGGAAGCAAGGGTTCTGCAGTCTTTGGTTACGGCTTTGTGGGGATCTGGCGCACACAGGACGGATGCTGTGCTGGTTCCAGCGCGGCCAGAATTTGTGCGTGGGACATTGCTCGAAAATCTGTCGGGCTTTGAAAAGGAGCGTGCGCAAGACGCTTTGGCCCTGTCGATTGCCCTTGGCTTGGATGTGCTGATCGGACGTTTGGCACAAGGCTATGAAACGAATGTCAGCCGCACGAAAAACGGCGGATTGTCTCATGGCGCGGTAAAACGTGCGATGATTGTTCAAGCGCTTGTGGCGCGCCCTCGGTTGCTGTTGTTGGAGCGCCCCGCTGCGGGGCTGGATTTGGATGGCCGCAAGCGGCTTGCATCGGTTCTGAACGAACAAGCGCAGGACATTACTGTGGTGATGACAACAACAGAGGCAGCCCTTTCCGAGATTGTCACAAAGCGTATTCGCGCCCCTGCAATCGCTTTGCAAAACGAGGCCGGCAAATGAGTGATGCACCTAAAAAAGTACATGACTTTCTTGTTGCGTTGCTTGCTGGTCTGGGGCGCGCAATTTCAAAGCCGGTGGCGCTAAGTGCCTGCCACGGCTATCGCATCAGCGAAGACCTGGATGATCTGGCGGAGGTTGTGTCGCTTTTGGGGCTGTCAGCGAGCGTTGTGCAAAAATTGCCTGCTGGCTGGCGCGATTGCCGTGATGGGGCGTTGGTGTGTTTGCGTGATGGGGAGCTCTACGCCCAACTGCGCACGGATGGACTTTTAGAGAACGTGTCGACTGTTGGGGAGGCAGAGCATTACGTTCTCAAACCCAATGAACGCGTTTTGCACATTGAGGCTGTAACCGCCAAAAATGCTGCTGCGATAACCTATCTTTCTTTGGCTGCGCGGGCACGGCGGGTTGTCCAGCACGGCATATGGCAGTCACTTGCCATAAATCTGTGCGCCCTCACGGTGCCGTTTTTCACGATGGCTGTATATGATCGCGTTCTGGGCGGCGCAGCGGTGTCAAGCCTGCCGGCATTGCTCAGTGGTGCCGTATTGGTTTTGGGCATCTTGCTGGTTCTGCGGCGTATTCGTGCGTCTATGTTGGCGTCTGAGCATGCGCGTTTCGGGGCAACTGTGAGTAATGCGGTGGCGCACAGGATGTTTCGGCAACCGTATCTGATGCAAAACAAGCTTGATGCGGAAACAGCAGTGGCAAAATTGCGCCAATGTGAACGGACCGCTGATCTTTTTGCGAGCAAAAACACGGTGGCGATTTATGATGCGCCGTTCATCCTGTTGACGCTCATTGCTTTGGTGGTTGTTGGCGGTGGATTGGCAGTCATTCCAGCAATTTACCTTGTTCTCTTTCTGTTGCTCGGCGTTTTGCTGGGGTGGACACAGGCGACGTCAGACCCGATTCAGGCTGATTTGACAAAACGGCACAAGGCCATGCTGTCTGACTTGCCATTTGCCAACAGCGTCAGAACCCGGGGGGTGTCCAAACAATGGATGGCCCGCTTTGATCAGTTGAGCCGCGCATCAGCACGTGTGACACATGCAGCGCATCAGAAACCGGCGCTTGTGCACAGTGTGGGCAACGCGCTTGGCTCTGGGACGGCGCTTGCCACACTCGTCGTGGGATTGGATCTTGCTTTGCGTGGGCTGATTTCACCGGGAACGCTCATTGGAACGATGCTGCTGACCTGGAGGATCACCGGTCCGGCGCAAGGGGTGTTTTTGGCCATTCCCAGATTGCGTGCCCTGAAGGACGCGTGGCGGCAATTGAAATCCACATTGGATCTGCAAGTTATCCATGCCGTGAGCCACGCACAGGACAACGCGCCTGAGGCGCCGGTAGATATCAAAGCGGAAGGTCTGTTTGTACGCTATGCGGCCGGTGCTGATCCAGCCCTCACCGGCGCAAGCTTTGAGATTCCAGCTGGTATAGTGGTTGCCGTGATAGGCCCTAATGGGTCTGGCAAGTCCACTCTTTTGCGGGTGTTGTCGGGGGCCTTGGCCACGCAGTCCGGTCGCTTAATGCTTGGCGGTCGTTCAATTTCCCACTTCAACCCAGACAGTTTGTCGGAGCAATTTGTATTTTTGCCGTCCGATCCGCGACAAAACCCAGATGTGCCACCGGCGTTTAAAGACGCCATGACATTGGATCAAGTCGCAGCAGAGGACGCTGCCTGGTCGGCCGCGACCGCCAGAAAGGCTCCTGTTTATCTGTTGGATGATCCGCTTTCGGTTGCCGGAGACGATGCCAGAGCCCAGCTGGCAGATTTCATGGCACGCAAGCGCGGCGCGGCGACTGTCGTGATCGCCACCCATGATGCGGCTTTGGTGCCTTTGGCAGACATGGCCATTGTTCTAGATCGGGGCACGCTTGTTTATGCGGGGCCGATCCAACAGCAGGGAAACCTTGACGCGCCTCTAAGTGATGTTGCCGAGGAGACGACACCATGAATGACAAGAAAGCCTTGGAACCTTTTCGTATCGATGAAAGCCCCACCGCCAAGTGGATCACGCGCGCGGCGTGGGCGACCGTGGTGGGATTGGTTGCTGTTGTTGGCTGGTCCGTGACAGCAAAGATCGATGAAGTGGCTAAGGCACCGGGCGCGGTGGAGCCAATTGCGATGGTTCAGCGTGTGGAAAGCCGGCATGGTGGACAGGTCGAAGAGGTTTTGGTGCGCGCGGGTGAGATGGTGGCGAAAGGCGACGTTCTGGTTACAATGAACCGCACCGAGGCGCAGAGCGCTCTTTCTGCAACTGACGCACGTATTGCCGGACTTTCCTTGGAAGTTGAACGTTTGACATCATTTGTGGAAAAGCGGGCGCCTGATTTTTCGGCTTATGCCAAGGCTTATCCAGCATTGGTCGCGTTTGAGACCGCAGCCATCCAAACCCAAGAGAATTTCTTGTCGGCTGAGCGCAGCGTTCTGGAAGCGCAAATCAAAGCAAAGCGCGCCGAATTAGATGCCATTAGAGAGCAGCGGCCAGAGCTAGAGCGCCAGATTTCTGTGGCGCAAGAAGAACGCACAATCGAGGAAGACTTGGTAGAGCGTGGTCTGTCTGCGCGCGCGCGCATGGTTGAGCTGATTGAGCGGGAGGCGCAGTACCGTTTCGATCTTTCCCGATTGGCGGGACGAGAAACCATAACAGAGGCGGCAATCGTTGAACTGCAGTCCTCAATTGAACGGGTTGATTTGGACCAGAGTTCGACGGCGCGAAATCGCATTGTTGATGCGGTCGCAGAGCGCCGCGCTCTTATGGCCGAGGCTCAGGCCCTGCGCGCACGTGTTGCGGAAGCGGAAGTGACGGCCCCTTTGGCGGGCCTTGTTCAAACACTTCCTGACGAAAGTTCCGGAGATGTGATTGAGGCCGGCGGCATAGTTGCGGCCATTGTGCCTGCAGAGGGCGGTGTGCGTTTCTCCGGGCGTTTATCACCGCGCGATGTTGCCTTCGTGAATGTGGGGCAAGAGGTGCGCGTAAAAATTGAGAGTTTCGATTTCAGTCGCTACGGTTCTTTGGTTGGGGTGGTCGAAGAAGTGTCGCCAACCACACTCTTTGATGACCGCGGACAGGCTTTCTACGAGGTGCTTGTCGCTTTGCCACGAGACTTCTTTCGCGCTCCAGAAGACCAGCTCTCGCTTTTACCCGGAATGACCGGTGAGGCCGATATCGTCACAGGCTCAAAAACGGTGTTCCAGTATGTCTGGAAGCCAGTGTTTACCAATCTTGATCTCGCGCTGACTGAACGTTGAGGTACTGAATTCACGAGGTTTCCATGTCCGATTTACCTTCGAAAGACGACCCCAAAGCCCAAAAGCCGTCACTCCGAGAGGGACTGTCAGAGGAGGGATTTGGATGGGTTGTGTTCGATCCGATAGACATGGGCCCAGAAACAGAACGCTCCAGCCAAGGGGGCGAAGCGGATCCAGCTCTGCCAAGCGGTCGGACAGATGGCCGAAGCTTTCAAATCCCTATAAGCGCGATCAATGAGCTCTCCGGGCAAGATCCGGAAGATCTGCCTATGCAAGGCGCCGCGCGCGCCGTAGTGCCTCCGGTGGCACCCACGCAGGTTTCCGATCTTTTGAACGTACTGCCCGGCGCGCAGCATATGCCCGGCGCGGAAGGTCAGCTCGGCACCTTGCGGATCCCCTTGGCCTCGCTTGGGGATAGTGTCGGCCACACTGTCGAAATAGCGCCCCAAATGAGGGGCGAGCCAACCGGCGGGCAGGTTCCCACTCAGGCCCAGTCAACACAGCTTGCGTTTGCAGGCCATCCCAATGGCCCCGCTGTTGTAGCCATGACGGCGACGGGCTTTGAAGACCGCCCTCTGAAGCTGATGGTATCAGCTGTGGATGGTGGGGCCCACTCAAACAGCGTTACGACGCATTTTCATGGACTGCCACCGGGGGCCACGCTTTCGGCGGGGCACCCTGATCCAACCGGAGGATGGGTTGTTCCTGCGGGGACACCACTCACGGGCATCCAACTCATTCCAGCGGCCAATTGGTTTGGCAGCGGCGCAATTGGCATAACCGTAACACAGCCCGATGGACAAACTGCAACCGCACTGCTGCCCTTTAACATTGTGAACACCCCGGATGCAGCGGTGGTTTCTGGTCTCTCAAAAGGGGCGGCAACAGAGGATCTGCAGCAAACCGCCTCAGGCAAACTCTCGGTTTCGGATCCTGACCCCGGTGAAGCGGCGTTTGCGCCGACAAGTGAACACGGCAAGCTTGGGACACTTGAAATTGAGAGCTCCGGCGCTTGGAAATACACTCTCGACAACAGCAAAACCGAAGTGCAGGCGCTATTGGCCAAAGACCGCGTCACAGAAACTTTTGTCGTCCGCACAATCGATGGCACCTCATGCCCTATTACGATCACTGTTGCGGGCACTGATGACCGCGCGGTTATTTCCGGTACGGCAGTGGGCGCGGTCACCGAGGACAAAACCCAATCCACGGGTGGCAAGCTGGACGTGACCGATCCAGATGCGGGACAGGCGGGTTTTGTACCTCAGACCGGGGTGCAAGGTGCCCATGGCAGCTTCACAGTGGCCCCTGACGGGACCTGGAGCTACACGCTGGACAACAGCCAGCCGGCAGTTCAGGGGCTGAAATCAGGCGAGCAGATCACCGACAGGCTGACGGTTTCGACCATTGATGGCACCACTCGCGAAATCGTTGTCACCATCAATGGCACCGATGACCGTGCCGTTATTTCCGGCACGGGAGGGGGCGCTGTTACCGAGGATCACAACGTCAGCAGCGGCCAACTCGTTGTCAACGGGGCCTTGTTAATCATTGATCCGGACAAGGGAGACGACCATTTTGTCAGCACACCACAAACGGACAGCCTGGGCGGCACCTTTGGCATCGGGCCATCTGGCGCTTGGACCTACGCCATAGACAACGGCGCGCCGGATGTGCAACGGCTCGGCGCCGGTCAGAGCATCACAACCGCGTTCACTGTGACATCGGCCGACGGCACCACGCATCAGATCCATATCACAATCCGTGGCACCAATGATGCGCCTGTTCTGAGTGCAGCAACGGCCTCTGCGACAGAGGATGGGGCCGCGGTGACGGGGCAAATGTCAGCCACAGATTTGGATGCGGGCGACAGCTTGACCTATGCACTCGGTCAAGCGGCCCCTGCGGGCTTTACGCTCAACGCAGATGGCAGTTGGCATTTTGATCCCACAGACGCGGCCTACCAGCATCTTGCGGCGGGGCAGAGCGAACAGATCATCATCCCGGTCACCGTCACCGATGGCAGCGCCATAGACACTCAAAATCTTGTGATCACCGTCAAAGGCACCAATGATGCTGCAACCTTTGGCGGCGTGTCCACAGGCGGCGTCACGGAAGATAAATCTGCCACCGCCAGCGGATCGCTGAGTGTTACGGATCCGGACACCGGCGAATCCCAAATTGTCGCACAGTCTCGGATCGGCGGATTTGGTGCCTTCACGATCTCTGCAGACGGCAGCTGGACCTATCAGTTGGACAATGCCGCCCCCAGCGTTCAGGGACTGAAGGCTGGAGAGACCGTGACCGACCGGTTCTGGGTCAATAGCTTAGACGGCTCTGCCCACCACGCGGTTGAGATCACAGTGCATGGGACAAATGATGCGCCTGTGCTTGCCGCTGCTAGTGCAAGCGCGACGGAAGACGGCCACTCGATCACCGGACAGATGAACGCAACCGACGTGGACGTCGGGGACAACATGCGCTTTTCAATGGCGCAGCCCGTCGCTGGTTTTGTGATGGATCGCAATGGCGCATGGCACTTTGACCCGACAGACGCGACCTACCAGCATCTCGCGGTTGGCGCGACCGAACAGATCACCATCCCGGTCATCGTCACCGATGGCACCGCCACAGACACCCAAAGCCTTGTGATCACTGTCACAGGCACCAATGACGGTCCGGCTGTGAGCGGTCCGGTCGCGCTTCCGGGGGGCACAGAAGACAAGGCGGTTCTGATCTCGGCGGCACAGTTGCTGGAACATGCGACGGATGTCGACACGGGCGATCATCTCTCAGTGACCAGCCTAACAGTCAGCCACGGATCAATCACGGGCGATGCGGCTCATGGCTTCACCTTCACGCCCCCCGCCAACTACAACGGTCCAGTCAGCCTGAGCTACACCGTCACCGACGGACATGGTGGTTCTGTGGCGCAGACCGCCTCGCTCAATCTGGCTGCTGTTGGGGACGCTGCCGTGATCGGTGGTGTGGATACGGGGGATGTCACTGAGGACAAGGCTGGCGTCGATAAATCCCCGGATCAACACCAACCTGGTATCGGTGTGATCGGTACGGAGACTTTGAATGCCAGCGGGAAACTCACAATCATTGACCCAGACCAAAGCGAAGCCGTCTTTGACACTCATGGACTTGGCTACACGTACCACGGCACCTATGGCGATTTGAATCTGCGTGCGAACGGTGAATGGTTCTATTCCGCTGACGCAGGCAATGCGCGCTTTTTTGATGGTCGCCCAACCACCCGCGGCACTGCGATTGACCAACTGGGTGAAGGCCAGACGCTCACCGACACAATCACCGTCTATTCCAAGGATGGCACGGCGCATGACATCACGATCACGATCCACGGCAGCAACGATGCCCCTTATTGCGAGTCCAAAGTCACGCTTGCGCCCGGTACCGAGGACACAGCGCAAACCCTGACCAAGGCGCAGCTCTTGGCCAACACGGTTGAGGTAGATGCCAATGATACAGGCAAGCTGTCCATTGCAGGACTGCGGGCTGATCACGGATCCATCCGGGACAATGGCGACGGCACCTATACGTTTACGCCTGCGCGAGACTACAACGGTGCGGTTCACTTCACCTACGATGTCAAAGATGCCCACGGCGGTGTCAACCATACTGGCGCCACCACAACACTTGCCGCCGTAAGCGACGCGGCAATCATCGGTGGTACAGACAGGGGGTCAGCAACAGAGGATCATGTCAAAGGGCGCATTGTGGTCAGTGGTTTGCTGACAGTGAGCGATCCCGACGGCCCATCCCAAGAGCACTTCCAGTACAGCCAGTTCGGAGAACATGCGATCTCCGATCCATTTGGCGGCAACCTGCATATCGATTCCAGTGGCAGCTGGAGTTACGTGACCGACAACAGCAATGCAGCGGTCCAGCAACTGGCCGCTGGTCAAGAGGGGCACGCAACCTATCGTGTGCGCTCTGCTGATGGCACCACGCATCAGATCCATATCACAATCCGTGGCACCAATGATGCGCCTGTTTTGAGTGCAGCGACGGCCTCTGCGACAGAGGATGGGGCCGCGGTGGCGGGGCAAATGTCGGCCACAGATGTGGATAGCGGTGACACGCTGACCTATTCTCTGGGACAGGCAGCCCCTGCGGGCTTTACGCTCAACGCCGATGGCAGTTGGCATTTTGACCCCACAGATGCGGCCTACCAGCATCTTGGGGCGGGCGCGACCGAACAGATCACCATCCCCGTCACGGTCGCCGATGGCACCGCGACGGACACAAAAAGCCTGGCGATTACCGTCACAGGCACGAATGACGGACCTGCCGTCACTGGCCCTGTCATGCTTCCGGGCGGCACGGAAGACAAGTCGGTTCCGATCACGGTAGCGCAGCTTTTGGCGCATGCGACAGATGTGGACACAGGGGATCAGCTCACCATCACAGGTCTCAGTGCGAGCCACGGCACGATTGCCGGGGATGCGGCCAACGGTTTCACCTTCACACCAGATGCCAATTACAACGGCCCAGTTAGCCTGAGTTACACCGTCAACGATGGCCAAGGCGGGGCGGTGGCGCAAACCGCAAGCCTGACACTCGCCGGTGACGGGGATCCCGCGATCATCACCGACGTCAAAATACCTTCGGTGACGGAGGATCGCGGCTACATCAACACCCATTACGAACTGCAGGTCTATGGCAAGCTGGACATCACGGATCCCGATCCCGGCGAAGCCTCGTTTGATCCCAATATTGGTTCGCAGACCTATCAGGGGATCGGGTATAACTCGCGCCTTGGCGGTCATATTCTGCTGCAGAGAGATGGTAATTTTATCTACTATATCGACAATCGTTTGCAGGTCATCCAGCAGCTCGGTGCGGGTCAGACCGCAACCGACACAACGACGATCCGAAGCCTTGACGGCACCACGCACGAGATTCAGATCACGATACATGGCACCAATGATGTGCCTGTCCTAAGCACTGCGACGGCCTCTGCGACGGAGGATGGATCCTCGGTCACGGGTCAAATGTCGGCGACGGATGTGGATAGTGGCGACACGTTGGCCTATTCACTCGGCCAGGCGGCACCTGCGGGGTTCACTCTGAATGCAGATGGTTCGTGGCACTTCGACCCGACAGACGCGGCCTACCAGCATCTTGCGGCTGGCGCGACCGAACAGGTCACAATTCCGGTCACCGTCACTGACGGCACCGCCACCGACACACAAAACCTCGTTATCACCGTGACAGGCACCAATGACGGAGCCGTTTATACAGGCGCAACGTCTGGCAGTGTGACAGAAGACAAGATCAGTTTTTCTGGCAAGCTTGAAACCCCATGGCACAATGTGGATATCACAGATCCCGATACGGGCGAGGGGCAAGTGGTCGCCATCGAAGTTGGTGGCGTGTTGCACCAGTTGCCAGCGAATTTTGCCTCTACCATAAAGGGCACTTATGGCGCATTCCACACCACGCATGGCACAGATGGACATGACAAGTGGATGTATTTCGCTGACAATGGGAACCCGACCATTCAGGGTTTGAAAGCGGGCGAAAACTTGGGTGAAACGGCCGTTCTTGTGACCCAAGATGGGACGCGGGTTCCTATATCGGTGACGATTCAAGGCCACGAAGACGGGGTTGTCATCGCTACGCCCCCCTCAAGCGCTGGTTGGTTGGGCGAAGTCGTTGAGGACAAAAAGGCGCAGGTGAGCGGACAGCTGCAGGCGCATGACATTGACGTGCATGACAGCGTGTCGTTCACACCGCAAACCACAACCAATACCTATGGCACCTTTACGGTGGACGCATCCGGGCATTGGGCTTTCGCTCTGAACAATAGTGCCGTGCAAAGCATGCGAGCAGGTCAGCGGCATGCAATGGGTTTTGATGTCGAAGCCGTGTCCAGCGACGGCTCGAAGGCAACCCAGCACATCGAGATTTTTGCGCGTGGCACCAATGATGCCCCGGTACTGAGTGCTTCGACAGCTTCCGCAACAGAGGGGGGGCAACGCGTCACAGGTCAGATGTCAGCGACGGATGTGGATACCGGCGACACGCTCCATTTCTCGATCACCCAGCCTGTGGACGGATTCTCGATAAGTGGAGATGGGTCGTGGCGTTTCGATCCCACAAATGCGGCCTATCAGACAATTCCAAACGGCCAAACACGCGATGTAACCATTACCGTTACTGTGACCGACAAAGCGGGCGCGACGGACACCCGCAATCTTGTCATAACGGTCACCGGCACCAATGGTTCAGCGCGGATTGCGGGCGTTGATACTGGCAACGTTACCGAAGATGTCGGTCTTGGGCATCACAC
The DNA here is from genome assembly GCF_017743755.1 of Shimia sp. R9_3. Classification (NCBI taxonomy): domain Bacteria; kingdom Pseudomonadati; phylum Pseudomonadota; class Alphaproteobacteria; order Rhodobacterales; family Roseobacteraceae; genus Shimia; species Shimia sp. R9_3. The sequence goes on along the minus strand of NZ_JAGHRP010000004.1, from coordinate 412,310 downwards.
AACGCTGGCCGCTATTTCCACTTCTGGCACCCTGACAATTACGGATCCAGATCCGGGAGAAGCGGAGTTCATTCCGCTGTCAGGCGCAGCCGGTGCGGGCCGTTACGGCAGCTTGCTGCTCGATGCGCAGGGGCATTGGACATATACCGCTGACAATACGCAGACGGCCATTCAGCAACTGACGCAGAGATCGGCGCCGTTGACTGACACGTTCACCGTGACGTCAAAGGACGGCACGCATCATACCGTGACGCTCTCTATCCATGGGACGAATGACGCCCCTATCGCGGTTTCTCAGCAAGGCGCCGTCACCGAAGGAGCACTCCAGAGCGGCCATTTGTCAGTTCTGGACGTTGACGCTGGTGATACGCACCAGTTTACAACAACAGCGACTGTGCCGGGATTTGTTCTGAACACGGACGGCAGCTATACATTTGATGCCAGCGTGGCCGATTATCAGGGGCTGAAGGCCGGTGAAGTACGGACCATAGATGTGCCTGTGACCATAACAGATCGTGGCGGCTTAACCGACAGCTTCACGTTCCATTGGGCGGTGACAGGCACAAATGACGCGCCCCGATTGACGGTCAGCGTGCCACAACTGAGCACCCCGGAAGACACGCCAATCACGATCCGTCTTTCGGATCTGCACTATAGCGACCCCGATGGCGATGCTTTGGATCACCTCACCATACTCGATGTTCCCTACGCATCGCAGGGCGTGTTGAAGCTCAACGGGGTGCAGGTTGCAGCGCATACGCAGATCAGTGCCGCTGATCTGAAGGCTGGGCATCTGGTTTTCCAACCTGCAACGGATGTGCATCGCACTGATACCTATTTCAGGTTTACAACCCATGATGGTCATACGGAGTCAAACCCGGCGAGGGCGCATATCAACATCACACCGGTGAACGATGCCCCCACAGTTTCTGCGCGCGATCTGGGCCAGACGGATGCGGGCCAAGATAAGACCTTCACGTCCGCGCAGCTTCTGTCGCTCGTGCAGGCTCAGGATGTGGATCACGACAGTTTGTCGGTTTCATCCGTGCGGATTGATCGACAATTTGGCACCTTCACGCACGACACCAGCGCAGATACCTGGACCTTTCACCCAGCTTCGGGCGTTCATCGTGCTGACATTCCCGTTTCCATTGGGGTCACGGATGGCATGGCAACGACGCAGGCGTCAGCCCAGATAGATGTCGTTCAAACCTACACTCCGCCAGATCTGGCTGTCAGTGTTGACGTTCGCCACGCAACACAGATTCCTGGAAGCGGATCCCAGACAGCCGGTGGTGGGCATGGGTCTGGGGGCTACAACGCCCACCTTGATCAGATGATGCACCAATTGCAGCACGACCACGGCGGTCGGGTGGTTTCCCATGTGCATGACGAAGTGAAAGGGTCTGAACATAACGATAGGGTCTTTATCTTCGCAAATATGGGCGGGGAAGAAATCAACATGGAGAAGGGGAGCGACTTCTTCTATCTGCGCGGAACCACGCACGAAAAGATCGAGGGCAAAGAAAACACCGATACGCTTGTTCTGGGCAGCTATGACAGTTCCCGACATGGACCTCATTCATGGCGTCACATCCCAGAAATCAAGGATGTCGAGAACATCATGACCAATGATGGTGTCTGGGTGAGAGGCGGGCCGCCGCATGGCTTTGACAGCAGGTATTTTCAAGCCGCCCCTCCGCCGCACTACGCCTACGATCTCGATGTTCGGATAACGAACCATGGTGCCGGCGGCAGCATTGTTGGCATTCGGATCAGCCATCTTGCTGCGGGCCTCAGCTTGCAGGATCACCTAGGGCAAGCGGTGCCGCAAAACCGTGATGGCAGCTACACAATTGATCCCGCCCATTCCGATGTCACCCTGATTTCGGATCATCACCTCAGCCAACAGCCCAGCTTTCAAACTGAAGTGACAACGCAAAACGCAGCGGTGGGTATTCAAACGGTTTCCACGCAACATCCCAATGGCCACGTGGATCACGTAGACAGCCCAATGTTGTCGCACGATGAACCCATGTCACCAGTCATGGAGAGCGTTTTTGTCGTTTTCGAAGACGATCAGGATACGTTTGCCGCTGCGCAGGATCAGTCGGACGTGTCCTTGCCCGATGCAGTAGATCCATATCTCGCCTCCGTTGGCCTACAAAACACGCCCACTGGACCTGATCACCCAGAAAATCTTGGGTCTGATCCGTATCTGGTGGCTGTTGGGATTGATGGCACCGCTTTGCCAACGCCTGAACTGACCGCCGTGGACCCGGACGTTTTGGAGTCGGGCGCCGTTGATCAGCTGGATGATGTGCTTGGACACGACGAGCCGGATCCACTTCAGGATATTCCGGATGTTTTCGATACAGAAGCCGACACAGGCGCTGACCCGGACGACACACAAAACGGATGAGGCTGCCACCCTTTCAAAAAGGGCGAGACCAGAACGAAACAATGGGAGACTTGAGATGAAGTTCACAGATGCCGTGAAAACCTGCTTTGGAAACTACCTCACCTTCTCCGGAAGAGCGCAACGCTCCGAATACTGGTGGTTCGTTCTCTTTGTGGTTCTGGTGAGTGTCATCTCTGCGATTTTGGACAGCTTTCTATTTGGTGTGGATGCTGAAACAGGAGAAGGGCGGCAAGTGATTACGCCCTTGGTCCAGTTGGGTGTCGCTTTGCCGATGCTGGCGGCTGGCTGGCGGCGTTTGCATGATACGGGGCGGCCAGGCTGGTATCTCTTGCTGCCCCTGGGTTTGAGTGTGGCGAGCGTGGTTCTGCTCATGAGTGGTGTCGCTGCGTTTTCTGTACTGGAGCAGAACGTGGAAAATGCAGATGCATTGCGCGGCCCAGCCGCTTTTTTGGGTGTGGGCGGGCTTGTCACCGTCTGGATACTGCAACTGGCCCTTTCGATTTTGATGATTTGGTGGCTCACCAGACCATCGCAAAAGGGAGAAAACGACTATGAGCCGTCGGTGACCTGAGCCCGGCATTGGGCTCGGCGCTCAATGCGCAGCCTAAATTCACAGTCACGAATGGGGAAACCGTTATGATGCGCACATCACTTATAGTAACCGCCTTGAGCGCCTTAACTGCGACAACACTGCATGCAGACTGGGCATTCAACGCGGCGCCCGCGCCTATGGCATTCTCTCAGGAAGAAACCGCAAGTGTGGAGCTACAGTGCGACCGCCTCCGATTTGTGCCGCCCAATTATCAGGACAGTCAAAAGATAAGCGACGCACAAGAGGTGAGCCTACAGGTTCTGAATGCGCAGGGCGAGGCTGATGCGGTGTTTCAAGTGGGGCCCGTGAATGCTACAATCCATATTGTTGACAACTACCCGGTTGAAATCGAGTTTGCGGCCTTCGATGATCTCTTGTTCGTGTGGGATCAGGTGGCCAAAGGTCAAAGGCTCGAGTTTTCAGAAATCGGCAGCGATCTCCGCTACGCCAGCTTCGACCTGTCTGGATCTGCAAAAGCCATTCAGTCGCTGAAGGAAATCTGTCCCATATCCGGTACCGCTATCGTTGACACAGGGTATGACAGCCATGCGACCTATTGTGGTGGAGGCGGCATCAAACGAGAAATAGCATTTGAAATGCTCGAGGAGCCGTCCTCTGAATGGGATGCGCTGATCACAGTGAACGACGCCACCACACGCGCCATGACGGCCTACAGCTATTTTGGAAACTCCAAGCCGCCAGCTCACTTCGTGGTTGCCTTGTTGGGGGAGGACAGGTCCGAGTTGTTGATTTTCGACAACGGCGCGACAAGTTGGGTTGAATACGGCGACTACAGGTATGACGAATGTTGATAGCCTTGACGAATAACTCACAAGCCCTTTCTTAGGTAGTTGAGAAAACATAAAGTTAATGGTTGGTGTCTGACGTCAGTGCCAATGGTATAGATTAGGGTGATCTGATAAGAGCGGATCTCTGGCACATGGTAACCACCAAGGTTTGGCGGGCTCTACTATTCTGTTCGCCTTGGAGGACGACGAGATTTCTGCGGTCCGATTTAGGGCAGCTGCGTCGCAGCATCAGGCTTCATAGTGAGTGTAACTTAGGGCCGAAAACAACCTTCCCCAAGGTAATGCTATTACTTCTTGTTGCAGTGCACGTTGATCGCATTCATCGTGCGCCCTTGTTCATTTGAAAGACTATTAGATTTCTCGATGTTCAAAATTTATCTTTTTAGAGCTCGACGAGCATTAGTAGTGGGTTCGATGCAAGCTGCATTTTCGGTGAAACGAAGCCGACTTTTTAGCTACCATTCTCGCGAGAGATCTCCGTTGAGCGCATTCTTTTTTTGTTGGGGGTATGTTTGGGGGTATTGAACGTTAGGTGTGAATTTTTGTATATTATTTACAGTGTGATAGCTTCATTTTTAGTGTCCGTGTGGGGTACCGCTCAATCTTCCATTTGCGTCCCATTTAGTCTGATAGTAACCTGTATTTGCGAGTCTTTTCTATTGGTCTTGTTTCATGTTGTCCTGCCACGTCGAGCCAAGTCTACCTCAATCGGGGGTATCTCTGGGGGACGTGCCGCGCAGCATTTTGGAAGATACCCCCATGACTGTTTTGAGCGATGCGAGGATTCGGGCAATCAAGTCCAAAGCCAGCCCCATCAAGCGCAAGGTTGATTTACCTTTCTGCCATCAGAGAATCTGGCGGTTCATGGCACTGTTGGGTCGTTAAGGATATTGGTTCTAGCCCTCGGTATTCGCTGCTACTGTCATCCACGATGACACGCGAACCAGAATCTTCATTTTCAACCGTTTCGAGCGGCTTCATTCTGGATTGGCTCGGGGCGCTGCAGGGGCTTTGTGAGCTGGGTCAATTTGCGTCGTTGCTTGCCCGGTCTGGCATTCCATGTGGCAACAAAGCCCCGTTGGAGCGGGTGACATTAGAGCAGATGGTGCGCCTTTACCAACTGGCGGCGGTGGAGACCGGAGATGAGATGATGGGGTTGTGGTCGCGTCCGATAAGGGCACGCGCCTTGCAGCATCTTTTGACATCGGTGCGTGAGTCGACCTCGCTATCTTCCGCTCTCTATCGCTTTTCGACATTCTGGAACCTGCTGCTTGATGATTACCAGTTTGAGCTGATCGATGCAGAAGGCAGCATAACGCTCTGTCTTCTGCCGCGGTCAGACACTCATGCGCAGCGTTTTGGTCATATGCTGATCCTCAAGCTGGCCCATGGAATCTTGTCCTGGTTGGCCAGGCGTGAAGTGGCCGTGGAGTGTGTGGAATTTGCGTTTGAGCGTCCTTCTTTTGAGGAGGATTATGCCGTTATCTTTCCTGCGCCGGTCACCTTCAGTGCGCCCGCCACGTCCATTCGCTTTTCCAAGGCCTCCCTCGGACCGGTCAATACACGCAGTACCGATGATCTTGATCGCTTCTTGGAAAACGCGCCGCGTGACTGGCTCTTTACGCGCTCACAGGAGCACAGGCAGTCTCTGCGTGTCCGTGCTTATCTGAATCAATCGGGGTGGCAAGACGCACATCTGGCAGGGGCTGCCAAGGCGCTCAATATGACGCCGCGCACGCTGATCCGCAAACTGGATGCGGATGGCACATCTTTTCAAGCCATCAAAGACGGCTTGCGCCGGGACATCGCCATTCGCCGCTTGCAAATCGGAGATGCAAGTATCGAAGCCATCGCTCAAGACGTTGGTTTTTCTTCGGCGGCGAGTTTCCACAAGGCGTTTCACAGATGGACGGGCGCGACGCCCAGTTCGTATCGGCAGCGGCATCTTTCCTAAGTAATTTTTTTGTCACTTTTGGACAATCGGTTGTCACCGTCCGAGATGGCATGAGGCTGGTGTAGCCTGTTATCTGGCTGTCATAGCACATCTTACTGCGTGAAACGAATTTTCTTCGCCGACTGAGTTTGGCGAAGTTGGATATTTGCGCGCTACAGAAAGGACCAAGCCCATGTCGTCTCATCTCGAAACCATTTTGGCCGCTGCACGCGATCATGCCAACGATGTCATCCTGCCCAATGTAGATGTTTGGAACACAAATAAGACCTGGCCTCGCGAAGCCTCTGACAAGGCTGGCGCGGCTGGCCTGACCGGCCTTTACGCTCCCAAAGAGTGGGGCGGTCAGGGTTTGCCGCTTTCAGAGGGCATTCAGGTGTATGAAAAATTGGGGCTGGGTGATGGCGCCTATGCCTTTGCGCTTTCTATGCACAACATTTGTACCTTCGCGGGCTGCGGATACGGGACCGACGCCTTTAAGGAGGGATGGGCGCGCGATCTGACTTCCGGTCGTAAGCTTGCGAATTTTGCGTTGACTGAGCCGCAGTCCGGATCTGATCCGATGAAGATGTACACCCGTGCCACCATCAATGATGACGGCACCTGGACAATCAACGGTGCCAAAGCCTGGGTGAGCCTGGCGACCGAGGCCGATATCTACTTTACGGTTGTCAAAACCTCCGATGATCCGGGCCATAAAGACATGGCGATGATCGCGATCCCGGCAGACGCACCCGGCATCAGCTTTGGTCCGAAGTATGACACACCGTCCTACAATTTCTTGCCGCTGGCCGAGATGTATTTTGACAATGTTGTGGTCAGCGAAGACAACATCATTCTGCCAATTGGCCAGGGCTTTCAGGGGTCATTGATGGCCATCGATATCGCACGGGTATCGATCGCTTCTGGATGCTGTGGTTTGATGCAGGCCGCGCTGGATACTGCGCTGTCCTATTCAAAGAACCGCAAGATGTTTGGCGGCAAAAACCTCGATCTTGACGGTATCCAATGGATGTTGGGCGAGGTGGCAACGGATCTCGAAGCCTCCAAACTGCTTTACCGCAAAGCTGCTGAAGCGCTCGGTACCCCCGAAGGGCCACTTATGGCGGCACATGCCAAACGGTTTGTGCCAGATGCCGCAGTAAAGGCTGCCAACACGTGCACTCAGGTTTTGGGGGGCATGGGGCTCTTGCAGCCGTATGGGCTGGATCGCCTATCACGTTTGGCGCAGATGCTGCGGATCGTTGACGGAACAACCGAGATCAGCCGCGTTGTGATTGGCCGTGCGCTTCAAAAACGTGCAGCTGGTTTGCCAGACCTTCCCGTGCCAAAGGGGTATGGCGAAACCGATGAGAACGATGCAAATATCGCGGCGGAATAGAACGCAATACTCACGGGGATTTAAGCCATGCGCGCCATACTTTGTAATAAATTTGAGGGCGCGGATGCGCTTGAGCTTGGCGAAGCGCCAGAGCCGACCCCCGCGGCTGATGAGGTGCTCATCGAAGTGCATGCCGCCGCTGTGAGTTTTATGGACAAGCTGATGGCCGAAGGCGGCTATCAGCTGAAACCAGCGCTGCCCTATGTCCCGGGAACGGACGCGGCGGGCATCGTTCTTGAGGTCGGCAGTGAGGTCACGAGCTTTAAGCCGGGGGACCGGGTCGTTGGGCAAATGTGGCATGGGAGCTATGCGGAACGTGCGGTGACCAAGCACTGGAAGTGCGCCAAGGTGCCTGAAAGCGTCGATTTTACCGTCGCCTGCACGGTCTTGCACAACTACATGACCGCCTATCACGCGCTGGTCCAACGATGCACGTTGAAGCCAGGTGAGACCCTGATGGTGACTGGGGCCACCGGCGGGGTTGGGCTTGCCGCAGTTGACATGGGGCGGATGCTGGGCGCGCGGGTTCTTGCGGGGACGGGCGATGTTGCCAAGATGGGTGTCCTGCAAGATCTGGGCGCGGATGCTGTCGTCAACATGCGTGAAGGAGATCTGCGTGAACAGATCAAGGAGCTCACAGGCGGCGAAGGATTGGATGTGTGCTTTGAGATGGTTGGCGGCGACACTTTTGTAAAGCTTGCCCGATCCATGCGGTGGGGCGGGCGCATCACGCCAATTGGGTTTGTGAGTGGGGACATTCCAAACCTGCCGATGAACCTGCCTCTGCTCAAAGGCTTCTCAGTTGTCGGCGTGTTTGAGGGCGCCTGGGCGGAGAAATTCCCGGCCGAAGCCACGGAGGCAGCCGACAAGATCATGAGTTGGATTGCGGAAGGGGAGCTGCAGCCACTTATTGATCGCGTTTTGCCTTTGGAGCAGGCGGCTGAGGCTTTCCGGTCTCTTCAGGAGCGTGAAGTAATCGGGCGTATTGTTCTACAAGTCTAGGCGGATCAATTGCTGTTTTGGTCTGCTCAGTAGGGTGTGGCACGCGGTTTTTATCGACGGGGAGGGTGCTCACCACCCCATTGTCATTTTTCGGTGTTGTTGGGCTGCGTAAAGAATTGCGCTGTCCACTGCGTATAGCACTCGTGCAAGGCATCATGATCTCACGCTTTGGCGCGGGTGGCCTCATCTTCGGCAATCAGCGCCGCGATCTTCGGGCGGGCTACTTGCCTTGCGAAATAGGCCTCCAAGTGCGGATAGCCTGCTATTGGCACTTGCGCGCGTGCTGAAAGCACAAGGAACCAGACAAGATAGGCGTCTGCCACTGTAAAGCGATTGCCGACGAGGAAGTCGCGTGTGCTCAGATGCGCGTTCAGAAATGCCAGACGATCTGGCGCAAGCGCGCGAAAGTTGTCTTTCACCGGGTCCGTTGCTTCCGGATAAAACACCACGCGCAAGATCTGTTTGTGCAGCTCTGTGGCGGTAAAGCTTACCCATCGGACCAATTGAAAATAATCCGTATTGTCCGCAGGAATGCGCATGTTTATCTGAGCCTGTGATTGCACCCAAAGCAGGCAGGCAGTGGTTTCTGTGAGCAGTTCTCCTGTCTCGAGGCGCAAGGTTGATACCTGTCCTAAGGGGTTCACATCCAGAAGGGACCCTCCCGAGGCCAGCGTCTTGGATGCAAAATCAACCAGTTCGATATCCAGCGGTACTCCGCCTTCCGTGGCTGCGAACCGCACTGCGAGCGAGCAATTGAATGGACAGTGATACAAAAGCGCGGGCATTGGCGGTCTCCTGATTTTGGGTTTACCGGTTTGTTTATCTCCAGTTTCTAGATCCGTCACTGGTGCAGGCACCGCAATAGATGGCTAAGCCCGATGTTTGGCAAGATCTGCTGTTCTTTGAGCGCGCACCTGCGCAGCGAACTGCAGGAATGCGGTGCAAGGGCGCGGCAGCGCGATGCGAAACCCTTCAGCGCTTTGGGAGTGTCTTGCCTAAGAAAGCGGCGTTGTGGCTGCAGTTGCTGACCTTAAACCGGTCATTCTTTGTCTGATTGGGAATATCTATCGCTATTTATGCAAACCAATCTAGTATTGGTTCAGATTTGATGATTCGGAATGCATTGATGGGCACGCATCTGCAGCAAGAGACAAAAAACACCTCTTTGGGCACCGCTCTTCTCGAGCTGACCGATTTGACTCTGCGGTTCGCAGGTCAGGAAAATGATGTGGTCCAAGGCGTAAATTTGCGTGTGAGCCGTGGTGAAGTTTTGTGTCTGGTTGGCGAGTCCGGTTGCGGAAAGAGTGTCACATCTATGGCTTTGATGGGCTTGCTTCCCAAGAAAAATACTCAAATTTTTTCGGGTTTCCTCTCGATTTCTGAGGGTGGCTGGGAATTGCCAAGCGAAGAACTTCCCGCGGAGATGCGTGGCAACACTGTCTCGATGATCTTTCAAGAACCGATGACTTCTCTCAACCCGGCGTTTCGTATCGGGGACCAAATTGCCGAAGTCGTTCAGCGTCATCGGGGTGGTTCCCGAGAGGGGGCTTTGGGGCGTGCAAAGGAGATGTTGGGTCGCGTTGGTATCGCCAACCCTGAGCAGCGATTGCATGAATATCCGCACCAATTGTCCGGTGGTATGCGCCAAAGGGTCATGATCGCCATGGCGCTCGCCAATGATCCAAAGGTGTTGATCGCGGATGAGCCAACCACAGCTTTAGATGTTACTATTCAGGCGCAAATCCTCGAGTTGATCCGGGATCTGCGCGATGAGACCGGCATGGGTACCGTCATGATCACTCATGATCTGGGCGTGGTTGGCGAAATCGCGGACACGGTTGCGGTCATGTATGCGGGGCAGGTTGTTGAGCAGGGGCCGGTGCGCGACGTTTTTGACGATCCGCAGCATCCCTATACCATTGGTTTGATGAGTGCGATGCCGCGGATGGATCGTCCAGGCGAACAGCTTGCCATCGTTCCGGGAACCGTACCAACTATTTCACAAATGCCTGAAGGATGCCGTTTTCGCACCCGCTGTGCGTTTGCCGCTGAAACCTGTGTTGAGCGCCCTGTTTTGACGGAGCTCGGTGGGGGCCATTCAGTGGCGTGCCATTTCGCGCCTTTAGAAGATCATGTGGCGGTGTCGTCATGACGGATGATGTCATTCTCGAAGCCCTTGATGTGGTCAAACACTTTGGAACCGAGCGTCGATGGTTGTCCAATAAGCGCCCGGTGCAGGCCGTCGATGGTGTGTCCCTGCAAATCAAACGGGGTGAAACCTTTGCCATCGTTGGTGAGTCCGGCTGTGGCAAGTCGACTTTGGCACGGGTGTTGATGCGATTATTGCAGCCGACAGGGGGCGCGGTGCGTTTTGACGGTACTGACATCAGCCATGCGCGGGGTGCGGATCTGACGGCCTTGCGCGGGGATATGCAATTCATCTTCCAAGACCCGTTCTCATCGCTCAATCCCCGCATGAGCGTGGGCAAATTGGTGGGCGAGCCTCTGGAAGTTCATGCCCCGGAGTTAGGCAGGGAAGCACGGCGGGCAAAGGTCGCACATTTGTTGCGGCAAGTTGGCCTACGCCCCGAGCACGCGGATCGATATCCCCACGAATTTAGTGGCGGGCAGCGTCAACGCATCGGTATTGCACGTGCGCTGGCCGCGGAGCCCAAGTTGATTATTGGCGATGAACCGGTTTCTGCATTGGACGTGTCGGTACAGGCGCAGGTTATCAATTTGTTGGCTGATCTGCGCGATGCCCTGGGTCTGACGCTGGTCGTAATTGCGCATGATCTGGGTGTTATACGGCATATGAGTGATCGCGTAGCCGTCATGTATCTGGGGCGGATTGTGGAAATGGGCACGGCTGAAGAGGTCTTTGGCCAGCCGCGCCATCCTTATACCCAGGCCCTTTTGGCAGCGATCCCGATGATGGATGGTTCATCTCGCGACACGCGGCCGGAACTCTTGGGAGAGTTGCCCAGTCCGTCAAACCCGCCGTCTGGATGCCGATTTCACACACGATGCCCGTATGTCGAAGACCGGTGCCGGGCTGAAAGTCCTGCACTGGCAGGAGGCGGCCACCAGACCGCATGTCACTTTTGGGAACAAATCGCCGGTCGTCATACGCCGTCGGCGCCCCCTCAGAGATCTGCCACCGCTGAGGCGCGTTTCGCGCTCTATCGCGCAGCGACCACTGGTGGAACCGTTATTCACAAAACCAGGAATACAACAGCAGAGGATTGAAGGATGAAGACTATAAAAACGGCTCTATTCACGGCCCTGATGGGCGCCACTGCGCTTGCAGCGGGCCCGACTTTTGCCAAAGACCTGCGGATCGCTCTGCAATCAGACGCAGATGTGCTCGATCCGGATCAGTCTCGGACCTTTGTTGGGCGGATTGTTTATGCCTCGATGTGTGACAAGCTGGTCGATATCACGCCTGACCTTGAGATCATCCCGCAACTGGCGACGGGATGGGAAACCTCGGCAGATGGTAAAAGTATTCGCATGTCGTTACGCGAGGGCGTCGTGTTTCACGATGGAACTCCTTTCAATGCCGAGGCTGTGGCAGCGAATATTGAAAGATCGCAAACCCTGGACGAGTCCCGCCGTAAGTCTGAGTTGAAGTCGATCACGTCAACCGAGGTAACCGGCGAGCACGAGATTGTGCTGAACCTGGCTGGCCCGGATGCGACGTTGATCGCGCAATTGGCTGATCGCGCAGGTATGATGGTGTCGCCAACGGCTGCGGCGGCTGCGGGGGCTGACTTTGGTCTGAACCCTGTCTGCTCCGGTGCGTTCAAGTTCGAAGAACGTGTGGCCCAAGACAAGATCGTGCTGACCAAGTTCGATGACTATTGGAACGCGGATGCGATCCATTTTGACAGTGTCACATTCCTGCCGATCCCCGATACCACGGTGCGTCTGGCCAACCTGCAATCCGGTGATATCGATATGCTGGAGCGTTTGGCGGCCACGGACATTCCGCAGGCACAAAGCGACAGCAACCTTGTTGTCGATAGTGCGGTGTCCTTTGGCTATCAAGGCATCACCTTCAACATCAACAACGGCGACAAGGGCGACAATCCTTGGGGCAATGACAAGCGGCTGCGTCAGGCGCTGAGCTATGCGATTGACCGAAATGCGCTGAATCAGGTGGTGTTTGAAGGGGCTTATGCGCCTGGCAATCAGTCTTTCCCGCCGAACTCACCTTGGTACAACAGCAGCCTGCCAGTAGAGAGCATTGATCTGGAAAAAGCCAAGGCGTTGCTGACCGAAGCCGGATACCCTGACGGTCTGGATCTTGAGGTACAGGTGCCCAATTCGACCGAACCTCTGGCTGTGATGCAGGTGGTTCAGGCGATGGCGGCCCAAGCCGGTATCAATATCAAGCTGACATCAAAAGAGTTTGCGACCTTGCTGGCTGATCAATCCGCCGGTGACTACACCGCCAGCCAGATTGGCTGGTCTGGTCGGGTCGATCCCGATGGCAACAACCATCCCTTTGTGACCACGGATGGTGGCATCAACGACAGCAAGTTTTCGGACGCGAAAATGGATGAGCTGCTGAATGGTGCGCGTGTGGCTCCGACGACGGAAGAGCGCAAGGGTCTTTACGACGAGGCGATGACACTGATGCTGGACGAGCTGCCGCGTCTGTTCCTGTATCACGTCACATGGATCTGGGCCTACAACGACAACATGAAGGGCTTTACGCCTTATCCCGATGGCATGATCCGTCTGGAAAATGTGACCTGGGAAGAATGACCCCACAGCCTCGCGCCGCCGCATGCGCGGCGCGAGGTGTTCGTGCAAGAGGCTGACCCATGTACGCATATTTTGCCCGCCGTGTGTTGATCGCCATTCCGACGATCATCCTGATCTCGATCTTTGTTTTTGCCCTGCAAAAGCTGTTGCCGGGTGATCCGCTGCTGGTGCTTGCGGGTGAAGAACGTGATCCGGAGGTGTTGGAGTTTTTACGGGAGAAATACCGTCTAAATGACCCGATCCCGATGCAATATCTGGCGTGGATTGGAAATGCCCTGCAGGGGGATCTAGGCATCTCTCTGCGCTCGAACCAGCCTGTGACTGAGTTGATGGCGGAAAAATTGCCTGTGACCATCCAACTGGCGGTGATGTCGATGATCTTTGCAATGGTGATTGGCATCCCGGCGGGCATTCTGTCCGCTGTCAAGAAAGGAACAGCGACAGATTACGTGGCCAATGTGGTCGCTTTGTCGGGGCTGTCGATCCCGAATTTCTGGCTGGGGATCATGCTGATCTTACTGGTGTCGGTAAAATGGCAGTTGTTGCCTGCGTCCGGTTATGTGCCGTTGTCTGTGGATTTTGGCCAATCCATTCGCACGATGCTGATGCCGTCTTTTGTGCTTGGTACCGCGTTGGCGGCCACGTTGATGCGCCACACGCGGTCCTCGATGCTGGGCGTGCTGAGTGCGGACTATGTGCGCACCGCGCGGGCCAAAGGTCTTTCAGAGCGCGTGGTGATCCTGAAACACAGCTTCCGCAACGCGCTCACCCCGATCGTGACGCTCACCGCATTGCTGTTTGGCGAGCTGATCGCTGGGGCTGTGCTGACGGAGCAGATCTTCACCATCCCTGGTTTTGGCAAGCTGGTTGTTGATGCGGTGTTCAACCGGGATTACGCCGTTGTGCAAGGCATCGTGCTCGTCACGGCGGTGGGCTTTATCTTTATGAACCTGTTCGCGGACATGATGTATTTTGTTCTGAACCCGCGCCTGAGAGGGCAGTAGATGACGGACGCCACGCTTCAAAACGCGCAGCCCGATCCCGTGTTGGCAGCCAAGCCGAAAAACCGGGTATGGAAAAAACTGCGCAGCCATCGCAGCGCCATGCTGGGCGGTATTCTGGTGGCTTTCTTTCTGCTGATTGCTTTGGCTGCTCCGATTTTGCCTATTCCGGACCCGGCGAGCACCGATTGGGGTGATGTTCGCAAAGCGCCGAGTGCGGCGCATTGGTTGGGCACGGATGAAATTGGTCGTGATGTGCTGTCTCGGATGATTTGGGGCGCGCAGGCCTCATTGCTGGCTGGAGTGGTTTCGGTTGGCATTGCGGTGCTGCTCGGTGTGCCGCTTGGGCTTGTCGCCGGGTACTTTGGTGGTTGGACTGATGCCGCAATTTCCCGCTGTACCGAAGCGTTGTTGGCCGCGCCTTTTCTGATCCTCGCCATTGCTTTGGCTGCGTTCCTTGGACCCTCGCTCACCAATGCGATGATCGCCATCGGAATTTCGGCCACGCCGATATTTATCCGCCTTACACGCGGGCAGGTGATCAATATCAAATCCGAGGATTATGTCGAAAGCGCCAAAGCCATCGGGTTGCCCACACGCCTGATCCTCAGCCGTTACATCCTGCCAAATGTGCTGCCACCTATTCTGGTACAGGCGACGTTGACCATCGCCACGGCGATCATTGCCGAGGCGTCGCTGTCTTTCCTAGGTCTCGGGCAGCAACCTCCGGCGCCCAGCTGGGGGTCGATGCTGAACACGGCCAAAAACTTCTTGAACCAAGCCCCTTGGATGGCCATGTGGCCGGGGATTTCGATCTTCCTTGTGGTGCTTGGTTTTAACCTTTTGGGGGACGGACTGCGCGATGCACTCGATCCACGCGAACACTAAGAAACTGGAGTAACCATGTCTGACTTTACAACCCGTCCAGAAATCCGAGGCACCTTTGGCGTCGTCACCTCGACCCACTGGATCGCTTCGGCGGTGGGCATGTCTATCTTGGAAAAAGGGGGCAACGCCTTTGATGCGGCAGTTGCCTGTGCCCTGACCTTACAGATCGTGGAGCCGCATTTGAACGGTCCGGCCGGGGATATGCCCGCGATCTTCCATTCTGCGGAGACAGGTAAGACCGAAGTGCTTTGTGCGCAGGCGGTGGCCCCAGCGGGCGCTACGGTGGAGCACTACAAAGAGCAGGGCCTGACGCTCATTCCCGGATCTGGCCTTTTGTCGACTGTGGTGCCGGGGGCCTTTGATGGCTGGATGCTGATGCTGCGCGATCACGGCACGCTGCCCTTGCGCGAGGTGATGCAGCCCGCGATCGACTATGCGCGCGACGGGCATCCGGTGCTGCCGCGCGTGGCGAATACCATTGCCGGGTTGGCGGATTTCTTTGCCAAGGAATGGCCCAGCTCTGCAGAAGTCTGGACCCCCGGTGGCGAAGCGCCAGAGGCGCATGCCCTGTTCAAGAACCCCGATCTGGCCGCGACTTACGACCGTCTCGCGGACAGCGCAGGCGATACCCGCGAAGCCCAGATTGACGAGGCGCGTCGTCAGTGGCGCGAAGGTTTCGTGGCCGATGCGATATTTGACTATCTCGAAGATGCCCAAGTGATGGACGTGTCTGAGGCATCGCATTCAGCTGTGTTGGTGCCTGAGGATATGGCGAATTGGCGGGCAACCTACGAGGCGCCGCTGAGCTTTGACTATCATGGCTGGACGGTAAACAAGACCCACGCTTGGAGCCAGGGGCCGGTGATGTTGCAGGCTCTCGCGATCCTTAAAGGGTTTGATATCGGGGCAATGGACCCAAACGGCGCCGATTTTGTGCATACGGTGATGGAGGCGATGAAGCTCGCCTATGCTGATCGCGAGGCCTATTACGGTGACCCGGACCACAGCGACATCCCGATGGATGTACTTTTGAGCGAAGACTACAACGCGGCGCGGCGCAAGCTCATTGGGGCGAAAGCCTCATTGGAGCAGCGGCCCGGCCGTGTGCCGGGGTATGAGCATATGGCAGACGCCTATGTCGAACGCAGCACGCGCGACTTCAATGTGGGGCAGGTTGAAGCACAGGAACCGACCATGTCGCACCTGACGGAAAAACGTGGGGATACCGTGCACCTGGATGTGATTGACCGGTGGGGCAATATGGTGGCGGCGACGCCATCAGGTGGCTGGCTGCAAAGCAACCCGGTTATTCCCGGTCTTGGCTTTCCTCTTAACTCCCGCGCCCAGATGTTCTGGCTGGAGCATGGTTTGCCCACCTCGCTTGCGCCGGGACGAAGGCCACGCACCACCCTGACGCCAAGCCTTGCCGAAAAGGACGGGGTACGTTTGGTGTTTGGCACGCCGGGGGGCGATCAACAGGACCAGTGGCAATTGATCTGGTTCCTGCGCTTTGTCCATTTTGGGCTGGGCCTGCAAGAATGTATGGACGCGCCTCTGTTTCACTCGATGCATTTTCAAGGATCATTCTTCCCACGTGAGGTTCGCCCCGGTGAGATGATGATTGAACCTAATGTAGGTGAGGTCACGATCGCTGATCTGCAGGCGCGGGGGCACAAGGTGACGGTGGCTGATCCATGGACAGTCGGGCGCCTGACCGCTGCATTACGGGAGGTCGATGGCACCATGCGCGCCGCAGCGACGCCTCGCCTGATGCAAGCCTATGCGGTGGGCCGATGACCTGGTCTTTGATAGCGCGCGACGCCGATGGCAGTGTCGGGTTGATCGTCGCCAGCAAGTTTTTCGCTTGCGGCGGTGTTGTACCCTTTTGCGGGGCGCAGGTGGCCGCGGCGAGCCAAGCCTTTTGCAATCCGGTCTGGGGCACCGAAGGGCGAAAACGCCTCGCTGCCGGAGAGCGTGCGCAGGAGGTGTTGGATGATCTCGTGTCGCGGGATGAGGGTCGGGTCATTCGGCAGGCCCATCTCATGGATGCGCACGGTGGCTTCGCGGCCCACACGGGTGCAGAATGTGTTGATTGGGCGGGCCATATTCTCGGCGACGGGCATTCAATTGCAGGCAATATGCTGGCAGGGCCAGAAGTATTGGAGGCAACATCGGAAACCTATATGGCCAAATCAGACTGTCCGTTTGCGGAGCGTTTGATCCTGGCGATGCAAGCGGGGGAGGCCGCAGGAGGGGATAAGCGCGGGCGACAAGCGGCAGGGCTTGTGATCCATCACGGCGAAGAGCACCCTTGGCTGAGTCTTCGGGCCGATGATCACGCTGATCCGCTCGGGGAATTGGCGCGTCTCTGGGATGTGGCGCAGGAACGTTATGTACATTTCACCAAAGGTATGCCAACAGCGAATGCCTTCTCAGGCAGCCCGACGCGGGATGGCATTGACGCGGCGATTGCTGCTGCTGAGGAGGAGCGCAAGGCAGCTGGGCGTCCGAGCAGATCCGCTGCTATTGAATACGAATAGGGAGTAGTGATGATGGGTTTGAGTGCGCCGTCCAATCGGGTGCGGGAGCAAGTTCTGGCCCTGATCAAATCAGGTGAATGGGCCGCACAAGGCAAGCTTCCCACCGAACGCGCTTTGGCGGATCGTTTTGACGTTGGTCGCCGCCATGTGCGGCAAGCGCTGGACGCGCTTGAAAATGAAGGGCTTGTTTGGCGTAAGCAAGGCAAAGGCACCTTTCTGGGCCAGCCTGCTGACCCGATGGGGGATTTGGCGGCGAAAATTACCGGCGAGACCAATGCGCTTGAAGTGATGGAGGCACGCCTCTGTATCGAGCCAGAATTGGCTGCCCTGTGCGCGCACCGGATCACCGACGATGAATTGGCGCGGCTGCGCCATTTAATGCAGCGTCAGTTTGAGGCGGGTGACGCGCAAGCCACCGAACTTTGGGATGGTGCGTTTCACCGGTTGATCGCGCAATGCGCCCGCAACCGACCACTGCTGACGGCTTTTGCCCTGCTCGACAAAATTCGTTCTAACGCAACCTGGGTCAGCATTCGCGCGAAAGCCCGTGACGGCGCGTCTCTGGCGGTTACCCATTCTGAACATTTGGCCATTGTGGACGCCATTGCACTGGGCCATGCAGACGCCGCTCGACAAGCCATGCGGGATCATCTCGATACTCGCTTTAAAGCACTTCAGGGTGAGATCGCGGCACTGGCTAGTGCTGAAGACAGAAAGTTCTTCGCCGCAGATGTAGATACTTGAGCGTTAGCAAAGAAGGTTCTGTGGCCGAAGAGGCTGCTGCCGGGGCGATGCAGCCCCCCAAAAAAAGTCATGGGTGGTGAATGCGCGACAATTTCTCTGATTTGTTTATGGCGCTTCGCCACACAGAAAACTATTCGTGATCGCATCACGGCATTGAGCCTTAAGCTGCTTTGCTTTGCCGTAGCGGTTGTGGATCATGCTCCTGCAGATGCCGCGCAAAGCAAAGTTTGGTCCGCGGCAGTGCCAATTTCCTTTATTGTGCAAGCGCTATTAGAGTCGTCGGTTTTGTAGGCGAGGCATCTTCCAGAACGCGGGTTTGTTCACAAACACACCGGTCAAAAGTTGCTCATGAACCGGGTGCGTGTTGCGTCTAGATGGCTTTGCATCGCCTGCTTGGCTGTGTCTTTGTCGCGGCGCATCAGCGCATCCATTACGGCCAGATGATCGCGCGCGGCGGCCCGATCGTGTTCGCCCTGGTCTTGGACTGGCCAAAGATAGTGATAGTTGAAGATCATGGCGATCGCGTCCTGAAACCCGATAAACAGGCGGTTGTCTGCAGCGGCGTTTATGAAACGGTGAAACTCAGTGTCCAACGCCGGAAAATGCAGGCTGGCTTGGGCGGTAGGTGACACAAACGCAGAATGCTCTTGCCTGAGCCGACGTAGTCCGCCCCAAAATGGGTCGTCATCAGGGATGTCGCAGGTTTTCTCGACTGCGCGTGTTTCAAACAATGCGCGGATTTCATGAAGCTCCAGAACATATTTCTGAGTCACCCCCTCTAAGACCCAGCGGCGCTGGTGGTCCTTTCTGACAAATCCAAACCGGCTTAGGCCGATCATGAACTCGCGCAGTGTCTGAACGGAGACGCCGAACTGACGGGCCAACTGGCCTTCGACCAGCCGAGCGCCGGGGGTCAATTCCTGCTCGCGTATCTTTCGCATGAACGCAGCCTCCAAGGTTTCGCGGACGTCCATGGTCTCGGATGACGGAAAGTAGTCTACCGGCTCAGGCGCGCGTATCACGTTGCCCGCCCCATCAAGAATTCCAATCTGTTCAAGATGCGCCAGAACGGCGCGGATTGTGGTGCGGCTGACGCCGAGATCTCTGGAAAGCGCGGATTTATTGGTCATGGTGAGGCCGGACAAAGCACGATCCAACGCCGCGTTGATGGTC
The DNA here is from genome assembly GCF_017743755.1 of Shimia sp. R9_3. Lineage (NCBI taxonomy): Bacteria > Pseudomonadati > Pseudomonadota > Alphaproteobacteria > Rhodobacterales > Roseobacteraceae > Shimia > Shimia sp. R9_3. The sequence continues at coordinate 393,034 of NZ_JAGHRP010000004.1, read as the reverse complement.
GTTTTGAATACTCTGTCTGGTCGTGCCATGCGGGAGCTCCGAGATGTTCTAAACTGCACAATAACCCAATTAAAGACATTTGAGCAGCCACTATACGTAGCATATGTTTTTAATAGCGATCTGCCTGTGGCGCAGGCCTTTTGGGGCAAGTGCCGCATGCTCCTTTGATACTTTCATTGCTTAGGGAAACCCGGTTATGGTCAATGGTCCTTATGTGCCCAATACAGGGCGCTACGACGAAATGATTTACAATTATTGTGGCAACAGCGGTCTGAAACTGCCTGCGATTTCATTTGGCCTTTGGCACAACTTCGGTCATGATCGTCCGCATGGTTTGAAGCAGCAACTTTGCCGGACGGCCTTTGATCATGGGATTACCCATTTCGATCTGGCGAATAACTATGGCCCGCCACCCGGCAGTGCTGAAGTGGCTTTTGGCGAGATCCTCAAAACAGATTTTAGAGGCTATCGAGATGAGCTGATCATCTCATCCAAGGCTGGCTATGATATGTGGCCGGGTCCTTATGGCGAATGGGGCAGCCGCAAACAGCTTATCGCGTCCTGTGATCAGAGCCTGAGGCGCATGGGCCTGGACTATGTTGATATATTCTATTCCCACCGGTTTGATCCCAACACGCCCTTGGAGGAAACCATGGGTGCGCTGCACCAGATTGTGCAATCCGGTAAGGCGCTTTACGTCGGGATATCGTCCTACAATTCGCAACGCACGCGCGAGGCTGCCGCCATTCTGAAAGACCTTGGAACGCCCTGTGTCATTCATCAGCCCAGCTACAATATGATCAATCGCTGGATTGAGACAGATGGGTTGAAGGAGACGCTGAAAGACCTTGGCATCGGGTCCATCGCCTTCACGCCTTTGGCACAAGGCATGCTGACCGGAAAATATCTCAATGGCGTCCCACAGGACAGCCGCGCGGCAGATGAGAAATCACTGGATGCAGAATTGTTGACAGAGGCAACCATTGAAAACCTGCGCGGGTTGGATGCGGTCGCCAAACGTCGCGGGCAAACACTGGCGCAGATGGCGCTGTCATGGGTTTTGCGCGAGGGCGGGATCACCACAGCCCTGATCGGCGCATCCAAACCGGAACAGATCGTTGATTGTGTGGGGGCGTTGAAAAACTTGGAGTTCACGCCGGGCGAATTGGCCGAGATTGATCGGCTTTCTGCGAACGGGGATGTGAATCTGTGGTCGCAATCATCTGACGCATGATCTGCTGCTAACAAGAGATAAGAACATGACCAAACCTGTTGTAGGATTTATTGGTGTCGGCCTTATGGGGCATGGCATGGCCAAGAATATCATTGAGAAAGGGTATCAGCTGGTTGTGATGGGTCATCGCAACCGCACGCCTGTCGATGATCTGCTGGCGCGTGGCGCGACCGAAGTGGCATCCGCGAAAGAGATGGCCACCCAATGTGATATCATTCATCTCTGCGTCTCAGGCAGCCCCCAGGTCGAACAGCTGGTGCGCGGAGATGACGGGATTCTGGCCTCGGGTCGAGAAGGTGTGATTGTTGTCGATTGCTCAACCTCAGACCCGGTATCCACCATGCAATTGGCCGAAGAGCTGCGCGCCGCCGGGATGGATCTCGCGGATGCGCCGCTGGCCAAAACTCCAAAGGAGGCCGAAGCGGGCACTTTGGACACAATGGTCGGTGCCACGCCTGAGACCTTTGCGCAGATCAAGCCGGTTATTGACTGTTGGGCTTCACTGGCCGTGCATCTGGGGGATGTCGGCTTGGGCCATAAGATGAAGCTGATCAACAACTTCATCTCTCTGGGCTATGCGGCGTTGTACTCTGAGGCTTTGGCCATCGCGGAAAAATCCGGGCTGACTGTGGAACAGGTAGATTCCATCATCAGGCCTGGCCGTCTGTCCAATGGGTTCTACGATACCTTCATGAAGTGGACGCTTGATCGGGATGAAAACGCGCATCGCTTTTCGATCACAAACGCCCATAAAGATATGCGGTATCTGGCGAATTTGGCTGCCAGTGTTGGGGCCGTCACCCCGGTACAGGCTGATGTACGAAATGGGTTTGCCGCGATGGAGGCTTCGGGGCAGGGAGATCGGTACTTGCCTATGCTGGCAGATTTCATTGCGCAGATGAATGGACTGAGCCGGGGATAGAAAGCTAAGATTGCGGTACTGGGCAATTCGCCGAGATCGGGTTGGCGGTGACAAATCGCAGGTCGTTGCGGCATTTGCCTGCGTTGCGTGCAGCGTAGCCACCTCGCTGTCTGGCGACGTTGTTAGTCCTCAGAACTGAAACCCGATGCCGACCTTTAGAAACGGGGCGATTGGGAGGTCGTCCAGTGTGTTGTTGATGTCTGAGAGCTCGGCATCGATGTCGGATTGCACAATCGTGTTTGTCGGATCGCTGCCCGACGCGGTGGCGCCGCCGGTGTAGACCACGCCGAGATCGCCGGTGAAGACAAAGCGGCTGTTTCTGATCGGCGTTTGAACCCCCAGAGCAATCATAGGCGCGAGGGACTGATCAAAGCTGGCGCTGAGGTTGAGGGGGGCAGAATAGCTGGTGCCATTGACCACGATATTGCCGCTGGTGGCGCCGTCAAAACGGTGATCCAGCGTCACGGCGCCAGCGCTGAGGCGGAAGGTGTTGCCGCTGGTGTAGTAGTCAAAAATTAGGCCAAATCCGCCCAGGCTGACATCGCCATCATATTGGTTGCCCTCAAGGCTGGTGTCGATGGAGACACTGCCGTCCCCGTAGAGGCCGCGCACGCCAAATCGACTGTTGAAGCGGTAGCCGGCTTCAAAGGTGTGTCCCAGAACCGACTCTCCCACGCTGAGCGTGAAAGGGGCAGGGGTGACCTCTGCAGAGGTCTGTGTACTGAGGCCAAATGTGGCAACTGCGATGGCGGTGGCGAGGCAGCGTTTCATGTCAGGCTCCTGTGGGCGCACCCCTGATTGGAGCACAGAAACAGTGAATTCTCGAAACTTTAAGTGCCTAAAATAGCCTTTGCTTCCTTTGCAAATGGTTAACCAGCCTGCGATTGGGTGCTCTTTGGGAGGGGCTCAAGTTTTTGCTTTGAGATGAGGGGGATCTGCAGTACTAATTTCCTAGTAATGAAGGTACGGAGTGGCCAATTGGCACGTCGACGCAGTGAAATGCTCACCGATGTTGAGCTGGAGTTTATGATTGCCCTTTGGGACATCGGGTCTGGCTCGGTGCGCGATATTATGGCGGCCTTGGAAGGCCAGAGCCAACGCGCCTACACGTCGGTGGCCACCGTAATGAAAATTCTCGACGAGAAGGGGTTTGTCACCTCCGCCCGCAAAGATCGGGCGTTGGTCTATACCCCGGCCGTTGCGAAACGCGACTATGAAGGTCGCAGCCTGAAAAACCTGTCAAAGACCTTGTTTGGAGGAACCCCGACGGCGCTTGTGGCGCGACTGGTGGATAATGAGGACCTGACAGATGAGATGATCCAGGAAATCAAAGAGATCATTGAAACGAGGATCAGAAAGGATGACGGTTGATCAAATCGTAGGGGGGGCGATCTGGATACAGCTTGTGATCCTGTTGGCCGCGTTGGTTTTCGGTGCATTCGAAGGCGTGTTGGTCCTATCTGGGCGACGACGGAGCTATTATACTCGGCGTCGGATGGGAATGGCGGTGATTGCTTGTCTGGCGGTGTTGCCTCTGGTGGCACCCTATCTTGTATCATCTCCCTATGCCGCCAGCGTTAATGCAACGGACGCACTGGTTTCGCAGGTTTTGAACGGCAATCTCGACATCAGCGCGCATAAGATGCAGCAGCTTTTGGCGCTCAAAACCGATTGGATGGCACAGGTGGCCACCGCGAGTTCGACCGTGGCGCAGGTGCTGATCGCAGTTTTCATCGCGGCGTTTGTTGCGCGCAGCGGCTACTTGCTTTTGAACGTCGGGCGCATCCGTCATGCGATCACCGAGGGCCGCGTGGTGCATCACACCAAACGCTGCCGGATTGTGGCCAGCCCAACCGTGAGTGTGCCATTTTCGACCCGTGGTTTCTGGCACTATTACGTGGTGCTTCCCGAGGCGATGTTGCGCGACCGCACCTCTGTGCAAATGGCGCTTGGCCATGAGTTGCAGCACATCCGTCAAGGTGATGTGGATGCGGAAGTTCTGCTTTCCCTGATCTCTCCCGTTGCGGTGCTCAATCCCGGTTTCTGGTTTCTTTCCAGTCGCTTGCGCAAGCTTGGTGAACTGGCGTGCGACCGGGCGTATCTGTCGCGCAAGGGCTTTGATGCCCATACCTATGCGCTGCGGCTTCTGGAGATTGCGCGGCGCAGTGCCAAGGCCTCGCAACAGCCTGCGGCCTTTGGGGTGCCACTGGTGGGGCGGCGGGTGCCGTTCCTGTCGCGCCGCTCCATGTTGAAAGACCGCATTCTGGAGATTGCGCAGGATCAGGACGCGCCTGCCAAGGAGGCGGTGCTGTTTGGTGCGGTTCTGTCTATCGTGATGGCAGGCTGTGTGCTGGTGGGGGCGGTCTCTCTGGCGGAGCCTGAGGACTGGAGCCATGAGCGGATAATGCTGAGCACAGTGGCCAATCTGGACCGGCTCAATCAGCTCAACACACTGGCGCAGCGCAGCTGGTAAAACGCCCAGCACGGCCAAAGGCAAAACAAAGGCCAAAGCCGGTCAAAGGTTAACGCAAAACGCCCCGTTGTGAGAGGATCACAGCGGGGCGTTAACCATGTGCAGGGACGTCGGTATCGCGTCTGTATCGCGGCTGTTTTGCGTAGGTGCCATTTCGGCGGGCCGGAGCGCGTTAATCTTTGAGTCGTTTTGCCTGAAAACGGGCAAAAGTGTTGCGTGTTGCGTTGGGAGAAAAGCTTGCTCGATTTGGTATCGTCACACGTGGTGTGACGGTTTAGGGGCGCTGCCCCTGCCACATCTGCGATGTGGCCGCCCCGGGATTTTTTGGGAAAGAGAAGCGCGGGGGATCGGCTGCAGAAAGGCGCAGCACGAAACAGTTAGTTAACCACCGTTCATGGCGTGCGCAGCGGATATAGCGGATGCGCCCAACCTAAATAGGTTATGCATGATGCACCGAGGTCAGCTTTTGTGGCTCAGAACAGCAGACCAACATAAAATCGCGTATGGTGAATAAAAGAACGCGATATAGCCTTGCAAAGCTGAGCAATTCGCAATTATCGGAGTAATAAAGCCTGTTCATTCAGCGGCGATGCGATGCTCTAAATATCAAGATCATTTTTTTAGCGTTTTTCTCAAGGACTCAATATCTGTAAAGGTCGAAAAGAAAACCTGACTGTTTTCGGATTGCGCAAAGGCTTGTTCAACAGTCAATGGCCTGACAGTGGGCCTTCTAAACAACCCTTGATTTTCCTGCGCTGCACTTACTTGGGCGTAAGCTTGGAGCGCTACTTGTGTTTGCAATGAGAGCTGGTCCTTAGATAACAAATCCTCGAGCTCACCGTCGAACGACCCGCCTAGAGCCGCGCTAAGGCTTGAATCCGCAAAATAGAGCAGATCGTCGGCAGACATTGTCAAGGTAGCGATCTTGACGCCTTTAGGTACATTGCCAAATCGGCCATCAAAATCGTTAAGGCCAATCATAAGTTGTGATATTCTAAGACCCGCGACAATTACCAAGCCTGACTGCGCATTCTTTGCCGAAGCATTTGCCGAGAAAAGCGAACCAAACGCCCCGCTTCCACCGGCACTTCCTGATGACGCCCAGCGGAAGATAAACACGTTGCTTTTCTTTGCTTCAAATGCAATGTTTTGGGCCTCAGTTGTTAGCGTTTGAGCCGCTTGCGTTTGCAGCGCAGTTACTTGGTTTTTCTCAGCCAAGACCAGCTGTGCAAGGTTCAACTGTAGTTTCGAAAGTCTGTCTTGAATTGCAATTAGATCGTCGGCATCCGCCTCCGATTTATAGTAACGCTCAACGATATTGGACTTACCCGTAGGAGAGAGGCAAATAAAGGAGTTGGCAACTCTTAAACTGCTGGCGAAACACGAGCTTGCCGGACCTGGTACAGGTAGTTGCCCGTTAATCGCCAAAAACCGTGATTGAAATGGCAAATTGAGGTTTGCAGGCCACGCAAATTCGCCGTCGTTGCTTGCACTTACCGTTAGTTGATCGAGACTATTGACTGCTTTTGGGCTACACCCAAGGAGCAATACATTTGCTAAAAGCAAAAACCATAAATAACGCATAACAAACTCTAAATCTATAGCATGAGTTCATCACATAAAGAGCAGAAAAACAATCCCAAGAAGCGAACTACTCGCATAGGTAGAGTGTTTTGGTTGAATTTTTGCGTGTTCTCGGGTTTTGATTATAGCATGAGTGATCCACATTGATCGCGGGCAAGAGTTCGCAGGCCTGATTGCAGGCAGCTAAAGAACCCAGGTCGCCCATTCTGGCAACTTGTTCAAGTAGATGCGCAGGAGGCTGTAGCGGCGATCATGCTGAACCATTGACATTTTAGGTAAAACGGAACCGGAAAGGGCATACCATTGATAAACGGCAATTGGAGCAAGCGCTGCGAATTCACATTTAGGGCCCTCTTATGCCGCTCGATATGGCACAAATGAATAGCTGTTGTGCGGATAGAGGTGTCTTCAGAGATTTTCGCGCCCGCCATGTGGTCGCATGAGCGTCGCTTGTTTCCCTGATATTCCCGAGCCAAGTGCTTGCCATTGTAGCGTAGAAGAAACTTCATTGGAGCAGAAATACTGATGCGCTAATCGCACCGCGCCAAAAGAAAAAGGCAGACGCGCTCAGCGTCTGCCCTTCTTCTTTAAGCGGTCTGATACGGGACCGGATCAGACTTTCCAGAAGCAGAAGGTGCCCCAGCCGATGGCGAGGCCCAGCGGCCACCAGAGCGGCTCGCCCATCAGGCCGAGCCACGCCAGGAAGATGAAGCTGCCGCCCAGACAGGTGAGGAACAGTCGGTCACCGCGGGTGGTGACAAGGCCCAGTGCGCCTTTGCGCTCATCCCCGCCAGGGCGCTTGATCTCCAGCACAATCAGCAGGCCGATTGTGGAGAAAAGCACGATGAAGATTGCGGCCGTGGGCCAGGTCCATGCCATCCAGCTCAGCATATCAAACTCTCCCCATCGCGAAGCCCTTCGCGATGTAGTTGCGGACAAAATAGATCACGATGGCGCCGGGGATGATGGTGAGCGTGCCAGCAGCGGCCAGCAGGCCCAGCTCATATCCCGCGGAAGAGGCGGTCTTGGTCATCGTGGCGGCGATGGGCTTGGCAGCCACAGCTGTGAGGGTTTTTGCGAGCAGCAGCTCGACCCATGAGAACATGAAGCAGAAGAAGGCTGCCACACCCACACCGGCTTTGATCGTCGGGATGAAGATCGTCAGGAAGAAGCGCGGGAAGGAATAGCCATCCACATAGGCGGTTTCATCCAGCTCCTTTGGCACGCCGCCCATGAAGCCTTCCAAAATCCACACGGCAAGCGGGATGTTGAAGAGGCAGTGCGCCAGCGCCACGGCGAGGTGCGTGTCAAACAGGCCCACAGCGGAGTAGAGCTGAAAGAACGGCAGGGCGAACACGGCTGCCGGTGCCATGCGGTTTGTCAGCAGCCAGAAGAACAGCTGTTTGTCGCCCAGAAAGCGGTAGCGGCTGAAGGCATAGGCGGCGGGCAGGGCCACGGCGATGGAGATCAGCGTGTTCAGAGACACATAGATGATCGAGTTGATATAGCCCCAATACCAGGAGGGATCGGTGAAGATCGTGACATAGGCCTCCAGCGTGAAGGTCTGTGGGAAGAGCGAAAAGCCAGAGAGGATCTCATTTGTGGTTTTGAAGCTCATCGCCACCAGCCAGTAGATCGGCAGCATCAGGAAGAAGATGTAGAGGATTGGAACGAGTGATCTTTTGCGCATGATCGCTCTCCTTAGTTTAGGTCGTCTTTGGTCATGAGTGTGTAGAACAGCCAGGACACAAAGAGGGTGATTGCAAAGTAGATGAGGCTCATCGCGGCGGCGGGGCCGAGGTCAAACTGACCCAATGCGATTTTCACCAAGTCGATGGACAGGAGCGTGGTTGAGTTGCCGGGGCCACCACCTGTGAGCACGAAGGGCTCGGTGTAGATGTTGAAGCTGTCCATGAAGCGCAGAAGGATTGCGATGGTCAGAACGCTTTTCATCTTGGGCAACTGGATGAATCGGAACACGGACCAGTTGGAGGCGCCGTCGATCTTGGCCGCCTGATAGTAGGCGTCGGGGATGGAGACGAGGCCCGCGTAGGACAGGAGCACCACAAGCGAGGTCCAGTGCCACACATCCATGGTGATGATGGTCACCCATGCGGCCACGGGATCCTGGGTCATGTCATAGTTGATGCCCAGCACGTGGTTGAGGAAATAGCCCAGAAGACCGATGTCTGGTAGGGCGAAGATGTTCCACATCGCACCGACCACGTTCCATGGGATCAGCATGGGCAGGGCCATGAGCACGAGGCAGACCGGCACCCAGAAGCCTTTGCGCGGCATGGAGAGCGCGATGGCGATGCCAAGCGGGATCTCGATCAGCAGGATCATGGCGGTGAAGAAGAACTGACGCCCCAGAGCGGCGTGGAAGCGCTCGGAGCGGAGGATCTGTTCAAACCATGTGAGGCCTTCCCAGAAGAAGAGGTTGTCGCCGAAGGTTTCCTGTACGGAGTAGTTCACCACGGTCATCATCGGGATGATGGCGTTGAACGCCACGAGGATCAGCACCGGGGCGACGAAGAACCAGGCTTTTTGGTTTTCGGTTTTCATGCTGCGCTCTCCTTTTGCGCGGGCGTGGTTGCGATCCAGCCGTCGGCGTAGAGCCGGGTGTGTTCCGGGGTGAAATGCAGATGCACCTCGTCGCCTTTTTGCGGCGCGGGGCCGTTTTGGATGGCGGCGACCTTGTGAGTGCCGACGGTGGCTTCGACCACGGTGTGGCGGCCCACATCTGCCACGCGGGTGACAGTGGCAGGGATGCCGGTGTCAGCGAGGCGCACGAACTCGGGGCGGATGCCGATTTCGAGCTGACCGGAGGCGCCTGCGTTGATCGGACCTTCCAGCGCGACCGCACGGCCCGCAAAAAGGGCCTGGCCGTCTTTCACTTCGGCGGGCAGCACGTTCATGCCCGGGGAGCCGATGAAGTGGCCCACAAAGGTATGTGCGGGGCGTTCAAACAGCTCTTCAGGCGTGCCGATCTGCACCACTTCGCCGAGCTGCATCACCACCACCTGATCGGCAAAGGTGAGGGCTTCGGTCTGGTCGTGGGTCACATAGATCATGGTGTGGGAGACGCGCTGGTGCAGCTCTTTGAGCTTGGTGCGCAGTTTCCACTTCAGGTGCGGGTCGATCACGGTGAGCGGTTCGTCAAACATGACGACATTCACGTCATCACGCACAAGGCCACGGCCCATGGAGATCTTTTGCTTGTTGTCCGGCGAGAGGCCAGCCGCTTTGCGATCCAGCATGTCGGTGACTTCGAGCATCTCTGCAATCTCTGCCACGCGCTTTTCGATGATCGCGGGATCCACGCAGCGGTTCTTGAGCGGGAAAGCAAGGTTTTCGCGCACGGTCATGGTGTCGTAGATCACCGGGAACTGGAACACCTGGGCGATGTTGCGCTGATCCGGGGGCAGGGTGGTGACATCCTGACCGTCAAAGAGGATCTGGCCCTCAGAGGGCACGAGAAGGCCGGAGATGATGTTGAGAAGCGTGGACTTGCCGCAGCCGGAGGGGCCAAGCAGGGCGTAAGCGCCGCCGTCCTGCCAATCTAGATCAACTTCTTTGAGGGCAAAGTCCTGAGGCCCCTTGGGATCGGGGTAGTAGCTGTGCCGGAGGTTTTTAAGTGTGATTTTCGCCATTCTGTCTGCCCTCAGCCGACGCGGGCGCCATCGGGCGCGAAGTAAAAACAGGTGGTCGGATCAAGGAAGAAGTCATGCTCTTCGCCAATCCGGTAGGGGTGGGTGCCATGGGCGAGGCTGACCCAGCTGTTGCCGTCAAAATCAAAGTGGGCGGAGCTTTCGGACCCGGAGAGTTCGGTCACGCCCACATGGCCTTTCAGAGCCACATCTGAGCCGTCATGGGCATGAGGCAGCACGTGGTGTGGGCGCACAGCCATGATGTAGTCGCCATCTTTGAGACCTGCGGCCTCGCCTGCGGCGGTCCAGCTCAGCGCGCCAAGATGCATGGCGTCGCCGCGCTTGGTGACCGGCGCGTGGTTGATCGGCGGATCAGAGAAGATGCGGGCCGCCGTGAGAGAGGCCGGAGCGCGGTAGATATCAGCAGTGGTGCCGAACTGGGCCACATTGCCATCCACCATCAGCGCGGTTTCTCCGCCCAGCAGGAGTGCCTCTTCGGGTTCGGATGTGGCATAGACCACCACAGCGCCGCGACCGGCAAACAGCTCTGGCAGCTGTTCGCGCAGCTCTTCGCGCAGTTTGTAATCAAGGTTGGCCAGCGGCTCATCCAGAAACACTGCGCGGCTTTCCTTGGCAATCGCACGCGCCAGCGCACAGCGCTGTTGCTGGCCACCAGAAAGCTCATGCGGGCGACGGTGCAGCATGGGGCCAAGCTGAAGAATATCGGCGGCCTCGGCCACGCGGTCTTCGATCTCGGATTTGGCCATGCCCGCCACTTTCAGCGGGGAGGCGATGTTTTCAAACACCGTCATATGCGGGTAGTTCACGAAGAACTGGTGCACGAGGCTGATCTTGCGTTTCTGGGTGGTCAGCGCGGTGACGTCTTCGCCCTCCATGATGATCTGACCGGAGGCGATCGGGTCCAGCCCGGCCATCATCTTGATCAGGGAGGTTTTGCCGGCGCCGGTTTCACCCAGCAGAACGTTGAAATGGCCTTTTCTCAACGTCAGGGTCGTTGGCTTGATGTGTGTCACACCCTGCACGACCTTGGAAATGTTCTTTAGTTCAAGTGCCATGGATGCACCTTTGATCCTTGTGGAGCGTACCCAAACAGATGGGGCAATGGAGGAGGGGAGTGTTGGTAAGGTGGCCGGGGCTTGAAGGGTAAGCCCCGGCCGGTTTGACCATGAACACGGGGAGTGTCAGGTCAGGAGGAACAGTTAGTTCTTGTTCCAGCGGGCAACCAGATCGTCATAGTTTACGGTCTCGCCCTGTGGTTTTTCGTTGTCCAGCTTTGGCTTGGCACCGCCGTTGGCGAACCACCACTCTGCGTCTTTCTCCTCGTTGAGGCGAGGACCACAGCCGCCATAGACATTCTGGGCCTCATCAGCACGCTGCATACGCGCCATGGTGATGTCCATTTCTTCGGCCAGACGGTCCATTGCTTCCTGTGGAGTGAAGGCGCCGGAGTTCACGTCACCGATCTGCTGCCACCAGATTTGGGCCAGCTTCGGATAGTCAGGCACGTTCACGCCGGTTGGGGACCATGCCACACGATCAGGAGAGCGGTAGAATTCTACCAGACCACCCAGTTTCGGGGCACGCTCGGTGAAGCTTTCGTGGTTCACAGAGCTGTCACGGGTGAAGGTCAGACCCACGTGGGATTTCTTCACGTCAACCGTTTTGGAGGTCACGAACTGAGCATAGAGCCATGCCGCCTGTGCGCGGTCCGCCGGGGTGGACTTCAGGAAGGTCCAGGAACCAACGTCCTGATAGCCAACCTTCTGGCCTTTTTCCCAGTAAGGGCCGTGTGGGCTTGGTGCCATACGCCACAGTGGGTTGCCTTCGGCGTCCACGGTGTTGTTGCCTTCAGACTGTGGCTTCACCATGTCTGCGGTAAAGGCGGTGTACCAGAAGATCTGCTGGGCCACGTTGCCTTGTGCCAGAGCTGGCAAAGACTGGTAGAAGTCATAAGAGGCCGCACCGGGAGGGGCATAGTTGCGCAGCCATTCGTCCCATTTGCGGATCGCGTAGACTGCTGCTGGACCGTTTGCTGCACCACCGCGGGTGACGGATGCACCGGCTGGGTTACAGGAGCCGGCTTCCATGCGGATGCCCCATTCGTCGATTGGCACACCGTTTGGTTCACCTTTGGAGCCTGCGCCCGCCATGGAGAGCCATGCGTCGGTCATACGCCAGCCAAGGTCTGGTGCGCGTTTGCCGTAGTCCATGTGGCCGTAGATGTCGACGCCGTCGATGTTCTTCACGTCTTTGGAAAAGAACTCTGCGATGTCTTCATAGGCGGACCAGTTTACAGGCACGCCGAGGTCATAGCCGTATTTGGCTTTGAACTGCTCTTGCAGGTCTGCGCGGTCAAACCAGTCTTTGCGGAACCAGTAGAGGTTTGCGAACTGCTGATCCGGCAGCTGGTACAGGTCACCATCCGGGCCGGTGGTGAACTGGGTGCCCATGAAGTCATCCAGATCAAGGGTTGGTGAGGTGGTCGCTGCCCAGTCGCCCGCCATCATGTCGGTCAGGTTGTAGGCCAGTTGCAGACGGGAGTGCGTACCGATCAGGTCGGAGTCATTGACATAGCCGTCATAGAGGTTCCGCTTGGTCTGCATCTGAGTTTGCACCGCCTGAACCACTTCTCCCTCACCGAGGATCTGGTGGTTGACTTTGATGCCGGTGATTTCTTCAAAAGCCTTGGTCAGAACTTCGGCTTCATAACCGTGGGTCGGAATGCCTTCCGACAGCACGTTGATTTCCATGCCCGCGTAGGGCTGTGCCGCAGAGATGAACCACTGCATTTCGCTCATCTGCTCGTCTTTGCTCAGCGAAGACGGCTGGAATTCGGCATCGATCCAGCGCTTGGCTGCCGCTTCGTCGGCGTAAAGCGATTGTGTACCCGCAATCACGGCAGAAGCCGCAACGGCGGAGATAAGATACTTCCGCATCTTTTCCTCCCGATTGGTTGTATCCCCGGCTGCAGAAAGCCGGATGCCTTACGTTGTCAAAAGAGGAATTTTTAGTCAACTAATTTATTAGTAGTGAGAAACTTCCTTCGGGTCATTCTCACTAAGTGACTGTGTTTGCTTTGTTTTGTTGATATTTGACCCTTTTGGTTGAGGGCGTCAACGGTAAATAAACCTTGACTCTGAACAAGTGTTCAGACTGCTTTGCACGCCGATGCGATGACGTTATGACTGTGGGATGCAGCTTTTCACGCATTCTGGCGCACGCACCGTGGGAGGGATTTTTCATGTCAGATTATCTGTTTGAGGCACCAGAGGTGTTTGCGCTCCCTGTTGCGGGCGAGGCGCTGAGCTATCCGGTGCGCCGTATCTTCTGCGTGGGGCGGAACTATGCGGCCCATGCGGCGGAGATGGGCGGGGAGGTGGACCGTGAGGCACCATGGTACTTCACCAAATCCGTGGCTCATGCGGTGTTGAGCGGGGCGGAGGTGGATTTCCCTCCGGGTACTGAGAATTACCATCACGAGATGGAGCTGGCCTTTGTGCTGGGGGCCTCGGTGTTTGAAGCCACCGAGGCGGAGGCCGCAGCGGCGATCTATGCCTATGGCTGTGCGCTGGACATGACACGGCGGGACCGGCAGCAGGATGGCAAGGACAACCGCAGGCCGTGGTCGCTTGGCAAAGATGTGGAAGGCTCAGCTGTCTTTGCGCCGCTGACAAAAGCCGCAGAATTTGGCGCACCAGCGGCGCAGGCGATCCATCTGGAGGTGGACGGAGAGACCCGTCAGGCCGCCGATCTGAGCGAGATGGTCTGGTCGCCCACAGAGATCGTCATGCATCTGTCGCGCTATTATCACCTGACCGCCGGGGATGTGATCCTGACAGGCACGCCCGCCGGTGTGGGGCCGGTGACAGCCGGGCAGGTGATCACAGGTGGGATCGACGGGCTCGCGCCGATCCGACTGGCGTTGAAAGTTACAAAAAGCTGAGGCTTATCCAGAGCGCAAGCATTTAAGCCAGCCAAGAAGGGCAGGCCGAATGGCCTGATATGGGGAGCAGATGGGGATCAAGTTTTTTTCGGATAAGGCGCGGCCGGTGCATCTTGGCCCCTATCCGCTGGAGCGATTGGTGCGCGGCGCGATGCCTGAGGTGGCGGGGATGCCACGGGATCGTGATCTGAGCTTTCACCGGCCGGAGCGGCCAGAGAGCATCGTGAACGCCATGGGCGAGTTTCAGGCGATGCTGGATGCCTTGCGGGACGGGCTGGTCAATCCGGTGCAGTCAGGTATTCCGGATGATCCAATTGAGCGCTCCAACCATCTGAAATCTTTTGGCTATTTCAACGACGCCTCGATGGTGGGCGTGGGGCCGTTGCCCGCAGCGGCGCGGCTGTCCACCCCACGGCGCAACCCGGATATTGACCGGCTGTCGGAGGCGCTGCGCACGCGGCAAATCAAGTCGTTGGCGGCGGGGATCGACGTCATTATGGCTGATCTCAAGGACAGTATGGAAGCGCCGCCCAGCAGCATTGAAAGCCACGAGAATGCGCTGGTCTTTCTGATCGAACACCATCGTGATCCGGAACGGGGCGAGCCGGGCAGTGACTGGATTTTGGATGCGCAGGACCATCGCGCCTGTCTGCGGGCCACCGAAGTGGCGGTCGTGATCGCCAACTACATCCGGCTTCTGGGCTTTGACGCAAAGGCGCACACCGCGACCTCCACCGATGTGGATCTGGGGCGCGTCGCTGTGGCGGCGGGCTTGCTGGCGCTGGAGAATGGTGAGCTGATCGCACCCTGGCTGGGCACCCGCTATGGGTTGGCGGTGATCACCACGGATATGGCGCTGGCCCATGACGGGGCGCTGGCACCGATGCGCGCGCAGCCTTGGGCGCAGACACAGGGGCCCGCGTGGTGGCTGGGCACCGGATCAGCGAAATCTGCGCTCAACCAAGACCCCTATCGCAACCGCGACTATGTCAAAGGGGCGCATCCGTTTGAACGGCTGAAGCGGGTGGAAACCCCGACCACCTACATTGATGAGGCCAATGTGGCGCGTGTGCCCAAGCGGGCGGACATGTTTGCGCGGGCGCAGTTCGGGGACATGGGCAAGACCCTGCAGGATTCGGCGAAGGGGGGCTATTATGTGCGCAAATCCGCGCCGAGCTTTGCCCAGAGACGCGCGCTTGGGGCCTTTGTACTGCTGCAGGATGGCGCGAGCGCTGAGGTCAAAAAGCCAACAGATTCAGAGCGTAACGCGGCGAACCTGAAAGCGGCGACCTATTTCCTTGGTGTTGATGCGGTGGGGCTCAGCCGGTGCCCGGAATGGGCGTGGTATTCGCATGACGCGACCGGAACGCCAATTGTGCCGAGCCATGACAACGCCATCAGTATGATCATCGATCAGGGCTACGAGACCATGGAAGGAGCCTCTGGCGATGACTGGATCAGTGTGGCGCAATCCATGCGGGCCTATCTTCGGTTCTCCCTGCTGGGCGGCGTGATCGCGCAGCAAATCCGCAATCTGGGCTATAAGGCCAAGGCCCATACGGTGATGGATGGTGAGGTGCTCCAGCCGCCGCTGTTGCTGCTCTCAGGACTTGGCGAAGTGAGCCGGATCGGTGAGGTGATCCTGAACCCCTATCTGGGGCCGCGTCTGAAATCCGGTGCGGTCACCACCGACATGCCTATGAGCCATGATCTGCCAATTGATTTTGGCCTGCAGAACTTTTGTGAGAATTGCAACAAATGCGCGCGGGAGTGCCCCTCCGGGGCTATCACGGCTGGCCCGAAACTGATGTTCAACGGCTATGAGATCTGGAAGTCGGACAGTCAGAAATGTGCCACCTACCGGATCACCACGCCGGGTGGTTCGATGTGCGGGCGCTGTATGAAGACCTGCCCGTGGAATCTTGAGGGGCTGTTTTCAGAAGCGCCGTTCCGCTGGGCGGCAAGCAATTTCCCAAGCCTTGCCAAGCCTTTGGCCAAGCTGGATGATGCGGTCGGGAATGGCGGGCTGAACGACGTCAAGAAATGGTGGTGGGATATTGAGCTGGAAGAGGATGGCGCATACCGGCCATCCAAACACCCGCTCAATCGCCGCGATCTGCAGAAAGATCTGGACCTGAAATATGAGGATCAGACGCTGGCGGTCTATCCGGCGGCGTTGGCGCCCCATCCGTGGCCGTATCCTTTCCCGATGGATCGGGAAGCCGGGATCAAAGCTTATGAGGCGATGGTCTCTGCGGATGAATACAAGCTGCGGCTGGCGGCGGGGGATACCTCGGTGATTGACCGCTACGTGGTGCCGGATGCGGCGGATGCACCGGTCGTGCAGGTGCAGATCTCTCAGGTTGAGCCGATGACCGCGGATGTGACCAAGTATGAGTTTCAGTCGCTGGATGGCGCGCCGCTGCCGGAATGGACGGCGGGCGGGCATCTGGATGTGCTGGTCGCGCCGGAGTTTCTGCGCCAGTACAGCATGTCGGGGGACCCGCAGGATCGCTCCAAATACCAGATTGGCGTGTTGCGCGAAGACGAAGGGCGCGGGGGCAGTGCGCTTCTGCACCGGATTTTCCGAGAAGGGCGCAAGGTGTTTGTCTCCAAACCGATCAACCACTTTGAGCTGGTTGAGGAGGCGACAAAGAGCTTCCTGATGGGCGGCGGCATCGGGATCACGCCGATGATTGCCTTTGCGCACCGTTTGCATGATCTGGGCCGAGATTTTGCGCTGCACTACTCGGCAAGCCGGGAGGAGGGCGCGGGCTATATCGCCGATCTGAAGGCGATGCCCTGGGCCGATAAAGTGGTGTTCCATTTCTCTGACAAAGGCACGCGCGCGGATCTGGACGCAATCCTTGGCGGGTATCAGGAGGGCTGGCATGTCTATACCTGCGGGCCGGACCGCTACATGGAAGGGGTCATGGCAGCGGCAGAGCGGCAGGGCTTCCCCGAAGAGGCGCGGCATCTGGAATACTTCAACGTGCCTGAGCAGCCGGAGTATGAGAATTTCGACTTTAAGTTAAAGTTGAAAGATGGTCGGGAACTGTTTGTTCCGGCTGATAAAATCGCCACTGATGTGCTGCTTGAAAACGGTGTGCATGTGGATGTGAAATGCGCCGATGGCATTTGCGGTGTGTGCAAATGCGGGCTGATTTCTGGGGATGTGGAGCACCGGGATTTTGTGCTCTCCAACAAACAGCGGGAGACCTCGGTGATCCTGTGCCAGAGCCGTGCCAAAGAGGCGGGCGGCGTCGTGGAGATTGATCTCTGAAGGGGCCAGTCCCCCGCGTAAGGGGGGCTGTATCGGTGGGCCGTTGGTCCGGGGCCGTTATCTAGTTTGCGACCAAGCGCTGGGTTTCGCCTGCGATGATGCCTTCTTCATCGGTGGGGATGACATGGGCTGCGAGGCGGCTGGTTTCGCTTGTGATGCGGCTTGCGCCGGAGGTGTTGGCCTCTGCATCGAGGTCTGCCCCAAGCCATGCGCAGCCCTGCAGGATACGCGCACGTAT
The DNA here is from genome assembly GCF_017743755.1 of Shimia sp. R9_3. Taxonomy (NCBI): domain Bacteria; kingdom Pseudomonadati; phylum Pseudomonadota; class Alphaproteobacteria; order Rhodobacterales; family Roseobacteraceae; genus Shimia; species Shimia sp. R9_3. The sequence goes on along the minus strand of NZ_JAGHRP010000004.1, from coordinate 375,686 downwards.
GGGCGCTGCGTTCTCGCCAATGCCGCCGGTGAAGACGATGGCGTCAAGCCCGCCAAGGGTGGCGGCCAGCGCGCCGATCTTCTTGCAGGCCTGATAGACAAAGAGCTCTACCGCCTCAGCCGCTGCAGGGCTGTCTGAGGCCAAGAGATCACGCATGTCAGAGCTGAGACCCGACACCCCGAAGAGACCGGATTTGGTGCCCAGCGTGGCTTCGATTTCGGCCACGCTCATACCGCGGTCACGCATCATGTGAAAGATCACGCCGGGGTCGAGCTCGCCGCAGCGGCGGCCCATCACCAGCCCATCAAGGGCGGTGTATCCCATTGTGGTGGCGACACTTTTCATGTCCTGCATGGCGCACATGGAGGCGCCGTTGCCCAGATGCGCGACAATTACCTTGCCGTTGGGCGTGTCCAGATGGTGCGGCAATTGGGTGGAGATGTAGTGGTAGCTGAGCCCGTGAAAGCCATAGCGCAGGACACCGTCATCAGACAGCGCGCGCGGGATCGCAAAAAGCTGTGCGATGCGGGGCTGGGTGCGGTGGAAGGCGGTGTCAAAGCAGGCCACCTGCGGGATGGTGGGCCAGCGGCGGGCGACGGCCTCGATGCCTGCGAGGTTGTGGGGCTGATGCCCCGGGGCGAGCGGCGCCAGCGTGCGTAGTTTTTCGATCACCTCGTCGGTCACACGCGCGGGGGCGGCAAATTCTTGGCCGCCGTGCACAACCCGATGGCCCGCGCCAATGATGTTGAAGCCCTTTTCCAGCCCCATGATATGCGCCAGCAGCCAGTCGAGAATTTCGGCGTGGGTGGCGTCTTCGGCGACGGGCAGATCAATCTCGCTTGCGCCGCCGTGATATTGGGGGCCCATGCCGATGCGATCGACCTGACCGGAGAGCTGCACCGCAAGCTCGATGTCATAGACCGCGTATTTGATCGAGGAGGAGCCTGCGTTCAGAACGAGATAGGCGTCTTGGGCGCTCACATCAGATCCTTTCCGAGGCTGTGGTGCACCATGAGCTGCGCCAAGGCGGCGGACACGAGGCGGGAGAGCGTGCCGTCCGCGCGGGAGGTCAGCATGATTGGTACGCGCGCGCCCAGAACGATGCCCGCGCTGTCAGCCCCTGCGAGATACATCAGCTGTTTGGCAATCATATTGCCGGCCTCAAGGTCCGGTGCAACGAGAATGTCAGCGTCTCCGGGGACCTCAGATTTGATGCCTTTGGCGTCTGCGGCGCGGCGGGAGATGGCGTTGTCAAAGGCCAGCGGGCCGTCGAGCACGCCGCCGGTGATCTGGCCGCGATCCGCCATTTTGCAGAGCGCGGCTGCCTCAACCGTCGACGGGATCTTGGGGTAGATGGTTTCCAGCGCGGAAAGAATGGCCACTTTGGGGGTGTCGACGCCGATGGCCTGCGCCAGACCAATGGCGTTTTGCACGATGTCGGCTTTGGCCATGAGATCGGGGAAGATGTTGATCGCGGCGTCGGTGATCATCAGCGGCTTGGGGTAGGCGGGCACATCAAGCACGAACACATGGCTCATGCGGCGCTCGGTGCGCAGACCGTGGGTTTTGTGCACAACGGCGCTCATGACTTCATCGGTGTGCAGCGCGCCTTTCATGATCGCCTGCGCACGGCCCTCGCGCACCAGACGCACCGCTGTTTCGGCGCTGTCGTGGCTGTGGGGGGCGTCAATGATCTCGCAAGCGGAGATATCAAGCGCATGCTCTTTGGCAGCGGCTTTGATGCGGTCTTCAGGGCCCACCAGAAGCGGGGTGATCAGGCCTTTTTCCAGAGCGGCCAATGCGCCCTCCAGAGAGGCTGCGTCAACGGGGTGAACAACAGCGGTTACAATGGGGTCCAGAGGCGTGGTGGCCTCCAGCATTTCGTCAAAGCTGTTCTTGTGATGGGGGGCTGAAAGATCCACGGCATACTCCGAGCCTAGATGTTGCGATGCACGTCCTTGTGGCTGTCATATGGGGGGGCGGGGATGTTTTGGCAATAAAAAGCGGACCCGCAAAACGAGAAACCCGCTTTGCGGTTCTTGCAACGCTTCGTTGCAAATTAACTAAGCATTTATAAGGGTTAGGCTTCTGGCGCGAAGCTGCCGAAATCCCGCTGTGCAAAGACCAGCGGGGTGCCTTCGCCAATCGCGGCGCGCAGGACGCGGCCAACCATAATGTCGTGATCGCCTGCGGGATGAACCGCATCGGTGGCGCATTCAAACCGGGCCAGACAGTTGTGCAGACAGATGACGCCGTCAGCATTCACCTCATGATCGATCAGATCAAAGGCGTCGCCCCGTTTGGAAAAGGCAATCGCCAGATCTTTCTGGTCTGCGCGCAGCACGTGGATAGCAAAATGGGTGGCCGGGACAAACTGTGCATAACGCAGGGAGTCTTTGGCCAGCGACCAAAGCACCAGCGCCGGGTCCAGCGACACGGAGGCAAAGGAGTTGGCGGTCATACCAATCGCGCCGTTGGCTGTCTTGGTGGTGATCACGGTCACGCCGGTTGCAAAGTTGCTGAGCGCATTGCGATAGGCGCGTTGCGTGTCAACGGAAGGAACGAATCCGGTCAGAGTGGTGTCAGCGGACATGAAAGGCCTGTTCGATTGGTCTGCGCGTGGGCGCAGAGATGGGCTGAATTTTACCTAGTTGCAAGGCTTGAGTAAGATTCAGGGCCAGAATGTGGCGGAGACCTTGCGTGATCGAGCCCGTGGCCCGTGGAGGGTTTTTCCATAAGAAAAAGGGCTCACCGCGCCCTTTGGGTGGCCAGATACAGATAACTTTTGAGCAAAAATGATGAAAGTTGTATTAATCGGAACTGCAAATGGCTTCGGTTCTGCCCGATTGCTGCCCTGATCCGTTGTTCAGATGGGGCATCGGTCAATGGAGGTTCCATGCGGAGCATCAAAGTTTTCGCCATTCTAGCAGCGCTGCTGCCATCGGTGGCGCTGGGGGAAATGGGGAACAATCGGCTTGGTCAGAGCCTGCCAGGGGAAAGCGCCGTGGGGCGCTTGGTGGTGGCAGGCAAGGCCATGTGTACAGGCGCTTTGATTGCGCCGGATACAGTGCTGACGGCTGCCCATTGTTTGTATGATCCACGCAGCGGCAAGCGCGTGTCGGATTCTTCGGTGGAGTTTCAGGCGGGGCTGAAGGGTGGTCAGGCCAAGGCAATCGGCAAGGTTGCACGCGCCACGGTGCATCCAAATTACGTACACCGCCGCAAGGGCAGTGCGCAGCTTGGCTTTGATTTGGCGGTGCTGAAACTGACGCGACCGATCTCAAAAAATTCAGTGATGCCAATCAAGTACGGCATGAACCTCGCGGATGGAGACCTGCTGGGTGTGGTGAGCTACACGATCACCAACCGCAATGATCCGATCATGGAATTCCCCTGCCGCGTGCTGGCACGTCAGGACAAGACGCTGGTGATGAACTGTGAGGTGAACTCCGGTGCCTCGGGCGCACCGATCCTCGCGCTGAGCCGAAACGGCCGCTCCCCCGCTTTGGTGTCTGTGGTCTCTGCCAAGGCCGCGATGGGCGGGCAGAATGTCTCTGTGGGCACGGTGCTGAGCCCGGATGCGCTGCGCCAGATGATTGCAGGTGGCTGAGGTTTTACGACCCAATTGATCGAGTGAAGGCGGCCTTTGTGCCGCCTTTTTTGTTTTTGCTGGGTCAGGTCAGCGCGCGATGGCCCAGATCTTTGAATAAGCGCAGCAAGTAGCCATCCGGATTGGCGACGACAAATTGAAGATTGCCAGCCTCTGTTTCCCCAATGCGGTACCATTTCTCTTCCAGCGGCAGGTGCAGCGGATGGTTGGCTGATCTCAGATTGGCCAGGAGTGGGGCGACCTCCGGCACTTCTATCTGCACGTTCAGGCCGCGCCCGAAAGGATATTCTGTGGGGAGATGGCCTTCATCAAAACTGCGCCCAAGGCCAACCTGATCCAGCATCAGCTCAGCCTCGCCAAGTTTGAGGTAGGCAAACCCCTCTTCCGGGCGGTCATAGACGCAATCAAAGCCCAAGAGATCGCAATAAAAGGCTTTGGACTTGGCACAGTTGGTCACTGCGAATTCAGGGACAAGTGCGTTGGCCATCGGTAGTTACCGCCCAAACAGCAGCCGCAGGCCCAGCGCGCTGAGGACCAGTGCGGCCACGCGGTCGAGGTGGGTTTTGGCACGCAGGTAAGCGTTGCGGGCGGTGGTGGTGCTCATGCCAAAGGTCAGAAGGCTATAAAAGATCAGCTCGATGATCAGGTGGTTGGCAAAGATCGCGCCCTTTTGCGCCAGCGTCATGTTGGGCGGGAAGATCACCACGAGGACCGCAGCCGCAAAAAGCACGGATTTCGGGTTCATCAGATTGATCATCAGTCCTTGCAGGAAGGCATGGCGGGCGGGTTTGACCTCTGAAGGCGCGAGCGGCTCCCGTGCGCCTCTCCACATGCCATAAGCGATGTAGAGCAGATACAGAGCGCCGAGCGTTTTCACGGCGACATAGGCCCAGGGGAAGGCGGTGAAGACGATTTCCAGCCCCATCAGCGCGGCAAGTGTCCAGAGGGCGGCGACAAGGCCGAGCCCTGCGCCTACAGCAAGGCCCGCGCGGCGGCCTGCAGTGAGGGTGGTTTTCACAGAGACCAGAAAGGCCGGGCCGGGGCTGGCGATGGCCGCGGCCAGTGCGATGTTGAAGGCGAGGATGTGGGCGAGGTCCATGTGCGTCTCCAGTGGTATGAGGGCACGGTAGGGGCGCGCGGTCGCGCTGTCACTCATTTCACGGGTGTGAAGGGGATGGCTGATGCTTTGTGAGTGGTTTTTGGGCGTTGGTGAGCCGTTAGCGCGGCTAGTCGTTTTGGCTTGCGGAGAGGCGTTTGCCCAACACGGCGACCAATGCGGCTGCGATGAGAAGAAAGACCGTGCCGCCTATCCAAGCGATGGGGGTGGCGTAGATCTCTGCCACCGCGCCTGCGAGGATCAGGCCCAGAGCCCCGCCAAGCTGCTGCATCAGGGATTTCAGGGACAGCATTGTGGAGCGTTGGGTGTCCTGTACGCAGCTGTGCAGAATGCTGCTGGCGGGGGTCTCAGACACGCCGAGGATCACGGAATAGAGGATGAACACCGCCATAAAGCCGAAGATGCCGCCTTGCAGGGCCACTGCGATCTGAAGGCCTGCCAGACCGGCAAAAGCGGCTGTCAGAGTCTTGGCGTGCTTTCGTTTGAACATGCGATTGATGCGTGGCGAGAGCGATGCGCCAAAGGCGATGGAGAAGAAATAGGTGGCAGTCACAATGCCGATGATGGTGTTGGCGTGGGGTTCCTGCAGCATGGGCTTGGCGTGGGTGGGCCAGAGCACCTCAACCGGATTGGTCGCCATGAGGAAAAACGCGAGAGCGGCCAGAAGGAGCGACAGCGCGGGGTGTTTTAGGGCGAGAAGGCCCGCGTCTTTGATCACCAGAGGGACCGTTGTAAAGCCCTGTTTCAGAGCTTGTGCGTTTAGCGGGCGCGGCGCTTCGGCGATGAAGATTAGGGTGTAGACGAACACACCCAGCATCACGGACAAGCTTGTCAGATAAGAGACATCATAGGCGCTGAGACCCACGCGCGCGGCCGTCGCGCCAAAGAGATCCGGCAAGAGGCCGCCCAGCACGGCGCCGATTGCCAGCCCCATTGCGTTGGCCCATTGCGCCTTGGCCAGCGCAGGTTGCACATCGACATTTGGCGCGGTGGCTTTGAAGGTTTCAACAAACCAAGCGTCGAGCGTGCCGGACCGCAGGGCGCGCCCGAAGCCGATAAAGGCAAAGGAAAGCCCGAGCACGTAGAAATCGCTTGTGGAGAGAAAGAGGGCGAGGGAGGTCACGCTGGCAAGGACGGCGGCCAGAAAGACCGGCTTGCGCCCGATGGTGTCGGCCAAACCGCCAAAGGGGAGTTCCATTGCCATGGTCGTGAGGGAGTAGACCCCGAAGAGCAGCGAAATCTGGAAGAGATCCATGCCGCGATCGCTCAGCGCCAGAGCGACAACCGCAACGGTGAGCCCCATCGCAAAACGGTCCAGAAACTGGTGGATCTGAAACACCCGTATGTGCCGCCGCGCAGGAGGGGGAAGTGCGGTGAAGGAGAACTCGGTTTCGGTTGCCATGGTTGTAGATTTGGCGATCTCGGCAACTGAGGCAAGAGTTTGGTGGGGGGAGAGTGGTGTATTCGAGTAAAGTGTTTGGTGGTGGTTTTGGGGGCAACGTCGGAAAAGAGCTCGCCTTTGCCGAAGATGTTACGTGCAACAACTGACCAATCTTTTGGGGCTGCCATCAATATGGCAATATCAAACTGTTTTTTGCATGCGATTCTGGAGGTATTTATCAGGTCGTCTCCGTGGAATGACGTGATTAGATTTTATGGTATAGCCATATGTACTAGCGTAACTGCGTTTCAAAGTTTTTGTTATTGAGCGAAATGCGAAGCCGAAGATCACTTATTAGATCAGTCTTCATTGTTGAGAGGCCCTCAAAGCAAGCGGAAAGCGATGATCAGCGTCTCACATGGTTGAAACTATTCGAGGCTTCTTGGAAGCCTATCGCTGCAATTGCCGTGCCGATTGCAGTAGCCGTTTCTCCTGCAATTTACAAATACTACACCTTCGACCGGGGCGTAGATGGCATAATCGCGGAACAGGCCCTGCAGATATTGCGTAGCGACCCAGATTTCGATGAAAACTCTGAGATTTCAGATGCCGAGAAAGGCGTACGAGACTGGGCAATTAGTGTTATTGAGAGGTATTCACAGACAGAGTTTCCAGAGGATGCACGAAAATTACTGCGAGAGGTCGCCACTCCAGTTTTTCAAATCCAAGCGGCCACAAACAGGAGAATCGAGCGTATCATCGTTGGCGGAGAGCCCAATGTCCCATTTGAGGAGTTGCGGAAGTACCACTTGAGTTTAGGTTGGCGGGATGTCGGGGCACACTATTTTGTGACTACAAATGGCGAAGTTCTTGAAGGGCGTTCAACTGATTTGATTCCAGCCTTTGCGAAGGACTTCAATTCGGGCGCTTTGGCTATCGGTATTGCGTGCAGTTCGTGGACCAACATCGAAAACCGACCGGCCGGGGATTGTAACTTCACTGAAGATCAGATTCAATCTGCAGGTTCGTTGATCTCTCATTTGGCTGATCAGTTTGGTCTCGGTCCAAATGCGGTTAAGCTCCGTAGCCAGCTTCGCGAGATGACGCCGCTGGTAGATCCGATATTTCATAAACTTGTACCCAAATGATTGTTGCCTCATCGCCTAAGCTGTGGCCTGGTCTCACGTCCCAAAACCCCCCCCAACCCTACGGCTCGCGAAACGCCTCTTTGCTCTTATAAAGCGGCTTTAGCAGGTAGCGCAGGATGGTTTTGGAGCCGGTGTGCAGCTCTACGGTGGCGCGCATGCCGGGGCGGATTTCTATGGCTTTTTGGCGCTCGGTCAGGGCGTCGGCGTTCACGTTGACGGTCACGCGGTAAAACGGCGGGGCGGAGGGGTCGCGCTCGTCTTCAAAGGTGTCCGCAGAAATGAAATCGACCTTGCCCTTAAGCGTGCCATAGATTGTGTAGTCATAGGCGGTGAGCTTGATGGAGGCGTCTTGACCCGGCTCGACATTGGCGATGTTTTCCGGGCGCACGCGGGCCTCGACAAAGAGCTCTTCGCCAAGCGGGATGATCTCAAAAATTTCCTCACCCGGGCGGACAACGCCGCCGATGGTGGTGACGGCGAGATTGTTGACGATGCCGCGCATAGGGGCGGTGATCACGGTGCGGGAGAGCTGATCCTGCGCGAGGCGCATTTCCTGCCGCAGGGAGGTGATCTCTTTCAGGGTTTCGGAATATTCCTCCGCCAGCACCAGCTCGGCCTGCGTGAGGATGTCCATATAGCGGATCTCTGCCTCTGAAGCTTTTTCACGGGCCTTGTTGACCTCCAGCAGCGCGACAAACTCTTTCTTGTAGAGGTTCTCCATGTTGGAGAGCTCTTCCTGAGCCTGTTCAAGCTGGGTGAAGGCCCCTTCGCGGCGGCTGTCGATGTCGGTCTGGCGGGCGGCCAGAAGCGCCTGCTCGGATGACAGGATGCGCGGGGCGCGGGTGGCCAGCTCTTCGGGCACGTTAAATTCGAATTTGCCTTCGATTTCGGCCTCAAGACGCAGGCGGCGCAGCTCCAATGCGTCGATCTGGTCCTGCAGATCGTCAAAGGCGGAGCGGAAGCGGGTATCTGAGAGCGTGGCCAGCACCTGACCGGCCTCCACAAGGTCGCCCTGTTTGACGGCGAGGTCCGCGAGAATGCCGCCTTCGAGGTTTTGCACCGATTGGGAGCGGGAGGAGGAGACAACTTCGCCGTCCGCGCGCACGATCTCATCGACCCAGGCGAAGGCGGCCCAGAGCACAAACAGGCCCATGGCTATGGCGATCAGACGAATGGTGAGGCGGGAGGCGCGGAGCTGGTCATCGAGCCCGCTGTCATAGCCTGCGTCATTGTCATATCCGGTGGCGCTCATGTGCGGTCTCCGGCGGCGAGATGGGCGAGGACCTGTTCGCGGGGGCCATCCACCACAAGGCGGCCGTTTTGCAGGATTAGCGTGCGGGTGGAGAGCGACAGGATTGGTGTGCGGTGCGTGGCGATCAGGGCGGTGCGGCCATTGAGCCAAGTGGACAGGCGGCTGACTAGCGTGCGCTCCAGCGTTTGATCGAGCGCGGCGGTGGGCTCATCCAGCAGCACGATCTGCGGGTTCTGCAGCCAGAGGCGCGCCCAGCCGATGGACTGGCGTTGACCGATGGAGAGGCCTTCGCCGCCGTCGCGGATTTGCAGGTCGAGGCCTTGCGGGTGGTTGCGCAGGAAGGGGCCGAGGCCAGCGAAATCCAAAGCTTCCATCAGGCGGTCATCGTCACGCTCAAGCTGGGTCAGGTTGAGGTTGTCCCGCAGGCTGCCTGCAAAGAGGCGCACGTCCTGAGACAGGTAGCCGATGTTGCGGCGCAGGTCGCGCTGGTCGATCTGGCTCATATCGGTGCCATCCAGCAGCAGGCGGCCTTTGGTGGGGCCATAGAGGCCTGCCATGAGCTTCAGGAGCGTGGATTTGCCGGAGCCGTTGGCGCCGAGAATGGTGACGCGCTGGCCGGGTTTGATGACAACGCCGGGGACATCAAGTGTGGGCGCGCCGTCTTCGTCATAGGCAAAGGACAGCTCGCGCAGTTCGAACTGGCCGGAGAGTTTTTCGCGGCGGAGATATTTGCGTTCGCCGTCTTTCTCCTGCTCAGAAAGTGCAATGGCATCAAGGCTTTCCAGCGCGCCTTTCACGTTGGACCAGCGCGCAAGCGTGCCTGCAAATTGGGTGAGCGGCGCAAGGGTGCGCGAGGTCAGGATGCCGGTTGCGATGATGGTGCCGACAGTAAATTCACCGGCAAACACCAGATAGGTGCCGATCACGACGGTGGCGATATAGGTGGTTTGCTGCACGCCCTGAGACCAGTAGGTCAGGGCGGAGCTGAGGCGGCGCTGTTCGGCGGAAGAGTAAGAGGACACCGCGTTGAGTTCGTCCCAAAGACGCAGCACACGGTCCTCGCCGCGCTGGGTTTTCACGGTGTCAAGCTCGGTGATGACCTCCTGCAGCAGGCGGCCAACTTTGGCGGAGGCGCCTTGGGTTTCGCGGGACAGTGCGATCATGCGCTTTTGCAGGACATAGGCCGGAAGCACCATCAGCGCACCGCCGAGCATCAGCACCCAAACCAGATTGCCCGCGATGGAGGCGACCAGCGCGAGAAAGATCACGATGAAGGGCATGTCTGCCAGCACGGAGATCGTGGTGGAGGTGAAGAAATCGCGCACCGCACCAAAGTCGCGCATGGCGGCAAAGAGGCCGGAGGGTGGCAGGGGGCGGCGGTCTGAGCGCATGCCAAGCAGGCGTTTCATCAGGCGGTGCTGGATCGAGAGCTCCATGCGGCGGCCAGCGGCGTCGCTCATCTTGGCGCGCGCAAGCTTGAGGAGACCCTCAAGGCAGATGGCGAAGATCGCGCCAATGGCGAGCACCCAGAGCGTGGCCTGACTTTGATGCGGGATCACACGGTCATAGACCTGCAGGGAGAACAGGGCGACCGCGACGGCGAGCAGGTTGGCCACCAGAGAGCCCAGCATGATCTCGCCCATATGGCGGCGGTACTTGGTGAACTCGCCCCAGAACCAGTGACCCGACATGCCGTCCGCGATCTGCGGGATGTGCCGCTCCGCTAGTTGGCGCAGGGAGACTTTGGCGCGCAGAGCGATGCCCGAGAAGAACGGCGTAAACTCCGCAACCGGCACCTCGGCGCGGTTGTCAGGCTGGCTGTCGTCATAGACGGTCAGCGTGTCTTCTTCTTGGGAGAGCACCAGCACGGCCTGACCGTTGGTCATCATGGCGATGGCGGGCCAGGCGGCGGGGCCGGGCGCAAGCTTGCTGTGGACTTTGGGCTCGACACCGGCTTGTGCCAGCGCATTGGCGAGCGCTTTCACAGAGACATCGCCGGGGGCGGAGGTCCACATGTGTTCGGCGACATCGGTGACGGGCACCTCAGAGCCGTTGAGCGCGGCCAGCGTGGAGATCAGCGTGGCGCGGTGTTGGATGCGGTTGGCGGTGGCCTCCACCAGATCATGGATCGCGTCGCCGGGTTTTGCGGCCTCAGCGGCAGGGGCGGATTGGGCCGCGGAAATCGTGCTGACCTTGGGCGGGTGGGTCTGGTTGGCCTGACCGGCCTGATTGGCGGGCTGCGTTGGTTTGATGGAGGCGATGGAGGCGATGGAGAGCACCGTTGGCGCCTTGCCTTTGGGGGTATCCGCGGTCAAATCGCGTCTCCATCCGCCAGCAGCCCAAGATCACGGGCCAGCTCCAGCTGCGCAAGAAGGCGGTCATATTTGGCGTCAACGCGGTCCAGATCGCGCAGCACGGATTGTTCGTAGACGTCCACGACCTCCAGCACCGAGCGCTGACCGGCGCGGAACTGCGCCTCAAAAAGCTTGTAAGTTTTGCGCCCTTCCTGAGCGAGGTTTTGCGCCTCGGCCTCTTGACGGGAGAGGCTCTGAATATTGCTTTCCAGCCGTTTGCGGAGACGGTCGCCGTCTTCACGGGCTTCATCCACCTGACGGGCGGCGATGTCTTTGGAGGCTTCGATGGCTTTGAGGCGCGCACCGGTGCCCAGACCCAAGCCCACGTCATTGCCGACATTCAGGCTGCCGCTGCTGCCATCGGTGGTGAGGCTGGCCCCGGCGGTCAGGCCCGGAAGTTGGCGGGCGCGCTCAACCGTGGCCAGCGCGACGGCGCGGTCTGCTTCGGCGCGGGCTTTGACCACTTCAAGCGGTTCCACCGCCGGGTAGGCCTGATTGGGCAAGGGGGCCGCGGGCGTGAGCGCAAAGCGCGTGCCGGTCATCGCCTGCAATTCGCTGATTGCGGTGGCGGCGTCTTCGCGGGCGGTGTCGTTGCGGGTGTCCAAGGTCTGGATCTTGGTGCGCACCATGCGCAGGTCGCCTTTGTTAGAGACACCACCGTCGATGCGGCCCTGCACAATCCGTTCAAAATGCTTGAGCTGTTTAAGGCCACCTGCGCCGACTTCGGCCCGTTCCTGACCGCGCAGCCCTCTGATGTAGAGCGCCAGTGCGGTGAAGCTGCGCTCATTGAGATCCTGAGACAGGGTGACGGCGGCGACTTCGACATCGGCGGCGGCATAGGCGCGCTCGGCCTTTTTGCGGCCATGGTCATAGAGCACCTGTTCCAGCACCAGACCGGCAATCACATCGCCCAGAGAGGTCAGGGAGATTTCCGGGCCAATCGTCGGAAGCCAGTTTTTGTCTTCCGCCTCGGCGCGCAGGCGGGCGGTTTGCAATTCGACCTCGGCAGCGCGACGCGAGGAGGCGAGGGCCACATCAGAAACTTCGCTCAAGGCGCTGTCGGCAGGCAGTACAGAGCGGCGCGCCAGCAATGTGTTGAGAATTTCGCTTTCGGCCTTGGCTTCATCCTGAGCAAAGCTGCTGCGTTTGCTGACCTCCGGCGTGGCGGCCGAAGCGGCGTCAGATGCTGGCTTTGGTTTCAGGAAAGACTCAGCTGAGTCAAGGTGTGGGACCGAGAACATGCAGCCGCTCAGAAGCGTGGCCCCAAGGAGCAGGGGCAGGGACTTATGATGCGTGCGGCAGGGCATGTCGCGTGCGTATAACCTTGAGCTGGAGGGAGAGAAAGGGCGGCAGGAGGCCGCCCTCGTGATCTGTTAGACGATGACGTTGATGTCCTGGTCCACCACAAGCGTCACGCCGTCATTGCCAACGGTGTAGACGTCATAGAGCTGACCGTCGATTGTCTCTGTCTGGTTGGTTTTGACCGCGCCATTGACCGTGATCTGGTCGGTGGTGTTGCCACCCCGGTCGATGCCACCATGGATGGTCAACGTATCTGATGTGTCTGACAAGTCCTTGATCTGCTGCTCCGTCAGGGTCAGCCGCGCCTGATCGGCGTAGTCCAGCTCGATCGCTTCGATGTTGAAGCCTCCCAAGGCGGCATGATCCAATGTGCCCGTGTTTGTGGCGTTGCCAGCAAGCACGATGAGTGTGTCGGATTCGTTGCCAGCACTGTCAGTGGAAGCGGCCACAAGATGGGTGCCATCAGGCGCGGCCGAGTTCAAGCGGAACAGGGTTTCAGTGCGGCTCAGATCAATCTCGGTGGTCGCTATATCGGTGCTGCTGCCATCGGTGTTCAGCGCGTGGATGTCGTAGGTTTGGGCCTCGGTATCCAGGACCAGAGAGGTCACATCCGAGCCTGAAAAGGTCACAGAATCCACGATTGGGTTGGTGATTTCTGTATCGATCGCGAATGTTGCGTTTGCCGTGGCGGTGTTGCCAGCGACATCGGTTACCGAGAGGTTGACGTCTGCCGTGTAGGTGCCTTCGGGCAAAGTGCCGGACGCGTAGGTCACCGACCAGTTGCCGGAGGCATCAGAGGTGACGGTCCGGGTGACAGGGGGGAGGTTGTCTCCGGGGCGGTCCACGGAAACAGTGACGGTTGCGTTAGGTTCGGTGGTGCCTTCCAGCACAACGCCGCCAAGCATCTGCGCAGCGTTCACGGGGTTTGCGAAGACGCCGGAGGAGATGTCCACGTTGATTGCGGTGGACGTGTCGATGCGCAGGGTGCCGGTGGACGAAGCGCTGTTGCCAGCGGCGTCGGTGGCGGTGACGGTGACCGCTGCGTCATATTCCCCTTGGCGCACATCGGAAGAAGTGAAGTTGGCTGTCCAGTTGCCGCTGCCGTCTGCGGTGACGGTGCGGGTGGCGTTCTCCAGTTTGACAACCACGGTGCTGCCGGCCTCAGCCGTGCCAGTCAGAGCAAAGCCGGAGGCGACCTCTGCGGCATTGGCGATGTCGTCGCCGCCGACCTGATTGCTGTCCAGACCCGCAGAGATCTGGGTATCGACAGCCACGGTTGTGGAAGAGGTGGTGCTGTTGCCAGCGGCATCGGTGGCGGTGGCGGTGACCAGGCTGTTGTAGGTGCCCTGCGGGATTTCCGCAGAGGTGAAGCTGGCCGTCCACGTGCCGTTTGCCGCGGCCGTGACGGTACGGGTGACACCTTCCATTGTGACCGCGACGGATGCGCCCGGATCTGCGGTGCCGGTGAGCGAGATGCCGCTCTGGACCTCGGCGGCATTGGCGGTGTTGTCGCCACCCAGCTGGCTGCTGTCAAAGGCGAGACCAATCTCAGTATCAACGCGCAGGCTTTCGGTGGTGGTGATGGTGTTGCCCGCCGCGTCTGTTGCGGAGACAGTCACTGTGCTGTCGTAGGTGCCGGAGCGGATTTCGCCAGCAGCAAAGTTGGCGGTCCAGTTGCCGCTGTTGTCTGCGGTGACAGTGCGGGTGACGCCTTCCAGTGTGACGGTTACGGATGCGCTTGCGTCGGCGGTGCCGGTGAGGGCGAAGCCAGAAGCCACTTCGGCGGCGTTGGCAATGTCATCCCCTCCGACCTGATTGTCGTTCAGGTCTGCGGAGATTTCCGTGTCCACTGCGATGGTTGAAGTGGTGGTTGTGCTGTTGCCCGCGGCATCGGTTGCGGTGAGGGTCACCGTGGCGTTGCCGGTGCCCGCCGTGATCGTGCTGGCCGCGAAGTTTGACGACCATGTGCCGTTCGCGCCGACGGTCACATTCTGGGTGACGCCACCAAAGGTGATGGCAAGTGCGCTGCCAGCTTCACCGGTGCCAGAAAGTACAACACCATCAGAGGCTTCTGCGGCGTTGATGATGTTGTCGCCTTCCACAGTGTTGAGGGCCACAGACGGGGCGATGGTGTCCACTTCCAGCTGGTCGGTCACGGTGGTGACATTGCCGCGCGCGTCGGTGGAGGTGATGGTGACAGCGGTGCTGTATTCGCCGGTGTTGATCTCGCCTGAGGCGAAGGTCACTGACCATGTGCCATCAGCCAGCACAGTGGTGCTGTGGGTGGTGCCGTCGATTTCGACGGTGAGGGCTGCGCCCGCTTCGCCAGTGCCGGAGATCACATGGCCGGAGCGGTGCTCGGCCTCATTGACGATGTCGCCGGTGGACACGGTGCCGTCCTGAACATCCACGTCAGGTGGTGTGGTGTCGATGTCGACCGAGGGGCCATCCAGATCATAGGTGGTGGCATCAGGCGCAACCACCGCAACGGTGCTGGCGTAGACGCCATCATCGGGTAGGGCAGCAGCGTCAAAGCTTGCGGAATAGGTGCCATCATCCCCGACCGTGGTGGTCACGGTTTCAGAGCCAATGGTGACGGTCACGGTCGAGCCTGCCTCACCGGTGCCGGTGATGGTGACGCTGTCATCTTCGGTGCCACCGACAATGCGTGAGACATCCGGGTCGTCCACGGTTGGGATGATCGGGCCGCCGTTGCCACCGCCATTGCCGCCACCGTCGATGGTGGAGGCTACAACGGCCGCACCGCCAACGCCGAGAAGGCCGGGGATAAAGCCTGCGACAGGGGCTACAAGCGGCGCAACAACCGGCTCGATGCGTTCCAGATCGAGGAAGGTCAGCTGATCATAGGCGCTCCACTTTTCGGACGTGGAGATTTCGGTGTATTGCGCAAAATACTGATCGACCACAGGCTCTCCGAGGTCGACCTGCTGGAAGGCGCCATTCTTGGAGATGAAGAGATCACGCTCTTCGCCTGCGACGGATTGGAAATAATTCTGAAGTGTGATGGTCTCGCCAGACGCCAGGTGGATCACCAGATCCTCACCCTGCTGCATGTAGCCTGCGATGTCATCAGAGGTGAGATTGAGAGAAACGTCCTTGGCTTGACCTAAAAAGATGACGCTATTGGCCTCTTCCGCAGTTTGCCCGCGAACGACAACCCCATCCGTCCCGCGGATGGCGTAACTCAGTGTACTCATATTTGTATTACCGCTCTAAGTTGATCGGGCTTTGGCCCTTGTTGGATTGCGGTGAGTATAGCTCATGACCTTCAATAATCTAGGGTTTTTCCACAATTTAAGGCGAATTCGGTGCAGTTTTTCCACAGGGTGTTGCGGATTTATTTGCGGGAAACCTGTTGAGCTTTAACGCTTATTTAGGGGTTTGTTCTAGAGGGGCGCTCGTTTGGGTGCCGAAAGGGTCGATTGCACATCTCTGGGGGTGAATGGGTGTGTCTCATGGTTGCTTTGAGGTTTTCTAAATCTTCCTTAGGGTGAAATCACTGCCAGTATTGCGGATTTGTGTTCAGCGAAAAGGTGAGTCCTTGAGGAGCGGAAGTGCCGTGTTGATCGCGAAAACGTGATCTCGGGGCGGGGTGCTTGCGCGTTGGGTGGCGAATTGTGGCTTAAGTTGACTTTAGGTAAGCGGAAAACCGCCTATGTCGTTTTTGATGCACGCGTAAGCCTGGGTGAAATTTTGGTAAGTATCAGAAAACAAATCTATAAAGTCAGAATGTCTGGCATTTAAACTGTTAATGGAAGGTCTAAATGCGAATTTCGATGTGGGAAAGCGACAGAATTTCACTCGTTAACGACCTAAGCATCCCCGATTGCTAAAATTTTATCGAATACTGGATTTGCAAAGCCAGATGACCGGGCGTAGACGCCCCACCGCATCAGGGCTGCGTGCCCGAAAGCACTGTGGCGCGGGATGGCGTTCAGATGCGTTTTCACGTGGTTTTGAAGCACAGCATGACGGCTGGCGATCCCAATGGGGAGATCGTTGGCCAAGCTCTCGCACAAAAAGCCCTTGGGAATGCCCAAAGGGATCTATGGAGAAGAACAATGGTTGGATTGAAACAATCCGTATGGATCGCCCCGGCGGCGATGATTGCAGGCAGCGTGGCGATGACCTCCGCAGCACAAGCAGAAGATGGCTTCAGCTTCTACGGCCGTCTGGGTGGCGCGATCACCAGCGTCGATGACGGTGTGGATTCCCAAAGCGAATTCAGCGACAACTCCAACTCGTCCAGCCGCGTTGGCGCATGGTACGAGCGTGGCGTTGCTGGCGGCACTCTGAAGTTCAACGTTGAGGCCTCCCTGGGTCTGCGCGGCACCGACGAAGTGAGCCAAGCAGGCACCCCAGACTTCCTGTACTGGGACCGCAACGACATCCGTAAGTTCGAAGCGATCTACGAAACCGATCGTTTCGGCACTTTCTACATCGGTGAAGGTTCTTCCTCCTCCGACGGCACCGCAAGCGCGGGTGACGTTGCAGGCACCGACATCGCGGGTGGCGTGTTTGTGGCCGATACCGCAGGTGGCTATCAGTTCCGCACCAGCGCAGGCGCTCTGTCCGGCGTGAGCATCGGTGACGTGTTTGACGGTCTGGACGGTGGCCGTCTGGGTCGTATCCGTTACGACGCACCAACCTTCAACGGTTTCACTGTGTCTGCATCCGCAGGTACCGAAATCCTGGAGCCAAACGTTGACCGTGAGTACTACGACCTCGCTGTTTACTACAACAACACCCTTGGCGACTATGACGTTGCGGGTGGCCTGTCCTACTCTCAAACCGGCAACACTGACAACGACGCAGACGCGGTCGTTGGCTCCGTTGGCGCACTGCACACCCCAACCGGTCTGAGCGCAAGCGTTGCTTACGGCACCGCTGACTTTGACAACAACGGTGCAGGCGGCCAGCCTGACGCAGACTATGTCTATGTGAAGCTTGGTCTGCAGCGCGACTGGTTCTCCATCGGCCGCACCTACCTGTCCGTTGACGCATACCGCGGCAACGACTTCGCATCCGCAGGTGACGAGAGCACCGCATACGGTATCGAAGCGGTTCAGGACATCGACAACTCCAACATGAAAGTGTTCGCGAGCTACCACCAGCACCAGTACGAAGCGACTGGCGCGTCTTTCCAAGACGTTGACGCATTCCTGGTTGGCGCGCGCTGGAGCTTCTAATTTCTGAAGTCTTTCAGAAATGAGCCTTGAAAGGTGGTCGGAATTTCCGGCCGCCTTTTTCTTATATTGATTGTCCAATTGCGGGACGATGCTTTTATAATTTGTAACATCGAAACTTGATGTCGTGAATTTGAATAAAATTTACGATATAGTCCAATTGGAGTGCTCAACTCATCCTTTGGGATTGGTTGGCGCCTTGAGCCTGAATTGAATTGGTGGGCCCGAATTTGCGAAACGGCAATTCGGGTGGGGGCTCTCAAATACGACTTTAAGACACATTTTGAACTCTCAATCGATTGGAGAAGCGTGATGGGTAAAAGGGTCTTGGGCAGTATATCCAAAATTACCAAAACCATGGTCGGCGGGGTGATTGTCTTTTCAGGGACAGCAACAGCGGTATTGGCACAGAACAACGCCGAGCTTTATGGGCATTTGAATTACGGATTTATTGTGGTGGACGACGGGGACACCACCACCAGCGAATTTGCAGATAACTCAAATGCGGTCAGCCGGTTTGGCGTGCGTTATTCCCAGCCAATTGGGCAGGGCACGTTCAAATTCAATTTCGAAACCGGATTGGGCCTCGCGGGCAGCTCTGATTGGAGTCAGATCAATGATCCGGAGTTTCTGGAATGGGAGCGCACCAATATCCGGAAAGTGGATTTCAGCTATGAGGGCAGCTTTGGTAAGGTCTATCTGGGGCAGGGCAGCATGGCGTCTGACGGGATCACCGGGGCGAGTTTCTCGGGCACCGACGGGATTGCGACGAGCGCGGTTGCCGATGTGGGCGGCGGGTTTCACTTCAGCGACGGGATGGTTGATGGCACGGAACCCACTGTGAAATCGGTGTTCAATGACTTTGACGGTGGCCGTTTGGGACGTGTGAGATATGACACGCCGCCGCTGGCCGGAGGTGGTTTGATCCTCAGCGCGGCTGTGGGGGAGAACATCCTGAGCGAAGGTGTGGATGACACGGTTTATGACCTTGGTCTGGTCTACAACGGGGATGCCGGAGATTTGCAATATAGTGCGCGCATCGGCAGCGAGTGGACGGATTTCGACGCCGGAGGCGACGCCAATGCGGTGTTTGGGTCCTTTGCCATTTTACACACGTCCACCGGATTGAACGGCAAGATCGCAGCCGGACGTCGCGATAGCGACAACAGCGCGGTGGACAGTGACTATTTTTACACCAAGCTCGGCAAACGTGATTTTGAATGGTTTGCCTGGGGTAAGACCCATCTGTCGGCGGATTTCTTCTGGGCCAATGACTCCCGTCTTGCGGGCGATGACGGATTTGCCTGGGGGCTTCAGGCGACACAGGAGCTCGATAACTACAATGCCGTGCTCTATCTGGCGTATCGTCAGTATCAATATGAAGAGCCAGGGCTGGATTATCAGGATATCGACATCTTCATGGTGGCGGCACGCTGGAACTTCTGACACCCGCTGATCGGCAGAGGGCCGCCCCTTGGCCCCTGCTTGGTCCCTGTCGCTGCCTGAAAGCCGCTCTCTGCGTGGAATTGGCCTTGCACAGCGGCGCGGGGGCCACTAGAAGAGCACAAATTTTCTCGACTGCGCGCGGACTCTCATGTGCCGCGCGCCGCTACTTATGGGGACTCCTGATGCAGGTTACCGAGACTCTGAACGAAGGTCTGAAACGCGGCTATTCGATCACCGTGACAGCTGATGAGCTGGACGCGAAGGTCAATGAAAAGCTGAAAGAAGCACAGCCGGAAATCGAAATGAAAGGTTTCCGCAAAGGCAAAGTGCCGATGCCGCTTCTGAAAAAGCAGTTTGGTGAGCGCCTGATGGGTGAAGCCATGCAGGAGACCATCGACGGTGCGATGAACGCGCATTTCGAAGAGTCCGGCGACCGTCCGGCGCTGCAGCCGAAAGTCGAAATGAAAGACGGCGAAAACTGGAAGCCTGGCTCTGACGTAGAAGTCGAGATGTCCTATGAAGCGCTGCCAGAGATCCCTGAAGTGGACCTGAAAGGCATCAAGCTGGAGAAGCTGGTTGTCAAAGCAGATGACGCAGCCGTGGACGAAGCTCTGGGCAACCTCGCAGAAACCGCGCAGGACTTCAAAGCACGCGGCGAAGGCGACGCGGCACAGGACGGCGATCAGGTTGTCATGGATTTTGTGGGACGCATCGACGGCGAAGCCTTTGACGGCGGCGCAGGCGAAGAATTCCCACTGACCCTCGGCTCCGGCCAGTTCATCCCCGGCTTTGAAGAACAGCTGGTTGGCGTGAAAGCGGGCGAAGAAAAAGACGTGACCGTGACCTTCCCTGAAGAGTACGGCGCAGAAAACCTCGCGGGCAAAGAAGCCGTGTTCTCTTGCACCATCAAAGAGGTGAAAGAGCCGGTTGCTGCAGAGATCAACGACGAGCTGGCGACCAAATTCGGCGCTGAAGACCTTGCAGGTCTGAAAGCTCAGATCACCGAGCGTCTGGAAGCAGAATACGCCGGTGCCGCACGTGCGGTGACCAAGCGCGCGCTGCTTGACGAGCTGGACAAGCTGGTGTCCTTCGAGCTGCCGCCATCCCTGGTGGAAGCAGAAGCAAGCCAGATCGCACACCAGCTGTGGCACGAAGAAAACCCTGAAGTGGAAGGCCACGATCACGACAAGATCGAGCCAACTGAAGAGCACAACACCCTGGCAGAGCGCCGCGTGCGTCTTGGCCTGCTGCTCGCAGAACTGGGTCAGAAAGCCGAAGTTGAAGTGACCGACGCAGAGATGACTCAAGCGATCATGAACCAGGCGCGTCAGTACCCTGGTCAAGAGCGTCAGTTCTTTGAGTTCATCCAGCAGAACCAGCAGATGCAGCAGCAGCTGCGCGCACCGATCTTTGAAGACAAAGTTGTCGACTATGCGTTTGAGCTGGCGGAAGTGAGCGAAAAAGAGGTCTCCAAAGACGACCTGCAGAAAGCCGTAGAGGCACTGGACGACGAATAAGTCTGGACACCCCGATTTCGGGACAGTGAAGGGGCCGCTCCGAATGGGGGCGGCCTTTTTTATTGGTCGCTGCGGTCATCTGGGGGCTGCCGTGATGCACAGGTTTTAATGGGGGCCAGCCCCCATGCCCCGGGATACTTCAGGAATGAGAAAACGGGGCGCGGGGGAGGTGCTTGATCTTTTGTTGCCGAGGTTGTTCTCTGCGAGGGTGTTTTGAGGAGAGCAGACATTGGACTACACCACATTTGACAAAGCCGGATATGAGGCTTTCAAGGCCAACGATCGGGAGGGGCCGGTGCATATGCTGAACCTGATCAAGCTGCGTGATCAGGCGGTCTATGAGGATGGGCGGGAAGCCACCGGTGCGGAGGCTTATGCGGCTTATGGGCGCGAGAGTGCGCCGGTGTTCAAACAGCTTGGCGGCAAGATCATCTGGCGGGGCAGCATGGAGCAGATGCTGATCGGGCCGGAAAAAATGTGGGATCTGTGTTTTATTGCGGAGTATCCAAGTGTGGAGGCCTTCACCTCCATGCATAAGTTTCCAGAGTACCGCGCGGCGGTGGCGCATCGGCAGGCGGCGGTGGAGGACAGCCGGTTGATCCGTATGGCCCCGATGGCGCTTGGCGGGAATTTTGGAGAATAAGCGCTCCCAGAGTTGGATCACGAGAGCTTGCAACAAAAAAGCCCCGGCGGGAGACCGGGGCTTTTTCTATGTGCTGTCGCTGTGATCAGTGGTGGCCGGAGAAGACCAGCGTTCTGAACGGCATGAGAATGGCGCGGAAGCGCAGGATCAGGGCGTGGGCGTAGCCGACGGTGTCGATCACATGCAGGGCCACGAATTTTGCCGTGCCGATGTCGGGATCCTGCAGGCGCTCGTGGTTGCTGGTGTAGGCGTTGACCTCACATTGGCTGCCCGGGGGCAGATGGTCGATGCCGCCTTCCCAGAGCGGTTCCATATAGGCGATCACTGTGCCGGGGCGCTGCAGGTTCTGCGGATCGCGCAGGGTGTCAGAGGGGCGCACCTGACCGGAGGGGATCACATCTTGCACACCGATGATGACCATGGGGGTCACCCGCATCGGCGCGGTGGCGCAGGAGATTTCTGCCAACATGCCCGGGTGCAGCACCTGTGCGGTCAGCTGGCTGAAGCCAGCCTGAAACCGCCCGCGTCCTGTGTCTGAGGGCACAAGAATGCCCGCAGGACGCAGGATCGGGTTGATGTAATCCCCGGGCCGGAGATCAAACTGTTCGATGCGTCCGGCTTGTCCGGCATAGATCGTCATTTTCGACAGTTCCACCTGGGCCTGATTGAGAGAGGCCTCGGCGCTGTCTTTCTGGGCCGGGATCTGGATTTCCAGCCGGTGTTTGGCGGATTCAAGGGCGGAGTGGGCCGCGTCCACGGCGGCAAGGCGTTCCTGAATGAGGTTTTCCAGACGCTCGACCTCACGCACGGTCACCGCGGGGGAGTTTTCCTGAAATAGGGTGTTTTTGCGCTCAAACTCGTCTTTGGTTTGCTCAAATGCGGCTTCGGCGGCGTCAAAATTGGCCTGTGCCACGCGGGTGTCATCATGGGCCAGAAGGGCGGCGGCATCCACTTCGATCACAGCAGCGCGGGCGGTGGCGACGGCGGCGCGCTGGCGGCTGTCATCCAGTTTGAAGATCACATCGCCTTCTTCCACGGTCTGGTTGTTTTCTACCATCACCTCGGTCACGCGGCCGCTGATTTCCGGCAGGATGGTGACGGTGCGGAAAAATGAGGTCACATTGGAGGTGGACGGGTGGTAATAGAAGATCAGGGTGATCAGGCTGACCGTCAGAATGAAGCAGGAGCTGAGGCCGTAGCGCAGCTCATACCACATGGAGAACAGAGTGATTTCCTGCCCCAGACGTTTGCCTTGCCAATAGCGGCGGAACAGGAAGTCCGGGAAAATGGTCAGCATGGAGCAACAGATAAATTCCAGCATGGCTTACACCTCACCGTTTTTGGTGGCGTTCTCGGACGCCGTTTGGGTGGGGGCTGGGGTGGCCTCTGCGGATGCGGATTGGGCGACGGTTTTCGGAGGCTCCGGTGATTTGAGGCGGTCCAGTGCATCGGCGATGCGCCCAAGCGGGGTTTCATAATCCGGGATCTGGATCAGGGCCAACAGAAGGGCGGCCACCCAATAAATGTTGTTGTGGGTGAACAGCGCGATCAGGGCAAGCACACCCACGATTTGGAGTTGATTGGCCCCCACTTTATGCGCGAGCTGTTCCGGCAGGGAATGCAGGTGCAAAAAGAAGGTGGTGAGGAGGAACACCATGACCACGGCAAAGATGGCAACATTGGTCATCATCGGGTCTGCCCCTGTCGCATCGGATATGAAGCTGGGGAGATGGTGGGGGGCGAGGGGGTGCAGGGTGCCTGCGGATTCGGTGCTCACAAGGGGCCTCAAAAACTGAAAACAATTGCGGGGAGAATAGTCTTCGCTGAGACCGCTGCCAAGGCGACTTCGTTAAGAATACACTAATCCCGTCAATCTGGTGCGGGGGTGTTTCTTATCTGCCAAAGCGCGAAAAGAGGACGGCCTCAGGCAGGCATATGTGTTTTGGGGTTCAGGGGGCGAGGCCGGTTTCTTTTAACAATCCTGCGCGCTTGGCCTCCGGGTAGTAGCCCTTGGCATAAAGGAACACAGAGCGGTCGTAGTTGCCCTCGGCCACAAGGTAAGCGCCGCGCAGGTATTTGACGGCGTAGGTCAGATTGGTTTCGGCGTCGAGCAAGCCCTCGCGGTTGCCGGTGTAGCCCATGCCACGGGCGGTGGGCAGCTGGATCTGCATGAGGCCGATGTTGTTGCCGTTGGTGACCCAGGGGCGGTGGGTGCTTTCGCGAATGACCACGCGCTGAACGAGATCACGCGGCACCTCGTAAAAATCGGCATATTGATTGATCAGTGTGCGCAGCTCTGGTGTTTCATTGGGGTAGAGCGGCGGGTCAAATTCTGGGGCGGCGGTTGGCTCTGTGCTGGCGCAGGCCGCTGGCAGGGAGATCAGAAGGGCGAGCGCCATACGGCGTGAATAGTGGGCGGGCATGCGGCTTCCTGAAAGTCATTTTGCCCAGTATGGCCGGTCGCACAGAAAAGGGAAGCGGTTGGTCGACACAGAGGCACTCTTGCGCAGGAGTTTGCGTAAGCACTGGCCGGAAAAGAAAAACCGCGCCCAGGTGCACCCGGACGCGGCTTCGCGAATTCTTCGCTGGTAAAGCGTCTACTGCTCTTCGGCAGGCGCTTCTTCGGATGGGGCAGGTGCACCCATGTCGTCGTCGTCAGAGGCAGCTGCGCCGATATCGTCGAACAGTTCGGCGATTTCGAATTCTGCTTCTGCTTCTGCTTCTGCAGCCAGTTCCTGAATGGATTTACCGGAAGCTTGCAGCTCCGCTTCTTCCTCAGAACGGGCAACGTTCAGATTGATGGTGATCTGAACTTCAGGGTGCAGGTTCACGTGAACCGCGTGCAGACCGAGCTCTTTGATCGGAGCGGCCAGAGCAACCTGTTTCTTGTCCAGAGAGAAGCCTGCTTCGGTGGCTGCTTCTGCTGCGTCACGTGGGGTGACGGAGCCGTAGAGCGCACCAGCGTCGGACGCGGAACGAATCACGATGAACTGTTCGCCATCGAGCTTCTCGCCCAGTGCTTCTGCTTCTTTCTTGGTTTCCAGGTTGCGCGCTTCGAGCTGAGCTTTCTGTGCTTCGAAGGATGCGATGTTGGCTTTGGACGCGGTCAGCGCCTTGCCCTGTGGCAGCAGGAAGTTGCGAGCATAGCCCGGCTTCACGTCCACAACTTCGCCCATTTGGCCCAGCTTGGCCACACGTTCCAGAAGGATAACTTGCATGTCAGTGTCTCCTTACTTCACGGCGTATGGAAGCAGTGCAAGGAAGCGCGCGCGTTTGATTGCACGGGCCAGCTCACGCTGTTTCTTGGCAGACACGGCTGTGATGCGCGAAGGCACAATTTTGCCGCGCTCAGAGATGTAGCGCTGCAGCAGCTTGGTGTCTTTGTAGTCGATCTTCGGCGCGTTCTCACCCGAGAAAGGGCAGACTTTGCGACGGCGGAAAAATGGTTTTGCAGCCATAACTTAATGTCCTCTCTTAAGGTGATTAGGAGCGGCGGTCGCGGCGGTCGCCACGCTCGTCACGTTTCTGCATCTGAACCGAAGGACCTTCAGCGTGTTCGTCAACCTTGATGGTCAGAACGCGCATCACGTCGTCATGCAGGCGCATCAGGCGTTCCATTTCCTGAATCGCTGCGGCAGGCGCGTCGGATTTCAGGAAGGCATAGTGGCCTTTGCGGTTCTTGTTGATTTTGTAGGCCATGGTTTTCACGCCCCAGTACTCGCTCTCTACAACGGACCCGCCGTTGTCAGAAAGAACTGTACCGAAGTGTTCAACGAGGCTTTCTGCTTGCGCGTTGGACAGGTCCTGGCGCGAGATGAAAACATGCTCATAAAGCGGCATGTGCTCTCCATTCATTTTACAGGCGCATTTCAAAGAGCGGGGCATCTTGGCCTTTCGCACCCCACCCACGAGAGACTGCGCGGTTCAAGCTTTTGCGAAAGGATGGCGCTGTATAGCCGAATTCGGCGAAGGCGCAAGGGGAGAAATGGCTCTTTGGACCAAGTTTTCTTGGGGCTCAGAGAAGGCTTAGCGATGATTTAACCAAAAGCACAGGGATTTCGTTAATCCGCCCCATTCTCGCCTGAATTCACCCGGAAGTTTAGCGCAAAGGCGGGACAAACCGCAGAAACTGTCGCCGCAAAGGCGCATAGGAGACCGGGACAATGATGGCGATGACACAAATCGCAAATGAAGCACGCTCTCGCGTGGCTATGGTGGAAGGCAAGCGGCCTTCGCTTTCCGTACGCACAAGCGCTGTCGTGTTCGGCTTTGCTTTCATTTGGGCCGGGATCGGGCTTTGGCTGATGCCGGGGCTGGATCTGACACCCATGATCCTGCTGTCAAAGATGGGCATTTCCATTCTGTTGGTGACCGCTGGCGTAGGGCTCACGCAGATTGCCACGCAGAAACCGCGTCAGGAGCTGCATTTTGATCAGCGCAACCGCCAGCTTCTGGTTTTTGAGGGATTGCCGCGCCGTCGCAAACATGTGGCGCAGGCCATCAACTATGAAGACATCGGGCGCGTGGATGTGAGTGACACACGCTTGACGGTGCTGGGCGCTGATGGGGGCGAGATTGTGGGGCTTCCGTTGGATGGGCCGCACGCCCGTTTGGACGCCATTGCGCAGCTGCGCAGCCAGACCATGTTGCCGCTTTAAAGGCAGCGAGTCGCGCGCCAATCCAGAATGTTAAGAGAGTGACTTGAGGTCGGCAGCCGGATGGGCTGGCGGCCATTTTATTTTGTGCTGGCTTTGAAGGCTTGCAGGTGTGGCCCCGATCCTGATCAGGCGGAAGGGGGCTTTTGGTTTGTGGTTTCGTTTTTCTTCTTCTTTTCCTGATCATGGTGCCACTTGATGGCGTAGAACATACCAATGCCTAACACGATGATCTTAAAGGGGAAGAAGACCAAAGGGAAAAGATCTACCCAACCCAGTTCCATTGCATATTTCCAATCTGTTTCAGGACGCTCTTTGCCGGAGAGGCGCTAACGCATAGCGGCAGCGCTCAACATCCGCCACATTGACGCAGGCCCCACAGTCGGCCTGTGCGCTGCCTGATATAGGGAGGATGGGCTGCCACCTCAACCGGTCGCGGGCAGGGCGTTTGCAAGCGCTATATAAGGGGAAGCATTGACTTCGTGTGGGCGTTTCCTGTGCGGGCTTCAACGGCCGCGCGAGGTAAGTCGATGAAATACATCAAATTCAAACAACCTGAAGCGATATGGCTGGGCTGAAATTCGCTCACACTGGAAGTCTCTTATTTTATTGGGGAATGGCGCGTTTTGTGCGGTCATGCGGGGGTGTCTTCACGGAAATGTTCACAAAAGCACAGTGGTTGTGGGTTTACGTAGAATTGCGATTGGGAGAAGTCTCGGCACATTGCTAGTATCACATCGTTATTGATCCATTTTGGAGAGACCCCATGAAACGCACCCTTTTTGCCGCTGGCCTCGCATTGGCCGCCGTCACCGCAACTTCCGCTGTTGCAGCGCCTGAGAAATATGTGCTCGACGCATCGCACAGCCAGATCCTGTTCTCTTACAACCACCTGGGGTACTCCACGACCTGGGGCATGTTCTCCGGCTTTGAAGGCGAGATCATGTTTGACAAGGAAGATCCGTCTGCAAGCTCCGTGTCTGTGTCCATGCCCGTGAAATCCATGTTCACCGGTTGGGAAAAGCGCGATGCGCACTTCATGAGCGGTGATTTCTTTGATGCGGCGGATGATGAGCTGGTGAGCTTCTCCTCGACCGGCATCGAAGTGACCGGCGATAACACCGCCCTGATCACCGGTGATCTGACCCTGAACGGTGTGACCAAATCCGTGGTACTGGACGCGCAGCTGAACGCAGCCAGCGAGCACCCAATGGCGAAAAAGCCTTGGGCGGGTTTCAATGCGACCACCACGCTGAAGCGCACAGACTATGACGTGGGCAACTTCGCACCGTTTGTGAGCGACGAAGTGGAAGTGCAGATTTCCGTTGAGGCGATGAAAGCGGAATAAACGCTTCTTTCGCCAGAGTTTGAGAGGGCTGCCTGAGAGGGCGGCCCTTTTTTGTGTCTTTTAGGGCATTGTCGGAAGGTTCTGTAGTGCCTGAAGCTGATCACATAGGCCAGCCCCTGACCCTGGGTGGGGGTGAAGCCCCCTCCCGTGGGGAGGGCCCGTAGAGATGAACTGAGGCTGGTCGGCTGCGCCGCCTGTTAGAGGATGGAGGTTGCGTGATTCAGATGGCCAAGGTGGCGTGATAGCGTTTTAGAGGCAGGGCCAAGGTTCGCGCGTTCGTTTGCAGATTGAGAGTTTAAGTTTGTATCTGCGGGGCGGTTTTGGTTGGATAGATGCGGTTACTCCAAAATCGGAGTCGGAAGCCTTAACTTCACGAGTTTGGAGCGAGCATTGGAAGTTATTTTCTATTTGGTCTTTGCTTATAGCTGTGTCGGGCTTTGTGCGACTTCAGTTTGTTTTTTCAGGTTATTTGCTTCGATCATGAGCCTGATAAATGCTACCAATGCGCAGTTCGATGAAGCTCCTGTTAAGTACATTGCTACAGGTGGTTTATGGCAAATGTGGCGTGTTGTTGACGATAGAAATAACGCGCATGCCACCAAACGCATGTTGAAAAACTTGGCGCTCTTCATTTTATCGTTGGCAGCCACGATGGCGCCACTTCTTGTGCTCGCAGCATATACTGAGCAATGAGGTTTTAGGGCCGTCTCAGGTCAACGGCCCCAAGTGATTTCTAAGATTATTCGCCGCGTGTTGCGGTCAGGTTGACGGTCACGGCGACGCCAAAGCCCAGCGAGCTTTCGTCGGTCATCGTATCCCCTACGTGGAAGCTGCGGCGATCAAGCTCCAACGCGCCGGTCATTTCTGCGGAGTCGCCATCCAATGTGAGCGTGAAGGGCAGGGTGGTCGGTACCTCATGTCCGCTGAGCGCCAATGTTCCTTCGGCGATGTAGCCTGTTTCAGCAGCCAGCAAGTCGGCGGTGAAGGTCGCGGTGGGATGCTCTGAGGCATTCAGATAATCCGCGCCAAGGGCCTGATCGGTGACCGACCCAAGAGTGAGCGAGCCGATGGCAATGGTCACCGTGACACTGCCATGCTTGCCGTCGGTTGCGGTTTCGTCAAAGGCGATCTCGGCGGTCCAGTCAGCGAAGCTGCCAGTCACCTCGCTTCCAAATTGCTGCACAGCGATGCCGAGCGTGCCGGATTGTACCTTCCATTCGGAGGCGACTTCGGCCAGCTCCGCAGCGGGTTCGGCCCCTTCGGCTGGCGCAAAGATCCCTGAGAACGCGCCAACATAGAGTGCTGCAGCCCAGACGGTTGCAGCGCCAAGGAACGGCAGGGTGTGGCCGGGCTGTTGTGCCGGCGTGTCTGGCAGGTTCGGCGTTCCGGGCAGCATGCGCTGAAGCGTTTTGTCTTTGTCGATGATGGCGTGTTTCAATGCGCCGCCAATATGGGCCAGCAGGGTGAGCACCAAGAGGAGCATGAAGACATAGTGCAAGGCCCCCAAAGTTTCGGCCAGCACAGGATCTTTCGGAATAAAGAACAGGGATTGCCCAAAGGGCCACCAGATCGGGGCAAAGCCGGTGGTCGCCGCGTGGTGCATCCAGCCGGTCAGAGGCACAAGCACCATTGCACCATAGAGCACCCAATGCGCGGTCTCTGCGGCCAGCGCCTCAAGCTTGTGGTCGCCGTTGA
Organism: Shimia sp. R9_3; assembly: GCF_017743755.1. NCBI lineage: Bacteria > Pseudomonadati > Pseudomonadota > Alphaproteobacteria > Rhodobacterales > Roseobacteraceae > Shimia > Shimia sp. R9_3. The sequence continues at coordinate 347,011 of NZ_JAGHRP010000004.1, read as the reverse complement.
GCAATTTGGGGCGCGGCTGGGTGAAGGCCCAGAGAATGCGCAGGACCGCCACCAAAAACGCGGTGAGGCCGATGGTTTTATGCAAAGAGAAGAGCGTGGCCTTAAAGGCGAGCTGCGCGCTGTCCTCATAGGGGGCCTGATGGGCGAAGTAGCCAACCGCCAGTGCACTGACGATCAGGAGGGCGGTGAGCCAGTGAAATGTCTTAGCGACACTGCCATAGCAGGCAGCGGTGTTGGAGCGCGACATGTAAAAACCTCTTATATACGTTGGCTCTAGAGTGGCGCTTGTGGGGCTGTGGCGCAACCGGCGCTCATGCACAAGTGAGGTGCGTGTCTGCGCAGTGTGGCGAGGGTTAACGCTCTATTGACGTTGCGTGGGGCTTTTCTGCGGGGTATGTCGGTTCAAATACCTTTGAGGAGAGCCAGAATGAGCCGTGCATTTGTATTTCCGGGCCAAGGGGCCCAGACCATTGGAATGGGCAAGGCGCTGGCCGAAGCCTATCCAGAGGCACAAGCGATTTTCAACGAGGTGGATGACGCGCTTGGGGACAACCTGAGCAAGCTCATCTGGGAAGGCGATCAGGAGACCCTGACCCTGACACAGAATGCGCAACCTGCCTTGATGGCGACCTCGCTGGCGGCGATGACGGCACTCTATGTCGAAGGCATTGCAGTGACCGATGTGTCCTGTGTTGCCGGTCACAGCCTTGGTGAATATTCCGCACTGGCGGCGGCAGGTGCCATCAGCGTGGGCGACACCGCGCGCCTTCTGCGGACCCGTGGTCAGGCGATGCAGGCGGCTGTGCCTGTGGGCGAAGGCGCGATGGCCGCGATCCTCGGCCTTGATTTTGCAGCGGTGCAAGAGGTGGCTGAGGCGGCGGCTGAAGGAGAGGTCTGTCAGGCGGCCAATGACAACGACCCAACACAGGTTGTGGTGTCCGGTGCCAAAGCTGCTGTTGAGCGGGCTGCGGAGATTGCCAAGGAAAAAGGCGCACGCCGCGCGGTGATGCTGCCGGTCAGCGCACCGTTCCATTGCGCGCTGATGCAGCCAGCGGCCGATGTGATGGCTGAGGCGCTGGCAAATGTAGAGATCAAAGCGCCGGCGGTGCCGCTGTTTGCAAATGTGCGCGCGGCAGCGGTGCGTGATCCCGACGAAATCCGCAAACTGCTGGTGGAGCAGGTGACCGGCTCTGTGCGCTGGCGCGAATCGGTGATCAATATGGCCGCGGATGGTGTGACCGAATTCTGGGAAATCGGCGCAGGTAAGGCGCTTTCGGGCATGATCCGCAAGATCGACCGCAACAATGCGGTGCGCGCGGTGGGGACGCCTGATGATGTGCTGGCGGCTGTGGCCAGCCTCAAATGATCCAACCCAGGCTGAGACGGCGCTTTCTGGCTGGGGCGGCGGCGCTTGGCGTCGCCGTTGTGGCGGGCTGCACGCATTTGCAGGTGGCCTACCTCAATTCCTATGACAGCATTGCGTTTGAGCCTTCAGGTGAGGACCTTTTGGTGTCAGGCACGCTCAATCAGTTCAGCCTTGCGTCGTTTGAGCAGGCGATTGCCGAAAATCCGGAGACCACGCGTCTTGTGCTGATGTATGTGCCCGGATCGGTGGACGATGAGACCAACCTGAAGCTTGGCAACCGGGTGCGTGATCTGGGTCTGGACACGCATCTGACGGCGGACAGTGAAGTGCATTCCGGCGGGACGGATCTGTTCCTCGCAGGTGTGGAGCGCTCGATGGAAGAGGGCGCGATCATCGGGGTGCACAGTTGGGCCGAAGGCAATCGCGCGGGGGCGGATTTTCCGAAGGATGACCCTGTCCACGAAAGCTATGTGAGCTATACCGCACGCATGTTGGGCAGTGCAGATTTCTATTGGTTCACGCTTGACGCGGCACCTGTAGAAGACACTTACATTATGACACCGGCAGACATTGCCAAATACGGGCTTTTGACCAAGCCTGTGGTGAAAAACTGAGAGAGACAGAACTATGTTTGATCTGACTGGAAAAACCGCGCTGGTGACCGGCGCATCGGGTGGCATCGGCGGCGCGATTGCCAAGGCGCTGCATGACGCGGGTGCAACCGTGGGCCTGTCTGGCACACGTGTGGAGCCGCTTGAGGCGCTGGCAGCTGAGCTGGGAGAGCGCGCGCATGTGCTGCCGTGCAACCTGAGCGACTCAGAGGCGGTGGATGCGCTGCCAAAGCAGGCCATCGAGGCGATGGGCAGCGTGGATATTCTGGTGAACAACGCGGGCATCACCCGTGACCAGATTTTCATGCGTATGTCTGACGAGGAATGGCAGAGCGTGATCGACGTGAACCTGACCAGCGCGATGCGCCTATGTCGTGGTGTGATGCGTCCGATGATGAAATCCCGGTGGGGCCGGATCATCAACATCAGCTCTATTGTCGGCGCGACTGGCAACCCGGGGCAGGCGAACTATGCCGCCTCCAAAGCCGGGCTCGTTGGTCTGACAAAATCCATCGCCTATGAGGTGGCGAGTCGCGGAATCACAGCCAATGCTGTGGCGCCGGGCTTTATTGCGACAGCGATGACCGACAAGCTGACCGACGATCAGAAAGACAAGATCAACGGGCAGATTCCGGCGGCGCGCATGGGCACCTCCGAGGAAATCGCTGCGGCTGTGCTGTATTTGGCAAGTGCTGAAGCAGGTTATGTGACAGGCACCACCTTGCATGTGAACGGTGGCATGGCCATGTTGTGACCGTGCGCGGCCCGCGAAAACGGGCTGCAGCTGTCGCTGGGGAAAGCGTTTGCCTTGTGAGGTGGATGTGTTATAGGCGGCGAGTATTTTCCGGGTGCCCCCTAATTATGCAGAGGGCGGACGGAGACCTTCCGGGACGACCGGACCAGAACCGTCCCGGTTGGGGCACAAATCAGACCCATCTAAAATGATGGGAATTCAAACGGGCCAACACGCCCAAGACGAATGAGGAATTGACATGAGCGACGTCGCAGACCGCGTGAAAAAGATCGTTGTAGAGCACCTGGGTGTGGAAGAGGACAAAGTTGTTGAAGCAGCGTCCTTCATCGACGATCTGGGCGCAGACAGCCTCGACACCGTGGAACTGGTGATGGCTTTTGAAGAAGAGTTCGGCATCGAGATCCCGGACGACGCAGCCGAAACCATCCAGACCTTCGGCGACGCGGTCAAATTCATCTCCGAAGCTTCCTAAGCTCTTCGAGATAACTTTTGTGAAACGGCGCTTCCCTCAGGGAGGCGCCGTTTTGCTGTCGTGTCTGCGAGTTTGCGCGACGTTTTTTTTGCCTTGCGGTGTTCTTTGGGTGGTAAACTGACCTCATAAAGTTTGCTGGAGGAGATTTCCGCAATGATGATTTACCCCACAATGGAACTTCTGGACGGTCGCTGCGTGACCTTGGACAAAGGCGATCTGGACAGCCCGCAGATTTGGCATGTGGACCCGGTGGAAACGGCCAAAGGGTTTGCCGCATCCGGCGCAGAATGGATGCATTTGACGGATTTCAACGCGGTTCAAGGCAGCGATCAAAATGCCGAGCTGGTTGAAGAGATTATTCGGGGGGCAGGGCTGCCTGTGCAGCTGGGCGGAGGTATGCGCTCCCGTGAGCAGGTGGAGCACTGGATCGAGAAAGGCGCAGGCCGGATCGTGCTGGGCACCATGGCGGCCTATGACCCCAATACGGCGATTGAACTGGCGCATGCCCATCCGGACCAGATCGTGCTGGCGGTGGATGTCTGGCAGGGGCAGGTGATGACCGAAGGCTGGCGCAAGGCCGGAGCCTTTGACCCGATTGCCTATGTCAACGCCTTCTCCGAAGCGCCTTTCGCTGGCATCGTTGTAACCGATATCGACAGCGACATGACCGACGTTGAGGCGCAGCTTGGTCTGATCTCCGGCATCGCAGAGCAAAGCCGCTGGCCGGTGACCGCAAGCGGTGTGGTGCGCGGCGCGGATGATATTTCCCGCCTGAAGTATGATCCGAATATTCAGGGCGTTCTGATTGGGCGCGCATTGTTCCGCAAATCGCTGACTGTGGAAGAGGCCCTTGAAGTGGCCAAACCAGAACCGGAGGCGGTGGCGGAGTTCCTGTAGCACCCGCTTCTGTCTCTGAGCACTTTGCGTTTTCTCGGATTGCGCTGCCCGACCGCTCCCTTCCTCCCCTCTGTGGTCTCAACAGCAGCGCAATTCGGCCCCCCGGGGCAAACGCAAAGTGCCTTAAGCGTGCGATATCAGCAAAAGCCAGCGCACGCGCTCTTGCACGCCACAGGCAATCCAAGCTATTTGGGTGGGCAAATTGCCAAAGGCTAGGAGAGCAATGAAATGCGTCGAGTAGTAGTCACCGGTCTCGGTCTGGTCACCCCGCTGGCGTCGGGCGTGGAAGAAAGCTGGACACGTATTCTGGACGGTCAGTCCGGTGCGGGTACCATCACTCGTTTTGATCCTGAGCGTGTGACCACCAAATACGCCTGCGAAGTGCCCTATGGCGATGGCAGCGACGGCACCTTCAATCCTGATGATTGGATGGCTCCGAAAGAGCGCCGCAAGGTGGATGATTTTATTCTCTATGGTCTGGCCGCTTCGCAGATGGCTGTGGAAGACTCGGGCTGGAAGCCAGAAGACACGGAGGCGCTGGAGCGCACCGGTGTGATGATCGGCTCCGGCATCGGTGGCCTGCAGTCCATCGAGCAGACCACACTGCTTTTGAACGAGAAAGGCCCACGCCGTGTATCTCCGTTCTTTATCCCTGGCGCGCTGATCAATCTGATCTCCGGTCAGGTGAGCATCAAATACGGCTTTAAAGGCCCCAACCATGCGGTTGTGACAGCCTGTTCAACCGGCGCGCACGCCATTGGTGATGCGGCCCGTCTGATTGCTTCTGACGATGCGGATGTGATGGTTGCCGGTGGCGCCGAAGCGGCGATCTGTGAGATCGGCATTGCGGGCTTTAACGCCTGTAAAGCGCTCTCCACCAAATATGAAGATGACCCCAAGAAAGCCTCGCGCCCCTATGATGCTGACCGTGATGGCTTCGTGATGGGCGAAGGTGCTGGCATCGTGGTGCTGGAAGAATATGAGCACGCCAAAGCACGCGGTGCGAAGATCTATGCCGAGGTGCTGGGCTATGGCCTGTCTGGTGACGCTTACCACATCACCGCACCTTCTGAGACCGGTGAAGGTGGCGAACGCTCCATGCGTGCCGCGCTGAAGAAAGCGGGTCTTGAGCCGAAAGATCTGGATTACATCAACGCGCATGGCACCTCGACCATGGCCGACACCATCGAGCTTGGCGCAGTTGAGCGCCTGATGGGCGAGCATGCGGGCAAGGTGACCATGTCTTCGACCAAATCCATGACCGGCCATTTGCTTGGCGCTGCGGGCGCGATTGAAGCGATCTTCTCGATCCTTGCGATCCGCGATCAGGTGGCACCGCCCACCATCAACCTCGATAGCCAAGCGGTTGAGACGCCTGTGGATCTGGCACCGAACCAGAAGCGTGAGCGTGAAATCAATGTGGCGCTGTCCAACAGCTTCGGCTTTGGCGGCACCAACGCATCGGTGATCTTCGGGAAGGTCGGCTGATGTGGCGCGCTGTCGCGTCTAACGCGCTGACGCTTTTGATTGTGGCGCTGTTCCTTCTGGGCGGCGTCATTCTCTTTGGGCAGTCTACTTACCGGGCCACGGGTCCACTCACAGAGCCTGTGTGTCTGCGGGTGCAGAGCGGGTCGAACATGAGCCGTGTCTCGCAAGACCTTGAAAAAAGAGGCGCAATTGCCAACGGGATGCTGTTCCGTCTGGGGGCGGATTACTCCGACAAGGCCGACCAGCTGAAAGCCGGTGCGTTTCTGGTGCCTGCTGGCGCGTCGATGGAAGAGATCGTTGACATCGTCACGCGCGGCGGGGCGAGCACCTGCGGCACCGAGATTGTCTATCGCGTTGGCGTGACGCGCAAGGTCGTGCAGGTGCGTGAGCTGGACCCAGCGACTGGCAGATTTGTGGAAGTGGCCTCCTTCAACCCTGCAGAAGAGACCGCGCCGTCTGAGTTCACCCGCGTGCGCGCGGCGTCGGACACACGCTACCGTATTGCCGTGGCCGAAGGTGTGACCAGCTGGCAGGTGATGGACTCTCTGAACAACATCGATCTGCTGACAGGCGAGATTGAACGCCCTCTTGAGGGGAGCCTTGCGCCAGACAGCTATGAGGTGCGTGTCGGCGACACTCGGGAAAGCGTGATTGCGCGGATGCAGAAGGCGCAAGAGGTGCTGGTGGCAGCTGCGTGGGAAAGCCGTGCAGAGGGTGTGCCGCTGGATAGTGCCGAAGAGCTTTTGATCCTTGCCTCCATCATCGAAAAAGAGACCGGTGTGCCGGAAGAGCGCCGTCAGGTGGCCAGCGTGTTTGCCAACCGTCTGGACCGCGGCATGCGCCTGCAGACCGACCCGACGGTGATCTACGGTGTGACCGAGGGTGTTGGCGTGCTGGGCCGTGGATTGCGCCAGAGCGAGCTGCGCCGCGAAACCCCTTGGAACACCTATGTGATCCAGGGTTTGCCACCTACGCCGATCGCGAACCCGGGACGTGCAAGCCTTGAGGCTGCTGCCAATCCGGATCAGACGCCCTACATCTTCTTTGTGGCGGATGGGACCGGCGGACACGCCTTTGCGACCACCTTGTCGGAGCACAATCAGAACGTCGCCAAATGGCGCCAGATTGAGGCCGAACGGGCCAATCAGTAAGGTCTGACAAAGCGAAAATCAAAAACGCGGCTTCCGATTGGGGCCGCGTTTTTTGTTGTTATGGCTCCGCAGGGCGCAGAGAGGAGTTTAGCAAATGTCCTCTGGGCGCATTTCCATCTCCACTTCGATGGGCGCTGGTTTCTGAAAGGTATTGGTGATCGCATCTGCCGCCGGACCTGCCTGCACAGTGATGAGCAGCAGCGCAGCTGCGAGCGCCAGTTTTCCGCGCCATGACAGCTTGGAAAGAAAAGTCGTACCCATGACTTGGTCCCTCAAAATGACACTTTGAGCACCCCACCGCATAAACCTCTATAAATCGATAAGGCCGGGAATGTGGCGCATTGCTTGGCATCAGGAAACACAGCGTTTCCGGTTTTGCAAAGCGGATGCGCAACGGTCTGCGCACGCTGCGTTAAGTGTCTGCAAAGACTTGAAATATTGACTTGAGACACGGTGCTTCATAGCGTTTGGGCCATGCTGGACCACCTCTGGTTGGCGGCTTTCTGCCGAAAGCGTGGGCCGGATGAGGACTTATGCGGAGGGGATCACTGCGCATGAGAGGCGATGAGCACCAATGACACATTATTTTCCGCCCCCGGGCGCGCGCACGCTTGATCCTGAATTGGGCGTGCTTCGGAAGACTTTGTCCGATCTCAACCAAGATCTGCTGCGTGTACATAACGCGCTACGCGCAGAGGATTGGGCAAAGTTTGACGAGGCAACGCAGGTCTATGGTCATCTGCGGCAGTGCATCCGGTTGGCCTTACTGATGGAGGCAGACTTTGAAGAACGCGATGCAAAACAGGGCCATGCCGCCCGAAGCAGCCCCCTTGACCTCGATGCGGCACGAACTTCGATCCGGTGCGGCCTGGATCGCCTCCGAACCTGCCGAGGTTCAGGCGGCTTTTCTGGACAGTCTGAGTGAGGGGGAGCTGTTGGCGCTCCCCTTTTTGTTTGATTTCTGGGCGCTGCCGCATCAGCTGCCGCCCGACGGCGACTGGAAGACCTGGGTGATCCTGGGAGGGCGCGGGGCAGGCAAAACGCGCGCGGGGGCTGAATGGGTGCGCAGTATGGTGGAAGGCGCGCAGCCGCATGATCTGGGACAGGCGCGGCGGGTGGCTCTGGTCGGGGAGACCATCGATCAGGTGCGCGAAGTGATGATTTTTGGCGAAAGCGGGCTGATTGCCTGCGCGCCGCCGGATCGGCGACCTGTCTGGGAGGCGGCGCGGCGCAGGCTTGTTTGGCCAAATGGGGCGATTGCGCAGGCGTTCTCTGCGCATGATCCGGAGAGCCTGCGCGGACCGCAATTTGATGCGGCTTGGGTGGATGAGCTGGCGAAGTGGCGCAATGCGCAGGCGACGTGGGACATGTTGCAGTTTGCGTTGCGGCTTGGCAAGAACCCGCGGCAGGTGGTGACAACAACGCCGCGCAATGTGGGCGTGTTGAAGAAACTGCTGAAGGTGGACAGCACGGTGCAGACCAGCGCGCCGACTGAGGCCAACAGGGCGTATCTGGCAGAGAGTTTCCTGCGAGAAGTCGAGGCGCGCTATGCCGGTACGCGGCTGGGGCGGCAGGAGCTTGCCGGAGAGCTGCTGGAGGACATGGACGGTGCGCTCTGGACACATAGCCAGCTGGAGGGCCTCAGATGTGAGGCGCTGCCGGAGATGAACCGGATCGTGGTGGCGGTGGATCCGCCGGTGAGCGGCCATGCGGGGTCTGATGAATGCGGGATCATTGTGGTGGGGGCCTGCACCAAAGGGGCGGTGCAAGAGTGGCGTGCCTGTGTGCTCGATGACGTGAGTGTGCGGGCCGCCAGCCCGGATGCCTGGGCGCGGGTGGCGCTGACCGCGATGGAAAGCTGGGGCGCAGACCGGCTGGTGGCGGAGGTCAATCAGGGCGGAGATCTGGTGCAAGCGGTCATCAATCAGATTGACCCGTTGGTGCCTTACAAAGCGGTACGCGCCAGCCGTGGAAAGGCTGCGCGGGCTGAGCCTGTGGCGGCGCTTTATGAGCAGGGGCGTGTGACCCATATGACCGGGCTTGAAACGCTCGAAGATCAGATGTGTGAAATGACCACCCAGGGTTTCGCGGGGCAAGGCAGCCCTGATCGTGTGGATGCGCTGGTCTGGGCCTTGCATGAGCTGATCATTGCGCCATCGGCACATTGGCGGCAGCCGCGACTGCGCGAGCTGTGAGCTGCGCAACACCGACCGTGCGATCAGGAAGCCGCAAGTTAAGACAAATTTTAGATACCTGTCAGGGTCAAAGCGCGAAACGTCAAACGCCTGGCGGAATTCGACAGCGCAAGAGCCTTCAGAATGGGAGCGTCATAAATGCTAGGAAAGATCTTTCAGCGTGGCACAGAGCCAAAGGCTCCCGCGACAGCGACGCCTGAGAAGAAGGCAAGCGCCACGGGGCCGGTTGTGGCCTGGCACGGTGCGGGGCGCGTGGCATGGAGCCCACGCGATACGGTTTCGCTCACGCGCACAGGCTTTGCGGGCAATCCAGTGGGGTTTCGCTGTGTCCGGATGATTGCCGAAGCCGCAGCGGCTTTGCCAGTGGTCCTGCAGGACAGCCGCGCGCGCTTTGAGGATCATCCTATTCTGACGCTTTTGGCGCGGCCCAATGGCGGGCAGGGACATGCGGAGCTGTTTGAGGCGCTTTACGGGCAGTTGCTGCTTTCGGGCAATGGCTATGTCGAAGCGGTTTCCGGTGCGGCGGAGGCGCCTGCAGAGCTGCACGTGCTGCGCTCTGACCGCATGAGTGTGGTGCCAGGCAATGACGGCTGGCCGATAGCCTATGAATATGCGGTGGGCGCGCGCAAACACCGGTTTGCGGTGGGGGATGTCTCTCCGATTTGCCACATCAAGATGTTTCACCCTCAGGACGATCACTATGGGTTGTCGCCCATGCAGGCGGCGGCGATGGCGATGGATGTGCACAACAGTGCCTCGCGCTGGTCCAAAGCCTTGCTCGACAATGCGGCAAGACCGTCTGGCGCGATTGTCTACAAGGGGCATGAGGGGCAGGGCAGTCTGAGCAATGACCAATATGACCGGCTGGTGAGCAAAATGGAGAGCCACCATCAGGGCGCGCGTAATGCGGGGCGGCCGATGCTGCTGGAAGGTGGTTTGGATTGGAAGCCCATGGGGTTTTCGCCCAGCGACATGGAGTTTCAGAAAACCAAAGAAGCCGCGGCGCGGGAGATCGCTCTGGCCTTTGGCGTGCCGCCGATGCTGCTTGGTATCCCCGGAGACGCGACCTATGCGAATTATCAGGAGGCGAACCGCGCGTTCTACCGCCTGACGGTGTTGCCTCTGGCGAGCCGGGTCACGGCAGCGGTGGGGACTTGGCTGGCGCAACATACCGGCGAGGCTTTGCAGCTTAAGCCAGACCTCGATCAGGTGCCTGCCTTGGCGCCAGAGCGGGAGGCGCATTGGACCCGTATCGCAGGGGCGGATTTTCTGAGCGAGACGGAGAAACGCGCGATGCTGGGTCTGCTCGCGCGCGCGGCTGAGGATGCCGATGCGTGAGCCGCGCTACGGGTTTGAGCATTTTGACTGTGCGCCGGGTCTGCGGCTTGAGGCACATGAGCGGTTGGCAAAGTTGCAGTTTGATAGTTTGAACCGCCGGTTGGACAAGATTGAGCAGCTGATGGAGCGCTTGGAGCGGCGGCTCTGGTTGACGGTATATGGCGTGGTTGGCGTGATCCTGTCTCAGGCCGTCCAGTCGCTGATGAGCGTGACGCCGTGAGGCGCGTTTGGCGAAGTGAGAGGGAAGCGGATGCAGCAACAGATGGAACTTGAAACCAAATTCGCGCGCGTTGGGAAGGGGCTGACGGTGGAAGACGGCAATGTGATTGCCGGATATGCCAGCCTGTTTGATACGCCTGATCAGGGCGGCGATGTGGTGCAACGCGGTGCCTACGCCAAGTCGCTGAAGGCGCTCTCAGAAAGCGGACGTCAGGTGAAGATGCTGTGGCAGCACGATCCGCGTGAGCCGATTGGCATCTGGGATGAGGTGCGTGAGGACGGCAAGGGGCTGTGGGTCAAAGGGCGACTGCTCGATAGTGTGGCCAAAGGCCGCGAGGCGGCGGCTTTGATTGCGGCCGGTGCGATTGATGGTTTGTCGATTGGCTACCGCACGCAGAAGGCGGCGAAGAGTGCGAAAGGCCAAAGGCTTTTGCAGGAGCTTGAGCTTTGGGAGGTGTCATTGGTGACGTTTCCGATGCTGCCAAGCGCGCGGCTGACCGCGAAGGAGGACGACGCGATGCCTGCATTGCGGGCGATGGTGGCTGCGTTTGAAGACGCAAGCCGTGTGATGTCAGCGCGTTAGAGCGCGGGAAACAACAGAAGCGAGAACAGGAAGATGTCGAAAACCGAGACCGGGTCTCGGATCGGAGAAGATGTGTCTTCGATCCAGGATGTGACCGATGCGGTGGAGAAATTCACCAGCGATCTTAGTGCCTTCATAGGTGACATTCAAGCAGAGTTGAAACAGCAGAAAGAGCGATTGACCATGTTAGAGCGCAAATCCATTTCCGCGGCGCGGCCGCATCTGGCGGCAGCCACAGATTTTGACGCCCCGCATCAGAAGGCTTTTGATGCCTATCTGCGCACCGGGGAGGATGACGGGCTGCGCGGGCTGGAGCTGGAGGGCAAGGCGATGTCTTCAAGCGTGAACAGCGATGGCGGCTATCTGGTGGATCCGCAGACCGCAGAGACCATCAAATCCGTGCTCAACAGCACCGCGAGCATCCGCGCGATTGCCAATGTTGTGACGGTTGAGGCGGGTTCTTACGATGTGCTGATTGACAGCTCTGATGTGGGCGCGGGCTGGGCGGATGAGACCAGCGCTACAGCTGAAACCGGCACGCCCAATATCGAGCGCATCGCCATTCCGCTGCATGAGCTTTCCGCCCTGCCCAAGGCCTCACAGCGGCTGTTGGATGACAGTGCTTTTGATATTGAAGGCTGGCTTGCGGGGCGGATCGCCGACAAGTTTGCCCGCGCTGAGGCGGCGGCCTTCATCAATGGGGATGGCGTGGACAAACCCACGGGGATCATGACCCATCCCACCGTTGCTGAGGTGAGCTGGAGCTGGGGCAACATCGGCTATGTCGCCACGGGTGCGGATGGGGATTTCAACGGTGCGGATGCGCTGGTGGAATTGGTCTATGCGCTTGGGGCGCAGTATCGCGCCAATGGAAGTTTTGTGATGAATTCCAAGACCGCCGGAGCGGTGCGCAAGTTGAAAGACGCGGACGGGCGCTTTCTGTGGTCAGACGGGTTGGCGGCAGGAGAGCCGGCGCGATTGCTCGGCTATCCGGTGCTGATCGCTGAAGATATGCCGGACATTGCCAGCGGTGCAGATGCCATTGCCTTTGGAGATTTTGCGGCGGGCTACACTGTGGCGGAGCGGCCTGATCTGCGTGTGCTGCGCGATCCGTTCAGCGCAAAACCGCATGTTCTTTTCTATGCCACCAAACGCATTGGCGGCGACGTGAGCGATTTTGCGGCGATCAAATTTTTGCGGTTTGCCTTGTCGTAATCCCCGGGTGGGCGCGGGGGTGATCCTCCAAGCCCCGGGCGCGCGTCGGACTGCGTCACGTTGCCTGGCTTACCCCCTCCGTTGAAGCGACGTGAGGACGCGCGCCCTTCTGACCGTAAGCGAGAATTTTGGAGTTATTCCATGATGTTAATCGAAGAAGCTTCGGTGCCTGTTTCGGCGTTGCCGGTGACTGCATTCAAGGAGCATTTGCGGCTTGGCAGCGGCTTTGCGGAAGACAGTTTGCAGGAAGGCGTGTTGGAGAGCTTTCTGAGCGCGGCGATGAGCGCTGTGGAAGCGCGCACCGGCAAAATCCTGATCCGGCGGACCTTTGGCTGGACGGTTTATGGCTGGCGCGATGGGGTGGCGCAGGGGCTTCCGGTGGCGCCGGTCACGCAAATCCTTGAAGTGACGCTGACAGATGCGCAGGGCGTGGCTGTGACGGTCGCTTCAAGTGCCTACCAGCTTGTGCAGGACACGCACCGCCCATCAGTGCGCGGTGTGGCCGGAGCCTTGCCAGGGATTCCCACCAACGGCAGCGTGACCCTGCGCTTTGAGGCGGGGTTTGGCGCAATCTGGGCAGAGATCCCTGCAGATTTGCGGCAAGCGGTTCTGCTGTTGGCGGCGCATTACTATGAGTTCCGCCAGGAAACCACGCTGAGTGAAGGCTGTATGCCGTTTGGCGTGACCAGTTTGCTGGAGCGGTATCGCGCGGTTCGCTTGGGGCTGGGGGCAGACCAATGAGCCCGGCGGTCAAAGCGGTGACGCTGTCGCGCAAGCTGGTTCTGGAGCGGCCCTTGGCGGCACCGGACGGCGCAGGCGGCTTTGCCCGCACATGGGAAGCTCTTGGAACGGTCTGGGCCGACGTGCGCCTGCGCAGCGGGCGGGAGCGTGATGGCGGGGACATGTCGCTGAGCAGCCTGCGTTACAAGATCACGCTGCGCGGGGCTCCGGTCGGGTCGCAGATGCGCCCGACGCCGGACTGCCGGTTTCGCGACGGGGCCAGGATTTTCACAATCGAGGCTGTGGCGGAGGCGGATGGCCTTGGGCGCTACCTGATTTGCCACACCACGGAGGAGGAAGCGCAATGAGCTATGGGGCAGGCGCGGCACTTCAGGCGGCGGTGTATCAGGCGCTTCAGGCGGATGTGGCTCTGGATGGTCTGGTGAATGGGGCGATCTATGACGCGATGCCTGCCGGTCGGGTGCCTGAGCTGTTTGTCTCGCTGGGCGCAGAGACCGTGCGGGACCGCTCTGATCAGTTGAACGGCGGCGCGGAGCATCGCTTTGTTGTCTCCGTTGTCTGTGAGGCGACAGGATTTGCGCGGGCCAAGACCGTCGGGGCGGCGATCAGCGATATTTTGGCTGGCAATCGGCTGCCGTTGGCGCGTGGGCGTGTGGTGTTTCTCGTCTTTGATCGCGCAACGGCGAGACGGGACACGCAGAAAAATCTGCGTCGAATTGATCTGCGGTTTCGGGCGCGGGTTGAGGACGATCAAAACTAAGTTTCGGAGAGAGATGATGGGTGCACAGAGCGGCAAAGATCTGTTGATCAAGGTAGATCTGACCGGGAGTGGTCAGTTTGAGAGCGTGGCGGGGCTGCGCGCGACGCGGATCAGTTTTAACGCGGAAAGCGTGGATGTGACCTCGCTTGAAAGCCAAGGTGGCTGGCGAGAGTTGCTGGCGGGAGCCGGGGTAAAATCGGCCGCGCTGAGCGGATCGGGCGTGTTCAAAGACGCCGCCACGGATGAGCGCGCGCGCCAGATTTTCTTTGACGGGGAAACACCGAATTTTCAGGTGGTTATTCCCGATTTTGGCATCGTGGAAGGGGCGTTTCAGATCACGTCCATCGAGTATGCGGGCAACCATGACGTTGAAGCGACCTATGAGATGGCAATGGCCAGCGCCGGGGCGCTGAGCTTTGCGGCGGCGTGAAAATGGCCAATCCGTTTGCAGGTGAAGTGACGCTGACGTTGAACGGGCAGCGTCATGTGCTCAAGCTCACGTTGGGGGCGTTGGCAGAGCTTGAGGCGCAGCTTGGCGAAGACACGCTGGTGGCCTTGATTGCGCGCTTTGAAGACGGTGCGTTTGCGAGCCGGGATGTGCTGGCGCTGATCCTGGCCGGGCTGCGCGGTGGCGGATGGGCCGGAGAGAAAGACGAGCTGAAGCAGGCGGATATTGCAGGTGGGCCGATGGAGGCGGCGCGGGTGGCCGCGCAGCTGTTGGTTGGCGCATTTGGCGCGCCGGAGGTCCATGGCGCACGAGAGACAGATGGCGCGGTTTGACTGGCCTGCACTGATGCGCGCCGGGATTGGCGGATTGCGACTGACACCAGCGGACTTCTGGGCGCTCACGCCAGCGGAATTGTCGCTGTTGTTGGGAGAGGGGCGCGGCCAAAGCGCGCTCACTCGCGCAGGCTTTGACGCCTTATTGCGCGCCTATCCAGACAAATATGAGGAGCCAGAAGATGGATGATTTTGACGCCTTTGACGGAGAGATTGAGGCGTTGGAAGGCAGCCTCGGCGATGCGGCGGCGATGGTGGCCGGTTTTGACGGGGCGCTGCGGCGGATGCAGCAGTCTTTGAGCGCGACGGGTCAGGATGCGGCGAGCCTTGAAAAGAGCATGAACCGCGGGCTGCGCAAAGCCTTTGATGGCCTCGTGTTTGATGGCGCCAAGCTCTCGGACGCGCTGAGCAATCTGGCGCAGAGCATGGTGAATGCAGCGTATCGCAGTGCGGCGCAGCCGGTTCAGGATCAGCTCGGGCAGGTCATCACTAGTGGTGTTGGCAGTTTTCTGGGGGATCTGCTGCCGTTTGCGGATGGGGCCGGTTTCACACAGGGGCGCGTGATGCCCTTCGCCAATGGGGGCGTTGTGAGCGGGCCGGTGAGCTTTCCCATGCGTGGTGGGCGCGGCTTGATGGGGGAAGCGGGCCCCGAAGCGATTTTGCCGCTGTCGCGCGGGCCGGATGGAAAGCTTGGCGTGCGCAGCGCGCAGGGCGCGGCACCGGTGCGGGTGGTGGTGAATGTCTCAACGCCGGATGCCGAGAGTTTTCAGCGCTCCAAAGGGCAGATCGCCACGCAGATGAGCCGGGCTTTGGCACGGGCGCAACGCAACAGATAGGAGGGCGCGATGAGTTTTCATGAGGTGCAATTTCCCACGACGTTGAGTTTTGGCTCGGTGGGAGGGCCGCAGCGTCGCACGGAGGTGGTGACGCTGGTGAACGGATTTGAGGAGCGCAACACGCCATGGGCGCATTCGCGGCGCAGCTATGATGCAGGGTTGGCGATGCGCTCTGTGGATGATCTGGGGACGTTGATTGCGTTTTTTGAGGCGCGGCAGGGGCAGCTCAACGGGTTTCGCTGGAAAGACTGGTCGGACTACAAATCATGTCCTGTGTCTCAGGATGTGCAGTTTGACGATCAGGTGATTGGATCAGGAGATGGCGGCAATGCGCTGTTTCAGCTCACAAAAACCTATGTGTCTGGCGCGCAGAGCTATGCGCGGCCGATCCATAAACCGGTAGAGGGCACTGTGCGGGTCGGCGTGGACGGTGCTGCGCTTGTGGAAGGCAACGACTTCACAGTAAACAGCGAGACGGGCGAGATCACATTGATCTCCCCTCCTGCTACCGGGACAGAGGTCACCGCAGGGTTTGAGTTTGATGTGCCGGTGCGGTTTGACACGGATCAGATCCAGACCAGCGTTGCGAGTTTCAAGGCCGGGGAAGTGCCCAATGTGCCGATTGTCGAGGTGCGGGTCTGATGGCGTTTCAAACCGAGCTGTTAGCGCATCTTCAAAGCGGGGCCACAACGGTTGCGCGCGCCTGGGGGATCGAGCGGAATGATGGTGTTCGGCTGGGGTTTACGGATCATGACCGGGATCTGAGCTTTGAAGGCTTTGCCTTCCGTGCCTCCACGGGATTGACGGCAAGTGCGCTTGAGCAAGGCACCGGGCTGGCTGTGGACAACAGTGAGGCGGTTGGGGTGCTCAGCGATGCTTCGGTGCGCGCCGAGGATATCGCAGCGGGGCGTCTGGATGGGGCGGAGATCACCTGTTGGCTGGTGAACTGGGCGATGCCCACCGAGCGCAGCGTGCTGTTTCGCGGCTCCATCGGGGAGATGCGGCAGGCTGGTGGTGCCTTTGTGGCCGAGCTGCGCGGCTTGTCAGAACGGCTGAATATGCCGCGTGGGCAGGTCTATCAAAGGGCATGTACCGCCGTGTTGGGGGATGCGTCCTGCGGGGTGGATGTGAGTGACCCTGCGATGGTCGCTGACCCGGTGGTGGAAGAGCTGCGCGACCGCAGCGTGTTTCGGTTCAGCACTCTGTTGGGTTTTGATCCGGGGTGGTTCACACATGGTCAGCTGCGCGTGCTGAGCGGGGCGGCAGACGGGCTCACGGGGTTGATCAAGCGCGACACCTTTGAGGGTGGCTGGCGCGTGATTGAACTGTGGGAGCCGATGCCGACTGCGCTGGCTACCGGTGATCAGCTGCGTCTGATTGCGGGCTGCGACAAGCGGTTTTCAACCTGCGGGGCGAAATTTAGCAACAGGCTCAATTTTCAAGGCTTTCCCGACATTCCCGGAGAAGACTGGATCACCAGCTATCCCACCAAGAGTGGCAGCAACACCGGAGGCAGTTTGCGATGAACACAGCAGACGGGGCAAAGGTGGTGGAAATCGCCCGGCGTTGGATTGGAACGCCCTATCGCCATCAGGCAAGCCTGATGGGCGCAGGAACCGATTGCCTGGGGCTTATTCGCGGCGTGTGGCGCACGCTTTACGGCCAAGAGGCCGCTTTGGTGCCGCCCTACACAAAGGACTGGGCAGAAGCACGCAATGAGGAAGTGCTCTGGCAGGCGGCGGCAACCTATTTGCTGCCAAAGTCGCTCGTCGAGGAGGCTGTGGGAGATGTGCTGTTGTTTCGTATGAAATCGGGCGCTGTGGCCAAGCATCTTGGCATCGCAGGGCGCGTGGGAGCGGAGGCCAGTGTGATCCACGCCTATGGCGGACATGCGGTGGTGGAGAACGCGCTGAGCCTGCCGTGGCGTCGCCGCATCGTTGGGCGTTTTGCGTTTCCTGCGCCCGAGACGGATCTTTCAAAGACAACGGCCAATAAGGAGTGCAGCACATGGCAACGGTGATTTTGGCTGCGGCAGGCGCGGCTGTTGGAGGATCGCTTGGTGGGACGGTTGCCGGGATCACAATCGCGGCGGTTGGCCGCTTTGCGGGCGCGACCGTTGGCAAGCTGATTGATCAGAGCTTGCTGGGCGGCGGTGCCGATGTGGTGGAAACCGGCAAAGTCGAGCGCTTTCGCCTGACGGGATCTGCAGAAGGTGCAGCACAGGCGCGTGTCTTTGGGCGGGTGCGCCTGCCAGGGCAGGTGATCTGGACAACACGTTTTCTGGAAACCGTGACTGAGACAGAGGCGAGCGGCGGCAAGGGACGCCCGAGCCAGCCCAAGACGCGCAGTTACAGCTATTCGGTGTCTCTGGCGATCGCTCTGTGTGAGGGCGAGATTGCCCGCGTGGGGCGAATCTGGGCGGATGGTATTGAGCTCTCGCCAGAAGATCTCACCTTTCGTGTACACAGCGGCAGCGCCGATCAACTACCCGATCCCAAGATGGAAGCGGTGGAAGGTGCAGGCATGGTGCCAGGTTATCGCGGGACCGCTTATGTGGTGATTGAAGATCTGGAGCTGGCACCCTTTGGCAATCGTGTGCCGCAGTTCAGCTTTGAGGTTGTGAGACCGACGCCCAAGCCTGTGCCGTCACATGCCTCAGACTATGCCGAGACCGTGCGTGCTGTCGCCTTGATGCCGGGGACAGGTGAGTACGCCTTAGCCAAGTCACAAGTCTATTTACAGAGCGAAACCGGTGAAACGCGGGCGGCGAATGAAAACACTCCGGCGGGTAAGTCAGATTTTTGCGCGTCAGTGGAAGCGCTGACCGAGGAATTGCCAAATTGTAAGGCCACATCGCTGATTGTCAGTTGGTTTGGCAATGACCTTCGTGCGGCAGAGTGTGAGTTGCGGCCCAAGGTCGAGCAGAGAGACGTAGATGGTGTGAAGATGCCTTGGCGTGTGACGGGCGTTCCTCGGGCGCAGGCGCAGGAAGTGGCGCGCGTCGCGGGGCGACCGGTTTATGGGGGCACGCCTGCGGATGCAGCCGTGATTGAGGCGATACGCCATTTGCAGAGCGCTGGGCAGGACGTGATGTTTTATCCGTTTATTCTGATGGAGCAGCTGGAGGGCAATGGGCGCAACGATCCATGGAGCGATGCCATAGACCAGCCGGTGTTGCCGTGGCGGGGGCGTATCACGCTTTCCAAAGCGCCGGGGCAGGTTGGGACGACAGATGGCACAAGCGCAGCGGATGCGGAGGTCGCAGCGTTCTTTGGCACCGCGCAGGCTTCAGACTTTCAGGTGTCGAGCGACGGCGTGAGCTACAGTGGGCCGGAGGAGTGGTCTTATCGGCGGTTTATACTGCACAATGCGGCGCTTTGTGCCGCGGCGGGGGGCGTTGACGCCTTTTGCATCGGCTCAGAAATGCGCGCCCTGACCCAGATTAGAGGGGCCAACGGATTTCCAGCTGTTGCTCAGTTGATCGCCCTTGCGGCGGAGGCGCGTTTTCTGCTCGGGTCATCCGTCAAGATCGGCTACGCGGCGGATTGGTCGGAGTATTTTGGCTATCATCCGCAGGATGGCAGCGGGGATGTGTATTTTCATCTAGATCCCCTTTGGGCGGATGCGGAGATCGATTTTGTCGGGATCGACAACTATATGCCGTTGTCAGATTGGCGTTATGAGGCGGACCATAGTGATGGGGAGCGCTGGGATGCGGTTCATAATCTCACATACTTGAAGACACAGATTGCGGGCGGGGAAGGGTATGACTGGTATTACCCGTCGCGTGCAGCGCGGGATGTGCAAAGCCGCAGTCCGATTGAGGATGGGGCTTTTGGAGAGCCTTGGGTCTATCGCTACAAAGATATCAGGAATTGGTGGTCCAACCCGCATCATGAGCGCATCGGAGGCCAGCGTCAGGCCATTCAGACAGCATGGGTGCCAGCTTCAAAGCCTGTCTGGTTTACGGAGATAGGCTGCGCAGCAATCGATTTGGGTACAAACCAGCCCAATAAGTTTCTGGATGAAAAATCCTCTGAAACCGCGTTGCCCTTTTTCTCCAGAGGGTTGCGGGATGACCTTATGCAGCAATCTTATATGCAGGCTTTGCATGAGTATTGGAAGCAGCCAGCCAACAATCCGGTCTCGGGGGCATATGGCGGGACTATGGTTGATACCCAGCGCATGTTTGCCTGGGCATGGGATGCACGTCCGTTTCCCGCCTTTCCCAATGAGCGGGAGATTTGGACAGATGGTGGGAACTATGCCAAGGGGCATTGGCTCAATGGGCGGGCCACAAACCGCACCTTGGCGTCGGTTGTTGAGGAAATCTGCATTGCTGCTGGCGTTGAGCACTACGATGTTTCGCAGCTCTACGGCGTCGTGCGTGGTTATGTGCAGAGTGACGTGGCAGATGGGCGTGCCGCTTTGCAGCCTTTGATGTTGCGCCATGGATTTGATGCGCTGGAACGCGATGGCGTCCTGTGTTTCGTGATGCGGGGCTTGCGCGGCGAAACAGTGTTGAACACAGATGATTTGGCGCTTTCGAGTGACATCGATGGGGATTGGGAGCTGAGCCGGGCACCGAATGCGGAAATGGCGGGCCGTGTGCGGTTGAACTTCACCTTGGCGGAGCGGGACTTTGATGCGGCTTCAGAGGAAGCCATTTTGCATGATGAAACCACCTTTGCCGTGGCGCAAAGCGAGGTGACAGAGGTTTTGACGCGCAGTGAGGGGCGGCAGACCGCTGAGCGCTGGCTCGCAGAGTCCCGCGTCGCCAGAGACCGCGTGAAGCTGGCTCTGCCTCCGAGCCGTATGGAGCTGGGCGCGGGGGATGTGGTCGCGCTGGGCCAAGATGGCATGGAGCAACAGAGCTTTCGGCTTGATCGCGTGACACAGCAGGGGGCGCAGGTTCTGGAGGGCGCACGCATCGCGCCTTCGATCTATGTGCCCTCAGAAACGGAAAGTGATCCGCCCAGGGGCAGTGGGTTCGTGCCGCCGGTGCCGGTGCAGTCGCTTTTTCTAGATGTGCCTTTGATGACGGGGGGCGAAGTGCCCCATGCGCCCCATATTGCCTGCACCGGCAAACCGTGGCCGGGCAGTGTGGCGGTCTATTCCAGTGATACAGACGAGGGCTACGCGCTCAATCAGCTTCTGGACGTGCCTGCCTTCGTTGGGATTACCAAATCGCCGCTACCGTCTGCAGATGCAGGGCTGTGGGATCGCAGCGCCGGGCTGGAGGTCGAGATGATCCAAGGTACGCTTCAAAGCCTCCCGCGCCTTGAGCTGCTAAATGGCGGCAATCTCGCCTACATCGGTGATGGGACACCGGGGGGGTGGGAGGCTTTTCAGTTCCAGACCGCTGAGTTGGTCGGGGAGCGCCGATACCGGTTGTCAGGTCGCCTAAGAGGGCAGCTTGGGACCGAAGGCGATTTTGCCGCATCCTGGCCGGAAGGGAGTTGGCTTGTGGTCATGTCTCCGGCGGTGACACAGATTGATTTGCCGCGCCAATACCGGGGTGCCGAGCGCAACTACCGCATCGGCCCCGCGCAGCGCGCGTTGTTTGATCCGACATACACCCACTATGTGGAAGCTTTTGAGGGGATTGGTCTTCGCCCCTATGCCCCTGCGCATCTCGAGGCGCAAAGGGACGCCGCAGGTGACCTCACATTGAGCTGGATCAGACGCACCCGACTTGATGGGGACAGTTGGGAGGGGCTGGATGTGCCTTTGGGAGAAGAGAGCGAAGCCTACTTAATCAAAGTCTTTGTTGGAGAGGTTCAGATGCGGGAGGAACAGGTGCAGACACCGAGCTGGACATTCTCGCAAGCGGATCAGCAGGCAGACGGCATTGGCGCTGGTGGGCGCATTGAGGTGGCACAGATCTCAGCCAGTTTTGGTGCGGGCAGCGCAAATCACTGTTTAGCCTTAATCACGAGAAAATGAGGTGTTCCATTCCATTTGGTTTTATGTGCATTCACACCTTTGAATTTGGCGCTTGTTGATTACCTAGTGTAGTCTGACAGGGACAGAAAGGTGTGACCATGGCTGAGATGCAACCAAAAGTAACCGAGCTGGACCCGGTTTGGCAGCAGATCACGCGTGAAGCCCAAGAGGCCGTGCGTGAAGAACCTCTGATGGGTGGTTTGGTACACGCTTGTGTATTGCACCATCACTCCATTGAACGCGCGTTGAGCTATCGCTTTGCGGCGAAACTCTCGTCCAATGAGATGTCGATGGTGATCCTGCGCGAGATTGCGGATGAAGCTTTTGCCGCTGATCCGGCCCTCGCAGCGTCGGCGCGCGCAGATCTTATGGCGATCTATGAGCGCGACCCGGCTTGCCACCGTTTGCTGCAGCCGATTCTTTATTTCAAGGGCTATCAGGCTGTGCAGGCCTACCGGATCGGTCATTGGCTCTGGGAGCAGGGGCGCTATGACCTGTCCTACTTCATCCAGATGCGCACCAGCGAGATTTTTGGCATCGACATCCATCCGGCTGCCAAGATCGGCAAAGGCATCATGATTGACCATGCCCATTCCATTGTGATCGGCGAAACCGCAGTGGTGGGAGACAATGTCTCCATGCTGCACTCGGTGACGCTGGGCGGGACCGGTAAAGAGGAAGAAGATCGCCATCCCAAGATTGGCGACGGTGTTCTGATCGGCGCAGGTGCCAAGGTGCTTGGCAACATTCGCGTGGGGCACTGCAGCCGTATCGCAGCGGGTTCTGTGGTGCTTCAGGAAGTGCCACCATGCAAAACCGTCGCGGGTGTTCCTGCGAAAGTGGTTGGTGAGGCTGGGTGTGACCAGCCTGCGGTCAGCATGGATCAGGTGCTGTCCGAAGCAGGGAAGATCAAAGTCTAACCTTATTGAGAATTGTCAGAGCGGCTTGTGATTTCTTTTGTGAAATCAAGCCGCTCGGCTTTGTTTGTGATCTTCGTTTGCAGCCTTGTTGGAAGGTGCAAACTCAAACGCATCCACCAATGATCCAAACTGAACCTGTGTGGAACGGGTCGATTTGAAAGCTTGGTGCGCAGCAAGGGCTGGCTCTGCGATTAACGCTGCGCTGCTCTCGGATGTATCTTCCAGATCTGTTGAAACCTTCGCCACGACGGCTTGAAGTTTCGACATTTGATCATTGAGGTCCGCGATCTGGCCTGACAGCTCTTGGTTCCGTTTGGCGTAAATCCGGTATGCCGAGGTAAAGCCGATCAGGCAGGCAACAGGGGCGACAGCTGCGCCAAAGGTTCCCAATGTCAAAAGATGCGACCAAAAGGGGGACGCGCTGGGCAGTGGGGTGAATGCCGATAGCGCGGCGGCTGTTGCACCTGCCATGGAAGCCGCGGCGGCCACAGATGTCAGTACGGCGCTTCTGGACGCGCGCTTGTGGGGCGCTATGGCTCTTGAACATCGTGTTTCTGACACAAGTCTCTCCTGACGCTTGGCCCACCCCATGTGATGCGTAGCGACGTTATAGGGAGGGTCTTATCAGATGTTTAAACTTGTGCCGGTTTACAAATCGGCCCAGCGGAGAACCGCGTGAAGAGGGCCGCTCTCAGCGTTATTCCGCTGGAATACGGGCTTATTCGAAGGTGAGAGGGGCAAAAGCGCCATCTCACCTCCCAAAAAGCGACGCTCAGGCGAGCATTGCCATTGGATTTTCAAGATTGTCGACGATGGACTGCAACAGTTGCGCGCCCAAAGCGCCGTCGATCACACGGTGGTCGACAGACAGGGTGACAGACATCACCGTGGCCACGCTGATTTGTCCGTCCTCATCAACAACCGGTTTCTTCGCACCGGCTCCGACCGCTAAAATCGCGCCATGAGGCGGGTTGATCACGGCGTCAAAGTTGTCGATGCCAAACATGCCGAGGTTGGAAATCGCAAAACTGCCGCCTTGGTACTCATGTGGGGCCAGTTTGCGGTCTCGGGCACGGGCGGCGAGGTCTTTCATCTCGGCTGATAGGGCGGACAATGACTTCATTTCCGCGTCTTTGAGCACCGGGGTGAACAGGCCGCCTTCGATGGCGACCGCAACGGCCACATCTGAGGGCTTGAGCTTCAAAATCCGGTCGCTGGCCCAGACGGCATTGGCATCCGGCACCTCTTGCAGGGCCAAAGCACAGGCTTTGATAATGAAATCATTGACCGACAGCTTTGCGCCGCGTTTTTCCAACTGTTTGTTCAATTGGCTGCGGAAGGCCAGAAGCGCGTCCAATTTGATGTCGCGCCGCAGATAGAAATGCGGAATCGACTGTTTGGCCTCCGTCAGACGGGCGGCGATGGTTTTGCGCATGCCATCAAGCGCGACTTCTTCAAAATCGCGGTCTGCATACATGCGCAGGACGGTATCCGCTTCGGGGCCGCTGGCCATTGGGGCGGCCTTTGCAGCTGGGGCGGCTGAAACACTTGCCGGTGCTTTGGCTGCGGCGGGGGCGGCGCTTGCACCTTCTACATCAGCTTTCACAATCCGACCGCGGGGGCCGGAGCCTGTGATTGTGGCCAAATCAATACCCTTGTCGGCCGCTATTCTGCGCGCGAGCGGGGAGGCAAAGATACGGTTGCCATCGGAGCTGACAGGAGCGGACGGAGCAGGGGCGCTGGCTGTGGGCGCTTTGGTGGGCTCGGATGCCTCTGCAGGAGCTGCTCCCGGTGTAGCAGCAGGTGCGGCGCCAATATCGTCCGCGCTTTCGCCATCTTCGAGCAAAATGGCGATGACCG
This sequence comes from Shimia sp. R9_3, assembly GCF_017743755.1. Taxonomy (NCBI): domain Bacteria; kingdom Pseudomonadati; phylum Pseudomonadota; class Alphaproteobacteria; order Rhodobacterales; family Roseobacteraceae; genus Shimia; species Shimia sp. R9_3. The sequence goes on along the minus strand of NZ_JAGHRP010000004.1, from coordinate 322,879 downwards.
CGTTGACATGGACCCCTTCGGAGCCTTCCGGAACCAGAATTTTGCCAACTACACCGTCTTCGACGGCTTCAAACTCCATTGTGGCCTTGTCGGTCTCGATTTCCGCGAGCAAATCACCGGAGGAGACCGTGTCGCCCTCTTTCACAAGCCATTTGGCCAAAGTGCCTTCTTCCATCGTGGGAGAAAGCGCGGGCATGAGGATTTCTATGGGCATCTGCGTCTCTCCTCAGCGATAAGTCACTTGTTTCACCGCCGCGATGACCTCATCGGTGGTCGTCAGCGCCAGTTTTTCGAGGTTTGCGGCGTAGGGCATGGGCACGTCCTTGCCGGTGCAGTTGATCATCGGGGCGTCCAGATAATCAAAAGCGCGCTGCATGATGGTGGCCGAGAGGTGGTTGCCGATGGAGCCGACGGGCCAGCCTTCTTCAACGGTCACACAGCGGTTGGTTTTCATTACCGAGGCAATGACCGTGTCATAATCAATCGGGCGCAGGGTGCGCAGGTCGATGACTTCGGCGGAAATGCCGTCTTCAGCCAACTTCTCGGCCGCCTCAAGCGCATATTGCATGCCGATGCCGAAGCTCACGATGGTCACATCAGAGCCTTCACGCCAGATGCGCGCCTTGCCAAAAGGAATGGTGAAGTCGTCGATGTCGGGCACATCAAAGCTGCGGCCATACATGATCTCGTTTTCCAGGAAAATCACCGGGTTCGGATCGCGGATGGCGGATTTCAGCAGGCCTTTGGCGTCTGAGGCCGAATAAGGCATCGCCACCTTCAAGCCCGGGATTTGCGCATACCATGCGGCATAATCCTGACTGTGCTGCGCGCCGACACGGGCAGCTGCACCATTGGGGCCGCGGAACACCATGGGCGCGCCCATCTGACCGCCGGACATATAGAGCGTTTTGGCCGCCGAATTGATAATTTGGTCAATGGCTTGCATGGCAAAGTTGAATGTCATGAATTCAACAATTGGCTTCAGCCCGCCAAAGGCGGCACCGACCGCAATACCGGCAAACCCATGCTCGGTGATCGGCGTGTCGATCACCCGTTTGCTGCCAAACTCGTCGAGCAGACCCTGGCTGACCTTATAGGCGCCCTGATACTCGGCCACCTCTTCGCCCATGAGATAGACATCGCCGTCGGCGCGCATCTCTTCGGCCATGGCGTCGCGCAGGGCTTCACGCACGGTCTGAGACTTCATGGGGGTGCCTTCAGGCCAATCGGGGCTCAGATCAGGCGTGGGGGCCTCAGGCGCTGCGACAGAGGCAGGTGCGGCGCTGCTGGCTTCTGAGGCATCAACTGCGGGAACAGCGGCCTCAGCAGGAGCTGCGGCGGCTTCCAGCGAGCTGACGTCTTCGCCGTCTTCGGCAAGGATGGCGATGGCGGTGTTGACCGCGACGCCTTCGGTGCCCTCGGCAACCAGAATTTTGCCGATGACGCCTTCGTCAACGGCTTCAAATTCCATGGTGGCTTTGTCAGTTTCAATCTCGGCCAAGATGTCGCCGGATTGTACGGTGTCGCCTTCTTTCACCAGCCATTTGGCCAGGGTGCCCTCTTCCATAGTGGGCGACAGGGCTGGCATGAGAATTTCAGTAGCCATGATAAATGTCCTCTCGTCCGGGGCTTAGGCGTAAATGTCTGTCCAGAGCTCGGCCTCATCAGGCAGCGGGCTCTCTTTGGCAAAATCAGCGGAGGCGTTGACGATGGCTTTGATCTCTTTGTCGATCGCCTTAAGATCATCCTCGCTGGCGTGATTGCCGGTCAGCAGCATTTGACGCACGTTTTCAATGGGATCTCGTTCCTCGCGCATCTTCTGCACCTCTTCGCGGGTGCGGTATTTGGCGGGGTCAGACATGGAGTGGCCGCGATAGCGGTAGGTCTTCACCTCAAGAATGTAAGGCCCTTTGCCGGAGCGGCAGTGTTTGATTGCACGTTCGCCGGCGTCTTTCACCGCAAGCACATCCATGCCGTCGACCATTTCCCCCGGAATGCCAAAGGCTTCGCCGCGTTTGTAAATGTCGTGCGATGAGGTAGAGCGCGCCTGAGCGGTGCCCATGGCGTATTGGTTGTTTTCGATCACAAAGACCACGGGCAGATCCCAGAGGGCGGCCATGTTGAAGGTCTCATAGACCTGGCCTTGGTTGGCGGCACCATCCCCGAAGTAGGTGAAGGTCACGCGGCCGTTGTCTTTGTATTTGTCCGCAAAGGCGAGGCCTGCGCCAAGCGGCACCTGTGCGCCGACGATGCCATGGCCGCCGTAGAAATGTTTTTCCTTGGAAAACATATGCATGGAGCCGCCTTTGCCCTTGGAATAGCCACCCTCACGCCCGGTGAGTTCGGCCATCACGCCATTGGCGTCCATGCCGCAGGCCAGCATGTGGCCGTGATCGCGGTAGGAGGTGATGCGTTTGTCGCCTTCCTCTGTGGCGGCCTCCAGCCCCACCACAACGGCTTCCTGACCGATGTAGAGGTGGCAGAATCCGCCAATCAAACCCATGCCGTAAAGCTGACCGGCTTTCTCTTCAAAGCGCCGGATCAGAAGCATGTCGCGATAATATTGTGTGAGCTCTTCACCCGAGACGTTGGGCTTTTTCGCCGCACGTTTCGCCGCCATCGTGGTTCCTCCCAAGTGCTAAGTGGTTTAACTTTAAACCATACTTGGGAAAATGGTAGCGGAAGCCCGAAGCGGTGGCGAGCGAAAAAAGCGTTTGGTTTTCATGAAGCTGTGGAGCGGGGCCAGCAGGCGTATTCTTGAGCAGCGGGGTGCAGGGCTAAGTCGTTGTGATCAGAGAGATTTGCGAAAGCATCCGATGCGCATTCAGCCGGCGCGGCGCTCAGCGGATCACCACTTCGTCGGCGCGGATCATGCCCAGCACGTCACGCACCTGTTGGTCCAGTAGGTCCAGATCCAGATAACTGTCTGACAGGCGGCGGGTGAGGTTTTCCATATAAGCAACTTCCGCCTGAGCGAGGGCTAGCTCTGCCTCAAGCTGTTGCTTCTCCGCGAGGATTTCGACACGGCGGAACAGGCCGTAGTCGCCCTGCACAGCGGCAAAGGTAAAGTAGATCGCCAGCGCAAACGCCAAACCAAAAAACACAACAGCACCAAGAGCTGGGCGGGGGGATGTACCTGTCATTTTTGCCTCTAATGCGCCTTTTGCGGCGTCTTCGGACCAATGTAGCTTAGGTGATTCTTGCTGTGAAACTCTTAAGGCAATGTCGGAAAAAATTGCCGCAAGGCGTTGTTTTTATACCTCTGTGGGCGGGATGACAACGTTTGGCAGCATAAAACATCAGGGGTTAATATCGGCCAAACGCGGCGCACGTTACTTAAATTTAGTTAAAAAACAGTATATTAAGGCGCAGCAGATTTTGCACCCAAAAAATGTCGAAGATTTTTTACTATGAAACGGGGGACGTTAATTTTTGGCGGATTTTGCGGAATCGGCGAAAATTCGATGTTCGGCATCACGTCGGTATCCTTACGGTATCGCGTAGGTGCGATTTTTCGGCGGTTTGTGGCAGCGCTGATCGTGGACACAACGGGCGTTGCGCAAAGGGTCTCTTAGGGGACTGAGATCGTCCAGCATCCCGCAGAATTGCGGCTGGGAAGAGGCGGCATGAAAAAGGCGCCCCAATGAGGAGCGCCTTGGATGTTTGGTATGCCTGCGGCCCTTAGCCTGCGATGGAGGCCTGATAGATGGTCTCAATAGAGTCCGCGATGGTGCCGTTGAACTCTTCTTCGGTCTGCTGGGCAGAAAGGCCTTCGGTCAGGGCGCGGGAGAAGCTTGCGATCATGCCGGTGTTTTCCGACAGGCGTGCGTTGGCTTCTTCGCGGCTGTAGCCACCGGAGAGTGCAACCACTTTCATCACGCGCGGGTGGTCCACCAGGGGTTTGTACTGGTTGGCCGTGTTGGGCAGGGTGAGCTTCAGCATGACCTGCTTGTCCTCTGGCAGGGCGTCGAGCTCTGCGGTCAGCGCGCCAAGCAGGATGTCTTCGGCTTCAGACTTGTCAGCGATGGAGATGGTCACCTCTGGCTCGATGATCGGCACGAGGCCGTGGCCGAGGATCTGTTTGCCCACTTCGAACTGCTGGGACACAACCGCCTTGATGCCGGCCTCATTGGCGGCAGAGATCACGGAGCGCATCTTGGTGCCAAACACACCCTTGGCGGCCGCGCGTTCGCAGAGTGCGTCAAGCTCAGGCATCGGCTTCATCACCTGACAGCCGTTTTCTTCATCCGCGAGACCTTTGTCGACTTTCAGGAATGGCACAACGCCGCGCTGCTCCCAGAGGAAGGTCGGGGAAGGCTGGCCGTCGATGTCGCGGTCCATGGTCATTTCAAAGAGGATCGCGCCGACCACTTTGTCGCCGGTGAAGGCTGGGGCCTGCGCAATACGGGAGCGCATGGCGTGGATCATGTCGAACATTTCCGCGTCCGAGCTGTAGGCGGTTTCTTCAACGCCGTAGAGGCGGAGCGCCTTGGGTGTGGAGCCACCGGATTGGTCCAGCGCGGCGATAAAACCGCTTCCGGCGGAAATCTTTTCGGCTTGTGCTTGATTAGACATTGGTGTCCCCGGTCAAAATCTGTTGAGAATAAAGGGTTATGTCCCCATTACCCCCGCTATAGGCGAGCGGGGTCAGGACTTCAATTATGGTGGCGCTATCGAGGTTTAATTTGAGGTTCGATTTAAATCAGCGCCAGCCATGAGGGGCGATTGTGCCCAAGCTGCCTAACTGCGCAGCGTTTACTGGTTCAGGGCTGCCACGCCGGGCAGCTCTTTGCCTTCCATCCATTCAAGGAACGCGCCGCCTGCGGTGGAGATGTAGCTGAAGTCTGCCGCTGCGCCGGAGGCGTTCAGGGCCGCTACGGTGTCGCCGCCACCGGCCACAGAGACCAACGCGCCGGATTTGGTGAGCGCGGCGGCTTTGATCGCGGCCGCATCGGTGGCGGCATTGAAAGGCTCAATCTCAAAAGCGCCCAAGGGGCCGTTCCAGATCAGCGTTTTGGAGGCTTCAAACACCTCGGCCACGGCGGCCACGGTGGCTGGACCCGCATCAAGGATCATCGCATCCGCTGGGCAAGCATCAGAGGCGACGGTTTCATTGGCGGCATTGGCGGCAAATTCGCGCGCGACCACAACGTCGGTGGGCAGCACGATGTTGCAGCCGGCCTCTTTGGCTTTGGCGAGGATCTCAGACGCGGTGTCGGTCATGTCGTGTTCGGCCAGTGATTTGCCAACGTCGATGCCTTGGGCGGCCAAGAAAGTGTTGGCCATGCCACCACCGATCACAAGGTGATCCACTTTGGCCACAAGATTGCCGAGCAGCTCCAGTTTGGTGGAGACTTTTGCGCCACCCACAACGGCGGTCACAGGGCGCACAGGTGTCGCCAGCGCGCCTTCAAGCGCGGAGAGTTCGGCCTGCATCAGGCGGCCAGCGCAGGCGGGCAGGGCGTGGGCGAGGCCGCAGGTGGAGCTGTGGGCGCGGTGGGCGGCGGAGAACGCATCGTTGCAGAAGACATCGCCAAGGGCGGCCATTTGTGCGGTCAGCTCGGCGTCGTTCTTGGTTTCACCGGCGTGGTAGCGGGTGTTTTCAAGGAGCAGCACCTGACCTTCAGGCAGTGCCTCAACAGCGGCCTCAGCGGCAGGGCCAACGCAATCGGCGGCAAAGAGCACGGAGGTGCCAAAGGCCGCTTCAAGTGCGGGCACCAGTTGCTGCAGGCTCATCTCCGGCACGCGCTCGCCTTTGGGGCGGCCAAAATGCGCCAGAAGGATCGGCTTGCCACCGGCGGCCAGAATGTCGCGCACGGTTGGCACAATGCGGTCGATGCGGGTGGTGTCGGTCACAATCCCGTCAGCCACAGGCACATTGATGTCCACCCGGGTCAGCACCCGTTTGCCGTTCAGATCCATTTGATCGAGGGTTTTCCACGCCATGATCGAAATCTCCAAAGAAATTATGTTGTGGTCTACCTAGCGTACTGGCGGGCTGGGTCAACGATCACTTGGCATTCGCGGCGCAGATGATTAACTAGCGCCCAAGAATTCAGATGAGGAGCGCCCCAATGGCCGAGATCAAAGACCCCGAGAACACCATCCTGATGGAACTGAAAGACGGCACCGTTGTGATTGAGCTGCTGCCGGATGTGGCGCCGGGGCACAGCGAGCGCATGAAAGAGCTGGCGCGTTCTGGCCAGTATGACAACGTGGCGTTCCACCGTGTGATTGACGGCTTCATGGCGCAGACTGGCGATGTGGCCAACGGCAACATGGAAAAAGACTTCAACATCCGCATGGCGGGCACCGGTGGCTCTGATCTGCCAAACCTGAAGGCGGAATTCTCCAAGCTGCCACATGACCGCGGCACTTTGGGCGCGGCGCGCAGCCAGATGCCAGACAGCGCGAACAGCCAGTTCTTCATCAACTTCTCCGACAACCACTTCCTGAACGGCCAGTACACTGTTTATGGCCGTGTGATTGAGGGCATGGAGCATGTGGACGCGATTGTCCGCGGTGAGCCGCCTGCCAGCCCGGACCGCATGATCAGCGTTAAGGTGGCTGTTGATGTCGACGCTTAAGCTTGCAGCCGCTTTTGCCGTGCTGGCCAGCCCTGCGCTGGCCTCCGGCATCGAGATCGAGGTCGCAGGCGAAGGCGCAAATGGCACCATCGTGATCGACCTGTTTGAGGATGTGGCTCCGCAGCACGCTGCGCGCATTGCCGATCTGGCCGCCAAAGGCGAATACGACAATGTGGCGTTTCACCGGGTGATCCAGGGCTTCATGGCGCAGACCGGCGACGTGCAGTTCGGCGATGTATCTTCCGAAGATTACGACGCGCGCTATTCGGGCCGTGGTGGTTCCGATCAGCAGGATCTGCCTGCGGAGTTTTCCGACCTGAGCTTTGAGCGTGGTGTGGTGGGCATGGCGCGCAGCCAGAGCCCAAACAGCGCAAACAGCCAGTTCTTCATCATGTTTGACGAAGGCACGTTCCTGAACGGGCAGTACACCGTTGTGGGCAAAGTGACCGAAGGCATGGATGTGGTTGACGCAATCAAGCGCGGCCACCGTCAGAGCGGTGCCATCACCGGCGCGCCGGATGTGATGAAAAAGGTCACCGTAACCGAGTGATCTGAGAATAGATCTGCGACGGGGGCTATACGTTGCCGGTTTAGACATGACAACGCCGACCACAGAGGGCTCTGTGGTCGGCGTTTTTTTGTCGGGTTTGCAGCGGGCTCAGTGCGCGGTGACGGCGCGCATGTCGAGCTGTGGTTGCCAAGCGGTTTGGATGATCGGCTTGTCGCTGTTGTTGACGATGACATGGGGTTGCTCGTGCACGGAGATGCTGAGCTTGGTGGCATCGTGCTGGGCGGTGATGGTCAGGCGAGCCCCCTTGTGGGCGGGCACGGCGCGGTCCAGCAGGAAGGCGGTGCGGCCCCAGTGGCCGTCTGTATCATCGTCGGTGCCAAGCCCGTTGCTCACGAAGATGCCCGGTGCGAGCACCATTTCAAAGCTGAGGCAGACCGCGTGGATTGTGCCGCTGCCCGCGCTGGTGAGCTCGGTTGTCACGCAATCGGGATCAATGCTCGGGTTGGCAAAATCAAAATGGAAGAGATCCGTGGTGGGGCCAAGGGGGCGCAGGCCGCAGGCGGTGAAGTCATTGGGGGTGACCTGCGCAACCGAGGCAAAATGGTGGAAGGCGCTGAGGTCAAAGCCTTCGGCCTCCTGCGGACGCCAGAGGTTGACGAGTTTCTCGCTTTCCACCAGCTGCGCGCGGACGGTGCCGCTTTCGGGGATGGCGCGGGCCCCGGGTTTGGCGAGGGTGGCCATGGCATGAGCCAGCGTGGCCAATGCGCCTTCGCCCAGAAGGTTGCTGTCGACAATCTCAGACAGCACCACATCGGCGCGTTCCGGCATGTCTTCGCCAATGACGATGTTGTGGGACCATTTGGAGATCACGGTGATCTTGTGGCTGAGACCATTGGCGGCGATCACGCGCTTGGCGGCCTCGGCGATCATGGGCTGCTGTTCACAGGCGTAGACATGTTCTGCGCCAGCGCGCGCTGCCAGCATGGCGGTGAGGCCCGCGCCGGAGCCGATGTCGAGCACGATGTCGCCGGGTTTCACCTTGGCGGTAATGGCCTCGGCATAGGCTGCGTTGCGGGTTTTGTCGGCCATCATGGGAAAATGCCAGCGCGGGACAAACATCTGGTGCAGCTGTTCGCGCAGAAGCTGGGCCTCGTGGTGGTGCGGATCAAGCTCAAGCGCCTCGGACAGAAGCTTGGAAGCGGCAAGGCCGCCGTCGCCCAGCGGGGCGTTCTGGGCTTGGGCCACAAGCGCGTCGGCTTGTTCTTTGGCAGTGTCCGGGGCGTGGAAGGGGGGCACATTCTGTGCGGTCGGGGCGGGCTGATTTTCCAGCAATTTTAGGATCCCTGATTTTCGTCAAAACTAAATCAAGGCTTAGAGATACGTGGTTAAGGAGAGGTGAAGTGAGGCAGGGCAAAAGACGCGCCAAAGCCCCACTCACAGAGATGTGCCTAGGGAGCTGAAATTTATCTCACAGCGGGGATGGGCAGGGCGCGGGCCGGTGCGGCGGCGCGCGCCACGACTTCACGTTTCTTTAGTCATCCGTGCTGGCGAGTTTCCAAAGCACCGCGCCAATTGCAGCCCCCACCAGCGGGGCCACCCAGAAGAGCCAGAGTTGGGCAAGGGCAGGGCCGTCTGCAAAGAGCGCAACGCCGGTGGAACGGGCCGGATTGACGGAGGTGTTGGTCACCGGGATGGAGATCAGATGGATCAGGGTGAGGGCCAAGCCAATGGCAATAGGGCCAAAGCCGATGGGCGCGCCATGGGACGTGGCCCCGAGGATGATAAAGAGGAAGGCCGCTGTCATCACAATCTCGGTGATCAGCGCGGACATCATGGAATAGCCTTGCGGAGAGGCCTCGCCATAGCCGTTGGAGGCAAAGCCACCTGCGCCTGCGAAGTCCGGTGCGCCGGAGACAATCAGATAGAGCACGAGGGCGGCGGCGATGGCGCCAACCACCTGTGCGATCCAATAGGGGATCAGCTCTTTGCCCTCAAACCGGCCCGCAATCATCAGGCCCAGACTGACCGCCGGATTGAAATGCCCGCCGGAGATATGGCCCACCGCATAGGCCATGGTCAGAACGGTGAGGCCGAAGGCCAGGCTGACACCGAGCCAGCCGATGCCCACATCCGCGACGCCAGCGGCGAGGACCGCGCTGCCGCAGCCGCCGAGAACAAGCCAAAAGGTGCCAATAAATTCTGCAAATAATTTGTTGAACATAACGTACCTCATAAATCACATGGGCGTGATGGTAGGAGGCGCGAGCGTTCAAAGGAAGCCTTTTGTAAGAGGCACTTGCGATGCGAAGTTGGTGCGGCGGCACCCGGCGCAAAGAAAAACCGCCGCAGCCCGGAGGCAACGGCGGTTGATGTTTCCCAATGGGAAGAACTTTATTTGGCGCCTTTGGCGACCGGTGCGGCAGCAGGGGCTGCGGCGGCAACCGGAGCGGCTTTGCCGCCGGTCAGCGGGTCTTCCTGACGCTGCACGGAGCCTTCGAAATGCGCGCCGCTTTCGATGGCGATGGTCTTGTGGATGATGTCACCTTCCACGCGGGCGGTGGAGGTGAGGCGGACTTTCAGACCGCGCACGCGGCCCACGATGCGGCCGTTGATCACCACGTCATCAGCAATCACTTCGCCTTTGATGGTGGCGGTTTCACCGACTGTCAGCAGGTGGGCGCGGATGTCGCCTTCAACGGTGCCTTCGACCTGTATGTCACCGGTGGTTTTCAGATTGCCGGAGATGTGCAGATCAGATGACAGCACAGAGGCTGGCGGCTTTGCCTTTGGTGCGGATTTGAAATCGCTCGCTTTGGCAGGGGCCGCAGGAATAGCGGATTCGGCAGCGGGGGAGGCCGGAGTGTCAGATTTCGGTGCGGGGTCGTTGATTTTGCTTTTAGAAAACATCTCTTCCAGCCTTGATAAATGTCATCGGGTTCACAGCACGGCCATTGACGCGCACCTCATAGTGTAGATGCGTGCCGGTCGAGCGTCCAGAGTTGCCCATATCACCAATGCGGTCTCCGCGCGAGATTCTTTGACCAACTTTTACGCGGATTTTCGCCAGATGCGCATAACGTGTCTCAATTCCGTGCTCGTGCCTGATTTTTACCAGACGGCCGTAGCCGGATTGCCAGCCCGCATGCACCACCACGCCATCAGCGGTGGAATGGATCGGGGTGCCGTAGCGGGCGGCGAAATCGGTGCCTTTGTGCATCCGGCCCCAGCGCATGCCAAAACCTGAAGTGTAGCGGAAGGCGGACTTCACAGGGTTGGCAAAAGGCACGGTTTCTGCGGCGATGCGGTACATGTTGAGCTGATCAAGCTGTTCCAGCAGGCGGTTTGCGCGCAGGGTTTCGGCGGTCAGCTCGCCACCTTTCGAAGAAAAGCTGAGAGGCAGCAACGGGCCACCCTGACCGCTATAGCCGCGACGGACCTCATCCATCAGGCTTTTGGGGTCAAGCCCTGCGGCGGTGAACATCTTATTCAGAGGCTCCACGGAGACGGTCATTGCGTCTTCGAGCTGGCGGAAGATCTGGTCGTTCTTCTCTTCCATCAGAAGCAGCTCGCGCTCCATTTCATCTGCGGCTTCAGAGGCGGCGCGGGCGTCGGCCACCAGTTGGTCTCGCTCGGCTGCGGTTTCGGTCAGCGCGGAGGCGAGCACGTCCAGCATGTCGTTGCCCAGCGGTGAGGTGCCGATGAGCGCGGTCTGGGTTTCGGCTTCGGCCTGATCGCGGGCTACGACTTCGTCGCGCGCGGCCTCCCGTTCCTGCATGGTGCGGCGCAGGGTGGCCTGAATGACTTCGATGCCGGTTTCGAGCTCGCGGCGGCGGATTTCGGACTCAAGCAGCTGCGACTGCATCATGGAGACCTGCTCCAGCGCGGTGTTAAAACGCGCCTGTGCCGAGAGCGCCTCATCGGTGCGCGCGTCACGTTCTGCGGAGAGATCATTGAGCCGCTGCTCATAGGTCATCTGATCGCGCTTGGCCTGCTCACGGAAATTGCCGGAGCCGATGCTGTCCATCAACAGAATCGCTGTGGCGATGATGGTCCAGGCGACAATGGCGGAGGAGCCAAGAAAGGCGATCAGCTGGGTGCTGGGCCGCAGACGGATGAAGCGGGTGTCGTTGTCTGATCTGAGGAAAAGACGTCGTTCCGGAAAAAAGCGTTCAAGCACCGAATGCAATCGGATCGCGAGGCGTGTTCTCACGTTAGTACCCTTCGTATTGTCCCATCCCCGAACGCCTCACCCCCGAGACATTCATGTTCTGACATCTGTTAACCGATATCTTGCGGCAAAGTCTTAACGGCGCGATGGGGGCGCGGCAAGGATTTTGACCTTCTGGTACAGGGCACGGCGCATATGCGCGTATTGATCGGCGAATTGTCGCCGAGATCGGCGATGGCGCGTCCAAGCGTCGCGCCATTAACCATGTTTTCGAAGAGGTTAGCAGATGTGCTAGCGGGCGTAGGCCGGTGGTTCTTCGTCGGCGAGGGGCCAATAGAAATCTGGCGGTAGACCGGCGTCGGCGCGTTTTTCCTCGTTAAACGGCGGCTTGAGGGCGCCGTGGAAATAGCGCTGCACGAGGGTATGAAACTGCTCTTTGGGGTCAAGCGCATGGCGGCCGCAGAGGAAGTTGAACCATTTGGAGCCATAGGCCACATGGCCGACCTCTTCGGCATAGATGATGCGCAGGGCTTCCCGTGTTTGCTCGTCTTTGGCGTTCTCAAAGATCTTGATCATGCCTGGCGTCACATCCAGCCCGCGCGCTTCAAGCACCATCGGCACAACGGCGAGGCGGCCGAGCAAATCATCGGCGGTGTCCTCGGCGGCGCGCCACATGCCCGCGTGGGCGGGGAGCGCCCCATAGAAGCTGTCTTTGGCTTCAAGGCTGTCGCACACCAGATTGAAATGATTGGATTCTTCGGCGGCAGACTTCACCCAGTCGTCATAAAACCCAAGCGGCATTTCGGTGTCGGTGAAGCGCGCGATGATGTCCCAATGCAGGTCTACCGCGTTCAGTTCGATATGGGCGACGGCATGCAGCATGGCAATGCGGCCCTGCGGGCTGCCGGGGCGGCGGCGCGGCACGTCACGCGGATCGAGAAGCGCGGGCTCTGCCGGGCGGGCTGGTTGCATCGGCGGCGTGGCCTTGCCAATGGGCAAAGGCGCACCGGCCTCACGGGAGGCAAACCAGGTGGCGGCATGTTGTTTGGAAAGGGCCGTTTTGGCGCGGCCGTCAGCGGTGGTGAGTACCTCCACCGCCATGTCTGCAAGAGATTGCACCATCAGAGCGCCTTCACCGCCTCAAGCACCTCTTCGGCGTGGCCGGGCACTTTGACCTTGGGCCATGTGCGCGAGATCTTGCCGGTGCTGTCAATCAGAACGGTGCTGCGGACAATGCCCATGAAGGTTTTGCCGTACATCTTTTTCTCGGCCCAGACGCCAAATTCCTCGCAAACAGAGCCGTTTTCATCGCTCAAAAGAGGCACGGTAAGCTCTTGTTTGGCAACAAACTTATCGTGACTTGCCATGCTGTCCTTGGAGATGCCAAATACCTTCACCCCTGCGGCTTCAAACTCTGCCAGCAGGCCGGAGAAGGCGACGGCTTCCTTGGTGCAGCCTGAGGTGTTGTCACGGGGGTAGAAAAACAGCACAACCGGCGCAGGGCGCAAGGCAGAGAGAGTGACCTCTGCACCGCCTGTGGACGGCAAGGTGAAATCGGGGGCCATCTCATTGACATCAATCATGGTCACACTCCTTGTTATGGGTCACCAGGGGCCATGTCTGCCGGGGTTGGGTCAAACAGCGCCAGGCGTTATAGTTTGTTGATACAGGCTTCCGAATATCAGAACACACAGAGGCATCAACCCTGACAAAGATCAGTCTGGATACTTCCCCGGAAGGGGACGCGCCTGTGCAGGCCGGTGAGGACGCAGACGCCGCTCACCACGATGAGACCGCTCTGGAAGCGGAGACATCGGAGGATGCGGCGCGCGGACGGGATGCGGATGCGCCGGAAGAGGCTGTGTCTGATGCTGCGTCTGATGCTGTGCCGGAAGAGGGCACGTTGAGTGATCCGGAGACCTCAGTCGCCTCTGTGGAAGCCGATGAGGATGAGGGCGATGATGACGGTGAGCCAAAGGGCCGTGTGCGCCGGTTTGGCATTCTCGCGCTTTTGAGCCTTGCGGTGCCTGCGCTGTTGGTCGCGGCGGCGGGGGTGGTCCTTTTGAGCCGCGGGCCGATCATTGCGCCGGAATGGCTGCGCAGCAAGATTGAGACCGAGTTGAGCCGCCAGTTGGCCTCGATTGATGTGCGGATCGAGGATGTGGCGCTGGAATTTGAGCAGGATTGGGATCCAAGCATTCTGATGCGCGGGGTGCAGGTTCTGCCGGAGACCGGCGGCGGCGCGGTGAATGTGGAGCGGATCAATGTGCGCCTTGCCTTTGCGCCGCTGATGGATCGGCAGGTCTCGTTCCGCGATGTGCGTGTGTCGGGCGTGACCCTCACCGGTGTGCGGCAGATGGATGGCCGCCTGCGGATCGTATTGGGGCAGGTGGCCGGGCAGGGCGCGTTGCAGACCGATACGGATGTGTTCACCTTTGGAGAGCAGATCGAAGAGTTTCTGGAATTGCCGACGCTGGCGCATCTGGATGCCTTTGTGATCGAGGATGTCACGCTGCGTCTTGAGGATCTGCGCGCGCGCAAGGCGTGGACCGTCGATGGCGGGCATGTCACGCTGCGCCGTGAGGGCGACACCGTGGAGCTGTCATCGCAGATGACGGTGCTGGGCGGGCGCAGCTATGCCAGCACAATCGAGGCATCGCTGACAACGCGCTACGGCACTTTGGCCACGGATTTCGGGCTGAACTTTCAGGATATTCCAAGCGAGGATTTTGCTTCTCAGGCGGCGGCGCTGCGCTGGTTGCAGATCCTGCGGGCGCCGATTTCGGGCGCGTTGAGGGCGAGCCTTGATGAGCAGGGCCACCTTGGCGACGTCAACGCCACGCTGCAGCTCGACGAAGGGGTTCTGCAGCCCGGTGGCGAGGTGCGGCCGGTGCCGTTTGAGAGCATGCGTAGCTATCTGACTTATGAGCCTGCGCGCAGTGCGATCCGCTTTGATGAGCTGTCATTGGCCAGCGATCTGGTGCGGGTCTCCGCCTTTGGAGAGGCATTTTTGCGCGGCCCCGAGGGCAGCGTGCCGGATGAGTTTCTGGTGCAGCTGACGCTGAATGAGTTTCGCGCCAACCCGCGCAATCTGGACGATGACCCGATCGCGCTGGAGCGCAGTTTTGCGGATTTCCGTCTGAAGCTCGATCCGTTTGAGCTGGATCTGGGGCAGCTGGTGGTGCGTCAGTCGGGCAATCAGGTGGTGCTGGACGGGCGTTTGGGTGTGGATGGGCCGCATTGGGATTATGCGCTGAATGGCAAGATGGATGAGGTGCAGGCCACCAATGTGCTGTCGGTCTGGCCCAAGAGTCTGGAGCCAAAGCCGCGCAAATGGGTGGCGGAGAATATCCGGCAAGCGCGGATCAAGAATGTGGATCTGGCGGTGCGGTCTCGCGGGGCGGAGCCACCCGATCTTTACGTCGGCTTCCAGTTTGAGGACGCGGTGGTGCGGGCGGTGAAAACCATGCCACCGATTGAGGGCGGCGTGGGCTTTGGCATTGTCAAAGACAACAAGTTTCAGGTCGCTGTGGAAGAAGGCTATGTGGAAGCGGATCAGGGGGGCCGGATTGATGTGACCGGATCAAGCTTCACCGTGCTCGACATGCGGCTGAAACCCTCTCCGGGGCGGGCGGACGTGAAGGCCGAGGGGCCGATCACCGCGGTGCTGTCGCTTCTGGATCGCGAGCCGCTGAAGCTTTTCACCAAGGCGAAACTGCCGGTGGATTTTGCCCCCGGGCGCGCGGTGCTGGCCGGGCATGTAGAGATGCTCTTGAAGGATAAGCTGCCGGTCGAGGAAGTGCATTACGACATTTCCGGCGATCTGTTGGATGTGACCAGCACGCATTTCATCCCCGACAAGGAGATGAAGGGCAATTTCACGGTGCATGCGACGCCGGAGCGGGTGGATGTGCAGGGTACGGGCACTCTGGCGGATATCCCTGTCACCGCGCATTGGCACATGTTTGGCGGCAAGGAGAACGAAGGGCGCAGCTGGCTGACGGGGACGGCGGAGCTGAGTGAAGCGGCGCTGGAGGCTTTTGAGGTTGGGCTGCCCAAGGGCACCGTCTCTGAGGTAGGCACGCTGAATTATGACATGGAGATCATCCGCGATGTGCCGCCTAAGCTGACGTTGACCTCCGATCTGGTGGGCGTGCGCATGTCGGTGCCGCCCATCGGCTGGCGCAAAGCGGCGAAGACACCCGGCAGCCTGGCCATTGAGATGACAGTGAAGGAGCCGCCCACCATCGACAGCGTGCGCTTTGAAGCGCCGGGTCTGGCGGCAGAAGGTGATATCACCATTGCCCCAAGCGGCGGGCTGGGTGTGGCCACATTGGACAAGCTGACCGTTGGGCGCTGGTTGAGCGGCACGGGGCGGCTGCGCGGCCGCGGCACAGCGCCCCCTGCGCTTGAGTTGACCAGTGGGCGTCTGGACATGCGCAATATGCCCGACACTGGCGGCAGCGGTGCAGGCGGCGCGGCAGGAACGGCCAATGCAAGCGGGCCGATCACTGCGCAGCTTGATGAGGTGGTGGTGACCGATGGCATCCGGCTTGCGCCGATGTCAGCTGAGCTGAGCACGCAGGGCGGGTTGTCCGGGCGGTTTTCCGGCAATTTCAACGGTGGACCTGCGGTGATCGGGCTGCTGGCGCCACATGCCAACGGCACGCAGGTGCAGGTAAAATCCAGTCAGGGCGGGCAGATAGCAGCCTCCATGGGTGTGATCAAAGCCGCCAAGAACGGCGATATGACCTTGGATCTGATCCCGCGCGGCGCCAAGGGGGAATATGATGGTCGGCTGAGCATCAAATCGGTGCGGGTGCAGCAGGTGCCGGCAATTGCGGCGTTGCTGAATGCGATCAGTGTGGTGGGGCTGATTGATCAGCTTAATGGGCCGGGGCTGTTTTTCTCCGATGTGTTTGCCAAATTCCGCATCACCCCCGCGCAGCTGATTGTCGGGGAAAGCAGTGCGGTTGGCCCCTCTATCGGTCTTTCGGCCAATGGCACCTACAGTTTTGCGCAGCAATGGTTTGACATGCAGGGCACGATTTCGCCGATTTACGCGGTGAATGTGGTGGGGCGGCCTTTTGCGCGGCGCGGTGAGGGGTTGATTGGGTTCAACTACCGGATGCGGGGTCCGACCTCCGATACATCCATTTCGGTCAATCCACTCTCGGCCTTGACGCCGGGCTTCTTTAGAGAGATTTTCCGCCGTCCGCCTCCGGACCTGAGCAACTGACTCGCCAGCCCCTCCAACTGACACAGCATACGGCGCAAACTCTGATGCAGCTTTCTGATTTTGACTTCGACCTCCCGGAGGCTTTGATTGCCACACGCCCTGCGGAGCCGCGCAGCTCGGCACGGCTGTTGGTGGCCAAGGGTGATGAGATCATCGACGGGGTGGTGACTGACCTGCTGGAATGGCTGCAGCCCGGTGACCGGCTGGTGTTAAATGACACCAAGGTTATTCCGGCGCGCCTGTCAGGCTATCGTGTGCGCAGCGGGCCGGAGGGCGAGACCCAGGCGCGCATGGAGGTGACGCTTTTGGAGCCGCGCGCCGGTGGGGCCTGGGCTGCGTTGATCAAGCCGTTGAAGAAAATCCGTGAGGGTGAAGAGATCATCTTTGCTGCTGGTCTGAAGGGGCGGCTGCTCTCTAAGGAAGACGGGCAGGGCGTGGTGCAGTTTGATCTGCAGGGCGATGATTTTGACGCCGCTTTGGAGGCGGCAGGCAATATGCCGTTGCCCCCCTATATCGCTGCCAAACGTGCGGCGGATGACAAAGACAAAACAGACTATCAGACTGTTTGGGCAAAACACTCCGGGGCGGTGGCCGCGCCAACGGCCTCGTTGCATTTTGACGAGGCGCTTTTGGCGGCGCTGAAGGCGCGCGGTGTGAGTTTCACCCATGTGACATTGCATGTGGGCGCGGGGACGTTCCTGCCGGTGAAGGTCGACAACGTCAAAGAGCATAAGATGCACGCCGAATGGGGGCGTGTGACCGAGGCGGCGGCAGCGGAGATTGCGGCCACCAAGGCCGCTGGCGGGCGGGTGATCCCGGTGGGCACCACCGCGCTGCGTCTGATTGAGAGCGCCGCGGCGGATGGAGAGATTGCACCATGGGAAGGCAACACGGATATTTTCATCTATCCGGGGTTTGAGTTTCATGTGGCGGATGCGTTGATGACCAATTTCCATCTGCCCAAATCGACCCTGATGATGCTGGTCAGTGCGCTGCTGGGCCAGGACCGGATCCGCACTGTCTATGACCACGCGGTGAAAGAGGGCTATCGGTTCTTCTCTTACGGGGATGCGTCGCTGTTGATCCCCTAAAGGGGCCGGCATTGCGCGGATGGTGTAGAGGCCAGCCCCCACACGCAGGTTTAAGTGGGGGCCAGCCCCCACACACAGGTCTAAATGGGGGCCAGCTCCCATACCCCCGGGATATTTCGGGAATGAGAAAACGGCTCTGGTGGCAGGGCAGGCGCAGGCGATGATGGTGCTGCGCTGATAAATAATTCAGGCTGCGTGCAAAACGACATCTGTTTGTCGTGATTGACAGCGATAGGGTGCACGCGGCATTTGCAAATGGATGCAAAGGTGAGAAGGTCTCAGAATGGTTGAGTTTTTTAAAGGCGCCTGGGCGTTGCTTCTGGGGATGTTGCTCTTGATGGTGGGCAACGGCATGCACGGCACGCTGCTGGGTATTCGCGGCGAGAGTGCGGGATTCTCCACCTTTGAGATGTCGATGGTGATGTCGGCCTATTTTGTCGGCTTTCTGGGCGGCAGCCGGATGACCCCGGAGATGATCCGGCGGGTGGGGCATGTGCGGGTCTTTGCGGCGC
Source organism: Shimia sp. R9_3 (assembly GCF_017743755.1). Taxonomy (NCBI): domain Bacteria; kingdom Pseudomonadati; phylum Pseudomonadota; class Alphaproteobacteria; order Rhodobacterales; family Roseobacteraceae; genus Shimia; species Shimia sp. R9_3. Next base: position 304,771 of record NZ_JAGHRP010000004.1, on the reverse strand, counting down.
TTGGCTCGATGATCTCGGCGGTATTGATTCTGTTCCCGACGCTGGAGCATCCGATTGCCTGGATTCTGGGCCGGGTGATCATGGGGTTCTGTTTCTCCGGCGTGTATGTGACCGCGGAGAGCTGGCTCAACAACGCCGCGAGCAATGAGACGCGCGGCAAGGCGTTGTCGCTCTATATGATCGTGCAGATGATCGGGATTGTGACCGCGCAGGGGCTGATGACCGTGCCTGATGCCACAGGATTTTTGCTGTTTGTGATCCCCTCGGTGCTGGTTTCGATTTCCTTTGCGCCGATTCTGCTGTCGATTTCGCCGACACCGGCGTTTGAGACCACCAAGCCGATGAGCCTGAAAGAGCTGTTTCACAACTCCCCGCTTGGGGTGGTGGGCATGTTCCTGCTGGGCGGGGTGTTCTCTGCGCAGTTTGGCATGTCGGCGGTATTTGCGACCCGTGCCGGGCTGACCCTGACGGAGCTCAGTGTGTTTATTGCGGCCTTTTATGTGGGGGCGACGATCTTCCAGTATCCGCTGGGCTGGTTGAGTGACCGGATGGACCGCCGCCGCCTGATTATGTTTGTGTCCGTTGTTGGCGCAGCGGGGGGCGCAATCGGCTTTGTGGCGGGGGACAGCTACTATCTGCTGTTGATTGCCGCGCTGATCATTGGCGGTTTTTCCAACCCGCTCTATTCCATGCTGATTGCCCACGCCAATGACTTCCTTGACTATGAGGACATGGCAGCGGCCTCCGGTGGTCTGGTGTTTGTGAATGGGGTTGGCGCGATTGCCGGTCCGATGATCACCGGTACGGCGATGGATCTGGTGGGGCCGAGCGGCTTCTTTATCTATCTGGTGTTCCTGCTTGCAGCCCTTGCGGTCTATGCGCTTTATCGCACCACGCGCCGTCCGGCGGCGGCTGTGGAAGACACCGCCAGCTTCACGGCAGTGATGCCGCATGCCTCGCCGCTGGTTGTTGAGGTGGCACAGGAAGTGGCCATTGAGACCGCTATGGAAGAAGAGCAAGAGGCGACTGCCGGATAAGGCGAGCGTGTCATTGGGGCACCTGTGTTGCCCCAATCGCGCCCTGTGTCGCACCGTTGCAATTTGTGACTGTTCAGCCCTCGAAGTTTGTGTGTAACATTTTTATTACGAAGCTCCTTGGGGGGGAGCAATTTGAGAAGGAGTGGGGGCATGGTTCGTCCCGAAGAAGTTCTTTCGTTCTGGCTTGATGAGGTTGGTCCGAAGGGGTGGTATGAGGTCTCTGATGTGTTGGATGAGACCATTCGTAATAGGTTCATGAGCACATGGGAAAAGGCGCGTGATGGCGGGTTGGGTCAATGGCTGACCTATGCCAGCGGCACCTTGGCCTATCTGATCGTCACAGATCAGTTCCCGCGCAATATGTTCCGGGGCAGCGGCACCGCTTTTGCCACGGACCGGAAGGCGCTCTGTGCGGCGAAATCAGCGCTGCACAAGAAGTGGGATCAGAGGATTGACGGCCCGGCGCGGCAGTTTTTCTTTCTGCCGCTGATGCACTCGGAAAACCTGTGTGATCAGGAGCAATGTGTGCGGATGTTTGTGGACCGTATGAAAGATTGCGAGAGCAACCTTTTGCATGCACAGGCCCATCGCGAAGTGATCCGCCAGTTTGGCCGGTTCCCTTATCGCAATGCGGCGCTGGCGCGGCCCTCAACAGAGCTGGAAACCGCTTATGTTGAAAAAGGCGGCTATGGCCACACCGTGCGGCTTTTGCAGGCCGCACAGTAAGCCACAGCAGGTCTTATGAGCCAGAGTTGATCGGCGCGTCGTCGGTTTGCGGCAGGTGGCAGGCGGCAAGCTTGCCCAAGCCCGCACTTGCCCGCGCCGACAGCTGCTCGACACCTGCGCTCATCAGACGATCTGGCGTGTCCGCCAGCGTGCGCAGGTTGCTGTTGATGTCCTCCAGTTGGGATTGCAGCGCGTTGGCGCGGGCCTGAAGGGCGGCAGAGCCCGGCAGGTTTTGCGCGGCCCCTTGCTCTGACAGGGCGGCGAGATCGCTGCGCAATCCGCTGACCTCTGCTTGCAGGTTTGCGACCCGCTCCTGCATCGGTTTCACAATCTGCAGATTTTGCGCGAAGCTTTCGACCACACGTTCGGCGGTGCCTGACAGCTGCCAGAGCAGAAACAGGCACAGCGCCACAAGAATGAGGGTGGCGTTGAGCAGGGCAAGCAGCAGGTCTTTTATGGTTTTTTTCATGGGAGCGCTCCGGAGATTACAGGGGATTACGGGGGATTGCGGGACTAACTGTTGCGCGCAATGTGCGCCGAAAGCGACGCGATCTCTAGCGGAAATTTGCCCGTCATGCGCGCGGGCGGCTTTGTTGAAGCGGGTTGAGAATCCCAGTAGGCTCCGATCTTGAAGCAAGACTTGGCAGGCGAGGAGCAGCACCATGGCAGAGAAGACCTTTGATATGATCGTCATTGGTGCGGGGCCGGGCGGCTATGTTGCCGCGATCCGGGGGGCGCAGCTGGGGCTGAAGGTTGCCATTGTGGAGCGCGAACACATGGGGGGGATCTGTCTGAACTGGGGCTGTATTCCAACCAAGGCGATGCTGCGCTCTGCCGAGGTGTTCCACCTGATGGAGCGGGCCGCGGATTTTGGCCTAAAGGCGGAGGGCATCGGCTATGACATTGACGCCGTCGTGAAACGCTCGCGCGGAGTGGCCAAACAGCTGAGCAGCGGCGTGGCCTTTCTGATGAAGAAGAACAAGGTTGAGGTCTTTATGGGCGAGGCGACGCTGCCCGCCAAAGGCAAGGTCTCCGTGAAAAGTGACAAGGGCGTTGAGGCGCTGAGCGCCAAGAACATCGTGCTGGCCACCGGCGCGCGGGCGCGGGAACTGCCTGGGCTTGAGGGGGACGGCAAGCGGGTCTGGACCTACAAGGATGCGCTTGTGCCGCCGCATATGCCCAAGAAACTGCTGGTGATTGGCTCTGGTGCGATTGGCATCGAGTTTGCCAGTTTTTACAACACGCTGGGCGCGGAGACCACGGTTGTGGAGGTTATGGATCGCGTTTTGCCGGTTGAAGATGCGGAGATAAGTGCCTTTGCCAAAAAGCAATTTGTAAAACAGGGCATGAAGATCCTTGAGAAATCCATGGTCAAGAAACTGGACCGCGCCAAGGATAAGGTGACCGCGCATATCGAGACCGGTGGCAAACTTACGACGCAGGAGTTTGATACGGTGATCTCGGCTGTGGGGATTGTCGGGAATGTGGAAAACCTCGGGCTGGAAACGCTGGGGGTGAAGATTGACCGGACCCATGTGGTGACCGATCAATATTGCGCCACCGGTGTGGAGGGGCTTTACGCGATTGGCGATATCGCGGGGGCGCCCTGGCTGGCACATAAGGCGAGCCATGAAGGCGTGATGGTGGCGGAGCTGATTGCCGGTGGCAAACCGCATCCGGTGAAACCGGAAAGCATTGCGGGCTGTACCTATTGTCATCCGCAGGTGGCGAGCGTGGGCTACACCGAGGCCAAGGCGAAAGAGCTGGGCTATGACGTGAAGGTCGGGCGTTTCCCCTTCATCGGCAACGGCAAGGCGATTGCGTTGGGTGAGCCTGAGGGCATGGTGAAGACGGTGTTTGATGCCAAAACCGGCGAGCTTCTGGGGGCCCATATGGTGGGCGCGGAAGTGACCGAGCTGATCCAAGGCTATGTGGTCGGGCGGCAGCTTGAGACCACGGAGGAGGAGCTGATGGAGACCGTCTTCCCGCATCCGACGCTGAGTGAGATGATGCATGAAAGCGTGCTCGATGCTTATGATCGTGTGATCCACATCTGATTGAAAGAAAAGAGAATTTGAGATGCGCCTCCGCTCTGGCGGAGGTGTTCAAAGGAGTGTTTGGGTGGCCGGAACACAATGGTATTGGCCGGTTGTGGTGATCTGGCTCGCAGGCATTGGCGCGGCGGGGCAGTTTGCCAAGATCAGCGTGACCTTTGATCAGATTGGTTTGCTCTATCCCGAGGCGGGGGCCAGTTTGGGCTTTGCGCTGTCGATCCTTGGAACGGCGGGGATTTTGCTGGGCGTGGTCTCTGGCGTTTTGGCGAGCCGCATCGGCATACGCCGGACGTTGATTGGCGGCTTGACCTTAAGCGCGATGGTGTCTTTTGTGCAGGCCATGGGGGTGTCGTTTGATGCCTTCCTTGTGAGCCGCGTGGTCGAAGGGTTGGCGCATCTGGCGATTGTGGTGGCGGCACCGACGTTGATTGCGCGCGTAGCGCCGGAGGAAAAACGCGCCTTTTCGCTGACGTTGTGGGGCACGTTTTTTGGCGTGGCCTTTGCGCTGTTTGCCTGGGTCGGACGGCCCTTGGTGGCGAGTTATGGCGTGCAGGCGATGTTTCTGGCTCATGCGATCTGGATGGCGGGCAGCGTGGTGGCGGTAAGCCTGCTCAAGCTGCCAGAGGATGCGCCAAGCGGACAGGGCGGGTTGAGCCTTCGCGGGCTGTTGAAGCGGCATTGGGAGATTTACCGCTCGCCGTTTCTGAATGCCGCTGCGGTGGGCTGGCTGTTTTATACCTTCTGTTTTGTGAGCCTGCTGACCCTGATCCCGCCCTTTATCGCGCCGGAGTGGCGGACTTTCACCGTGGGGGCGATGCCGTTTATGAGCATGGTGACTTCGATGACCCTGGGCGTGTGGCTGCTGCGCTATCTGTCTGTTTTGCAGGTGATTGTCTGCGGCTTTCTGGCCTCTGCGGCTGCGGCGGCCATGTTGCTGGTCCTGCCGGGCGCGCCCTTGGTGTGCCTGATCTTTGCCGGGGCGCTTGGCTTGATCCAAGGGGCGAGCTTTGCGCTGGTGCCTGTGCTAAACGAGACAGCCGCTGACCGCGCGGATGCAAACGGGGTGTTTGCGCAGGCGGGCAATCTGGGCAACACGATTGGCACGCCGATCCTTCTGGGTGTTCTGGCGGTTTCCGGCTATGGCGGGATGATTGGGGTGATCCTTGGGGCGCTTTTGGCGGGGGCGTTTGCACATCTGGGATTGGCACGCGCCCGTGTGCGAAAAAGCGTCATCCGGTGAGGGGTTCAAAACGTAATCATCCCTGATTATGTGTGGGCCTTGCGAACGGGCTTGGCGAATGGTTTTGTTCTCTGTATGTTCGCGATAACTGAGGGGCAGTGAGTCCGTGGGACCGCTGTCTGCTGCCGCAGCCGTTGGGGGTATTGATGGCCGAGCTGAAAAATATCGAGGTGCGCGGGGCGCGCGAGCACAATCTGAAATCCATCGACGTGGATATTCCGCGCGATCAGCTGGTGGTGATCACTGGCCTGTCGGGTTCCGGCAAATCCTCGCTGGCCTTTGACACGATCTATGCGGAAGGGCAGCGGCGCTATGTGGAGAGCCTGAGCGCCTATGCGCGCCAGTTCCTTGATATGATGGAAAAGCCGGATGTGGATCACATCAGCGGGCTGTCCCCGGCGATTTCGATTGAGCAGAAGACGACCTCCAAGAACCCGCGCTCCACTGTGGGCACGGTGACGGAGATTTACGATTATCTGCGTCTGCTGTTTGCCCGTGTGGGCACGCCCTATTCCCCTGCCACCGGCCTGCCGATTGAGGCGCAGCAGGTGCAGGACATGGTCGATCGCATTATGGGCCTTGAGGAAGGTACACGCGGCTATCTGCTGGCCCCGATTGTGCGGGACCGCAAAGGCGAATACCGCAAGGAATTCCTTGAGCTGCGCAAGCAGGGCTTTCAGCGGGTGAAAGTGGATGGGGAGTTCTATGAGCTCGACACGCCGCCGACGCTGGATAAGAAATTCCGCCATGACATTGACGTGGTGGTCGACCGTCTGGTGGTGCGCGAAGGCATGGAGACCCGGCTGGCGGACAGCTTGCGCACCGCGCTGGATCTGGCCGATGGCATTGCCGTGTTGGAGACCGCCCCCAAGGAGGGCGATCCGGAGCGGATCACGTTTAGTGAGAAATTTGCCTGTCCGGTCAGTGGGTTCACAATCCCCGAGATTGAGCCACGGCTGTTTTCCTTCAACGCGCCTTTTGGGGCCTGTCCGGAGTGTGACGGCTTGGGCAAAGAGCTGTTCTTTGATGAGCGTCTGGTGGTGCCGGATGTCACGCTGAAGGTCTATGACGGGGCGCTTGCGCCGTGGCGGAAGGGCAAATCGCCTTACTTCCTGCAGACCATTGAAAGCCTCGCCAAGCACTACGGCTTTGACAAGAACACCCCGTGGAAGGATCTGGACAAAAAGGTCCAGCAGGTCTTCCTGTATGGCTCTGGCGATGAGGAAATCGAATTCCGCTATGACGAAGGCGGGCGCGTTTATCAGGTGTCGCGGGTGTTTGAGGGGGTGATCCCCAATATGGAACGCCGCTATCGCGAGACCGACAGCAATTGGATCCGCGAAGAGTTTGAGAACTATCAGAACAACCGCCCTTGCGGGGCCTGCCGCGGGCACCGTTTGCGCGAAGAGGCGCTTGCGGTGCGGATTGCGGAGAAACATGTGGGCCATGTGGTGCAGCTGTCGATCCGCGAGGCGCTGGCCTGGATTGAGAGCGTGCCTGCGAGCCTGACGCCGCAGCGGCAAGAGATCGCGCGGGCGATTGTGAAGGAAATCCAGGAGCGGCTTGGGTTCCTGAATAACGTGGGATTGGAATATCTTACGCTGTCTCGTTCAAGTGGCACATTGTCCGGTGGGGAGAGCCAGCGCATCCGTCTGGCCAGCCAGATTGGCTCTGGTCTCACCGGGGTTCTCTACGTGCTGGACGAGCCGTCGATTGGTCTGCACCAGCGTGACAATGACCGGCTTTTGACGACGCTGAAGAACCTGCGCGATCAGGGCAACACCGTGATTGTGGTGGAGCATGATGAAGAGGCGGTGCGCGAGGCGGATTATGTCTTTGACATTGGCCCGGGGGCCGGTGTGCATGGCGGGCAGGTGGTCTCCAAAGGCACGCCAGCAGATATTGCCGCCGATCCCAAATCGCTGACCGGGCAGTATCTCTCGGGCGCGCGAGAGATTGCGGTGCCGACCGAGCGGCGTGAAGGCAACGGCAAGACCGTGAGCGTGGTGAAGGCCACGGGCAACAACCTTAAGAAGGTCACGGCGGACTTCCCGCTGGGCAAATTTGTCTGTGTAACCGGGGTGTCTGGTGGCGGCAAATCCACGCTGACCATTGAGACGCTGTTTAAAACCGCTTCCATGCGCCTCAACGGCGCGCGCCAGACGCCCGCGCCTTGTGAGACCATCAAGGGCCTGGAGCATCTGGACAAGGTGATCGACATCGATCAGCGTCCGATCGGACGCACGCCACGGTCAAACCCGGCGACTTACACTGGGGCGTTCACGCCGATCCGCGACTGGTTTGCCGGGCTGCCGGAGGCCAAGGCGCGCGGCTATAAGCCGGGGCGTTTCAGCTTCAACGTGAAAGGCGGGCGCTGTGAGGCCTGTCAGGGCGACGGTGTCATCAAGATCGAGATGCACTTCCTGCCGGATGTCTACGTGGAATGTGAGACCTGCAAAGGCGCGCGCTACAACCGCGAGACGCTGGAGATCAAGTTCAAAGGCAAGAGCATTGCCGATGTGCTGGATATGACCGTGGAAGAGGCGCAGGAGTTCTTCAAAGCGGTGCCGAGCATTCGCGACAAGATGGACGCGCTGATGCGGGTGGGGCTGGGCTACATCAAGGTGGGCCAGCAGGCGACGACCTTGTCAGGCGGTGAGGCGCAGCGGGTGAAGCTCTCCAAGGAACTGGCGAAGCGCTCCACCGGCCGTACGCTCTATATTCTGGATGAGCCGACCACCGGTCTGCATTTTGAGGATGTGCGCAAGCTCTTGGAAGTGCTGCATGAATTGGTGGATCAGGGCAATACCGTGGTGGTGATTGAGCACAATCTGGATGTGGTGAAGACCGCAGACCACATCATTGATATTGGCCCGGAAGGTGGTGACGGCGGTGGTAAGATTGTCGCCAAAGGCACGCCGGAAAAGGTCGCCAAAGTCGCGGCCAGCCATACCGGGCGTTATCTGAAAGACATGCTGGCTCCGAAGAAGAAGGTGGCGGCGGAGTAACGCTGGCGCTGAGGGAGGTCTGCGAAGTGAGGTAGGGGGCGTTGCCCCCTCGGCCTGCGGCCTTCACCCCCAGGATATTTGACGAATGAGAAGAGGGCGGCCCTTGAAGGGGCCGCGCTGCGCTGAAGCCTGTATTTGTTTGGGTCAAATGTGGGAGGCGGCTTTGAGGGCGTCTGCTGAGTTTGCCAGCCGGAGTGGCAGGATGAACATCAGCAGGAAGCCGAGGTTCAGCACCGCGTTGAACCACGCACCTGCGGCGATGGAGCCGAGGCTGTCGACCACAAACCAGCTCCAGATCCCGTAGGCGATGATTTTGCCGCCTGTTTGCGGGTCTTTGGCATAGACCTGCGTGGTGACCTGCCACAGTGTCACGCCGAGGCCGACGAGCACGCCGCCGCCGATGGCTGCGAGGACCTGATCTGTTTTGTCCGAAAAGCGCTGCTGGCCATCCAGCGGCAGGTGGACCAGATCGCTGAACCAGCTGAGCAGGCCGAAGGATTGGGTGAGCAGCGCGAGCAGGGCGCCGAGTCCCATGGCGATGGAGAGGCCGCAGCCGCATTTGAGAGAGGTGATGACGCGATCTTGTGTCATTTTAGGTGCTCCTTTGTCTGATGACCGGAGGCTGCGCGTCTTCCTGCGGCAAAACAATTACCTCTGAGGTAAGTGCGTGGGCGCAGATCTGCGGTATGGTGATCGGAAAGCTGGGAGGCGCGCTGTGGGGCTGGAGTTTGGAGCAACGTTGAAGGAATGGCGGCAGGCGCGGCGGGTGAGCCAGCTGGATCTAGGGCTGTCTGCCGGGGTGAGCGCGCGGCATATCTCGTTTTTGGAAACCGGGCGGTCGCGCCCAAGCAGAGGCATGGTGCTGCGCCTTTGTGAGCAGTTGGATGTGCCGATTGCGCAGCGCAACCGGCTGCTGATGGCGGCGGGATTGAGCCCGGCTTATGCCAAGCGTGACCTGAGTGCGGAAGAGATGGCGCCGGTGCAAGCGGCGGTGGATTGGACGTTGCAGCGGCATGCGCCTTATCCGGCCATGGCGCTTGACCGGCATTGGCGTCTGGTGGCGGTGAACTCTGTGGCGGAGCAGATTCTGGCGGGGCTTGGGGTGGCCTGTGGCGACAGTCTGATTGAGATGATGATTGGCTCAGATGTGCTGCATCAGGCGCTTGTAAACTATGAGGAAATCCTTGGGCACATGGTGGCGCGATTGCGGGTGGAAAGCGCGCATTTTGGTCAGGACGATGTGCTTGAGGATGCGATCACGCGAATGTCGGCGCTGTTGACACAGGAAGCGCGGGCTATGGAGGGGATGAAGCCTGCGATTATTCCGGCGATTTATGAGTTGGGCGGGGTGAGGATGTCTTTTTTCTCGACTATCACGCAGTTTGGCTCGACCGAGGACATCGCGTTGTCGGAGTTGCGTATTGAGATGCTGTTTCCGGCGGATGAAGAGACACGGCTGGCGCTGGAGGCCATGGCCTCGGGGAGTTGATTGGTATTGGAGGTCCGTCAGGCGGCCATCAGCGCGCGGGCCTCGTAGCTGCGCAGGCTCAGGCGGGCTGAAATGTCGCTGAGGGCGATGCTGCGGCGGTTCATCACTGCGCGCAGGGAGCGGTTGGCGATCGGGTCAAAGCTGCGCAGGGTTTGCATGCCGGGTTGAAAGCTCTCGCTCCACTGGCCTTCGGACAGAAGCAACTCATGCTGGGACATGAGGATGTGGAAATAGGTGACCGGAGAGGTGCTCTCGCAGATGGTGACATCACGCCCGTCCACGAGGTCTTTTGCTTTGACCAGAACCTCATCACAGCCAAACAGCAGTTCGGCGCGCGCGCCATAGATCAGCACGCGGTGTTGTGGGGAGACCACCAGATCGCGGTCATTGTCCAACACACCAGCCTTGATGCGGATCGGCAGGGAGTCCGGGCGGGGTGGAATTTCGGATTTTCCAATCCAGACAATGGGTTGCAGGCCAGAGTCTAATGTTTCCACCAGCATGCCTGCGCGCAGGTCTTCGACCAAAACATCGCCGGCTGCGGTGCGGATCAGGGTGCCGGGTGTGAAACAGGGCGGGCGCTGCTCGATCTCCACAAGCGCGGTGTCGGTCTCGCCTGCGGAATCCTCAATGGTGTAGTTGAAATAGACGGTTTCATTGTCGGTGTCGGCATCCACGGTGAGGGTGCCATCGGGGTTGAGGGTCACCTCCTGCCCGGTGTCGAGGATCACGCTGTCGGGCAGACCGGTGCTGGGATCCGCGCTGACGGGAATGCCGTTGATATGGGTGATGGTCAGGGTGGGGCCTGCGGTGGAGTTGTCGTTGTCGAGAACGTCGAGGGTTTTGCTGCCGCCGAATTTGATGGAGACCTCGTCATCCTGCGCCACAATGGCGGTCTGCACCGAGCCGCCTGCGATCAGAAGGTTGGAATCGTAGTTGCTATCGGTGGCATCCGCGATGCCGATGACCAGTTCGTTCACCCCGTCCTGCAGAGGGGCCACGAAGGTCAGGGTGACGGTGAAGCCGTCCATTTCGGTGTTGAACTGATCGTTGCTGTTGTCGACGTAGATGTTTTCATTGGCGTCGTTGATGTTGCCGATGGAGGCTGAGCCGTCGCCCACGGAGATCTGGGCTTCCACCCCGTTCACCCAGACCCCGATGGCGTCGTTGTAGCTTAGAAATTCAGGGTATTCTTCGGAGGAGAGCACGAAGTCGATGGTGAGCAGCTCCCCTGCGGAGCCGTTGAAATCAATCACCATATAAGAGGCGTCAAAGGTGTTGGTGCCAGCGGCGGCGTTGAACAGCGCGTTGTTGTTTTCGCCGCTGGTGTTGGTGGAGGTGTTGCCGCGCACATTGGTGTTGGTGGTGCCGCTGTTGTTGGTGAAATCGCGGGCATAGCCGGTGGAGAGGATGACCCCGCTGTCAGCCGGGGCGACGCCGGGGCTGGTGCTGTCGGCGCCGGCGTAAATGCCCGAGCTGAGCGTGTCTCCGAAGTATTGTGACGAAACGATGCGGGAAGGATCACCGAAGATTTCGGCAGCCATGGCATCGGCGGTGGCCGATGTGTTGATGTTCAGTTCCGTTGCGATCGCCATCTGATGCCCCTCTCAGCGGTCTGCTCTTGTGCCGTGCGGTTTTTGTTTCCGTTTTGGCAACAACAGCTATGCGGTCAAAAAAGGCGCAAACGGGGCAATGGTTGGGAAAGATTAACCAATTTTGTGGGCAGGCACGGGATTTGGTAACCAAGAAACGGCTCTTAAAAATAAGAAAAGCCGCGCCTTGAGAGGCGCGGCTGTTAACTTTGGCTGATCGCTGTGCTGGCGCTTTGTTAACCGCGTCCGCGTTTCTCAAAGCGGGGCAACATGGCGGAGAAATCGGTGCCAAGGCCGCCTTCGTTTTCCACGAACTGTTCATAGAGCGCGGCGGCGGCTTGCCCCATAGGCGTGTCTGCATCCGCGCTTTCCGCCGCCTGTTGGGACAGGCGCAGGTCTTTGAGCATGAGCTCGGAGGCGAAGCCCGGCTGATAGTCGTTGTCAGCCGGGGATTGCGGGCCGACGCCGGGGGCAGGGCAGTAGGCATTCATGGTCCAGCTGTAGCCCGAGGAGGTGGAGACCACGTCAAACATGGATTGGCGGTCGAGCCCCAGCTTGTCGGCCAGCGCAAAGGCTTCGCAGGTGGCAATCATGGTCACGCCCAGGATCATGTTGTTGCAGATCTTGGCGGCCTGACCAGCGCCCGCGTCGCCGCAATGCACGGCCTTTTGCCCCATGATGTCAAACAGAGGATCGGCTTTGGCGAAAGCCTCGGCAGAACCGCCTGCCATGAATGTCAGCGTGCCGCCTGCGGCGCCGCCAACACCGCCGGAAACAGGTGCGTCAACCGGCAGAAGCCCGGCAGCAACGGCGTGGCCTGCCACTGCACGGGCGCTGTCTACATCCACGGTGGAGCAATCCACAAAGCCTGCACCGGGCGACATCACGGGGATGATTTCCGCCGCCACAGCGCGCAGGATCGCGCCGTTGGGCAGCATGGTGATGACCATATCAGCCCCCGCAGCGGCCTCGGCACCGGAAGGGGCCATGGTGACGCCTTCGATGGTGACATCGGCCATGTCAAAGCCTGTGACCTCGTGGCCCGCCTTGGCCAGATTGGCCGCCATGGGGCCGCCCATGTTGCCAAGTCCAATAAATCCGATCTTCATGGCGATTGCCTCCCTTATTCAAACGTCAGCTTATCCGCGCCAAGCGGCAGCACAATATTGGTGACAGCCATGGGCGGGAGCGCTTGCAATGTGTATTTCCATTGCGGATTGCGGTCTTTGTCGATGATTTGTGCGCGGATGCCTTCCAGAAAATCGCCGTGTTCCATAGCGCGGAAGGTGAAGCGGTACTCCTGATCCAGAGCGAAGCGGATTTCAGGCAGGCCGCGCACGCGGTGGATGATTTCCAGCGCCGCCCCCATGGCGATGGGAGAGTTGCGCGAGAGTTTCTTGAGCGCGTCTTTGGCAAAGTCGCTGTCACTGTCTTGCAGTGAGGTGAGAATGTCGCTCAGGCGCTCGCCGCCGAAATGGGCGTTGATCTGATCGCTCTGCTGCTTCAGCGGACCGGATGCGACGGGCTGTGCGGCGGCGTCGATCAGCTCCCAATCGCCGGTGTCTTCCAGTGAGGCGATGAGATCAGGCCAGCTGTCTTCGGGGATGTAGTAATCGGCAAAACCTGTGTAGATCGCGTCTGCCGCGCCGAGACGGGCCGCGGTGAGGCCGAGGTATTCGCCCAGACGCCCCGGAGCCTGTGCCAGAATGAGTGAGCCGCCCACATCAGGGACAAGGCCGATGCCAACTTCGGGCATGGCAATCTGGCTGCTGTCGCCCACAATGCGGTGGGAGCCGTGACAGCCGACGCCAACGCCGCCGCCCATGGTGAAGCCCTGCATGAAGCTGGCCACAGGTTTGGGGAATTCAAACAGCTTGGCGTTCATGCGGTATTCATCGGCCCAGAAGGTCTGGCCAAAGGCAAAATCGCCCTTGGTGCCGGTGTCATAAAGTTCGGCAATGTCGCCGCCCGCGCAGAAGGCTTTGTCGCCCTCTGCATCAATCACAACCATCTTGACCGCATCATCCGCGCGCCATGTATCCAGCGCGGTTTCGATGGCGCGGCACATGTCATAGGACATCGCATTGAGCGCCTTGGTGCGGGTGAAGGTGATGCGGCCGGTTTGGCCCGCCTTGCGGATGTGGATGTCAGACACGTCTGCGCTCCGTCTTTGGGTCACGCCGCGATCATCTGGCGGGAAATGATCAGGCGCATGATTTCGTTGGTGCCTTCCAGAATCTGGTGCACGCGCAGGTCGCGCACGATTTTCTCGATGCCATAGTCCGCGAGATAGCCGTAGCCGCCGTGCAGTTGCAAACAGCCGTTGGCCACTTCAAAGGCGGCGTCGGTCACCATGAGCTTAGCCATGGCGCAGAATTTGGTGGCCTCGTGGTCGCCGTTGTCGAGCTTCCAAGCGGCCTGACGCAGGAAGGTGCGGGCGGCCTGTAGCTTGGTTTCATATTCGGCCAGGCGGAACTGCAGCGCCTGAAACTGGTTGATGGATTTGCCGAAGGCTTTGCGCTCTGACATGTATTGCACGGTCATATCGAGCGCTTTCTGTGCGCCGCCAAGGGCGGAGGCGGAGATGTTGAGGCGGCCGCCGTCCAGACCGTTCATGGCGTAGCTGAAGCCTTTGCCTTCCTCGCCGATCAGATTGTCGGCGGGCACTCTGCAATCGTCAAACTGGACCTGAGAGGTGGGTTGGGCAAGCCAACCCATTTTCTTTTCCAATGCGCCAAAGGACAGGCCTTCGCTGCCGTCTTCAACCACCACGGTGGAGATGCCCTTGGGGCCGTCCTCACCGGTGCGCACCATGCAAACGTAAGCATCGGAATAGGAGCCGCCGGAGATGAAGGCTTTGGTGCCGTTGAGCACATAGCCTTCGTTGCTGCGCTCCGCGCGGGTTTTTAGGGCGGAGGCGTCAGAGCCTGAGCCGGGCTCGGTGAGGCAATAGGAGAAGACTTTGTTCATGGCGCAGAGGTCGGGCAGCCATTTCTGTTTGGTCTCCTCAGAGCCGAATTTGTCGATCATGCCGCCACACATGTTGTGGATCGACAGGAAGGAGCCAACGGAGGGGCAGGACATGGCGAGGGCTTCAAAAACCAATGTGGCGTCAAGGCGGGAGAGGCCAGAGCCGCCGTAGGCCTCTGACACATAGATGCCGCCCAGACCCAGCTCTGCGATCTGAGGCCAGAGGGTTTTGGGGATGGTGCCTGCGGCTTCCCAGTCTTGGGCAAAAGGCGCGATGTGCTCTTCGCCAAATCCTTTGGCCATATCAAAGATCAGGGTCTGTTCTTCGGTCAGTGCAAAATCCATGTCTCTTCCTCTGGTCACATTCCAGGCGCAGGTTGCGCCGGATGCGGTGCTGATGCTGGAAGAGACCGAAGCCGCCAAAAGCTGCGCGCTTCGCGGCCTCCCCTCCGCGAATTGAACAGTTGTTAAATTAACACCGATCCCGATGCATTGCAAAGGGAGAAAGCGGCAAAATACCAAGGATTGCGCGGCGAAAACGCAGAGTGGTTTTGCAAAAATGCAGAGGGCGTCAGCTGGCTTTGGTCCAGCTTTGGCTGTGCTGTTCGACGTGTGCGGCCTCGATGTCACTGTTGGCTTCGAGCGAGGTCAGACGGTAGTGCAGCCGCGCTTTCTGCGCGGTGGTCAGTGCATCAAAGCCCGCGATCATGCCGGTGCCGCAGGTCTGGGCGTGGTCCAGCGCCAGTTGGGCCTGTTGGACCAACTGATGGCAGTGGCCCTCGGCATTGGGCTCGGCAGTGGCGTGGCCAAAGCTGGCCTGCAGGCGCAGGTGGACACCGGCGTCGAGGGTGACTTCGTGCAATTTGATGCGGTGGCGCACGCGCTCGGCAACCTCACGGGCTTTGCTGCCATTGGCGCAGGGCAGCAGGAACATGAAGGAGGCCTCTTGGTAGCGGCAGATCCGATCGGTCTTGCGCAACAATGAATGGCTGAGCAGCTCGGCAACGCTGCGCAGGGTCATGTCGGCGGCTTCTTGGCCGTGGGTGGCTGCGATTGCCTGGAATGAGTCGATTTCCAGAACCACAAGGGAGAGGCCATCGTCGCAGCTGTCTTTCTCCTGCCAGGCCAGCAGCAGCTCATCGTCGAAGGCGTGGCGGTCCAAGAGGCCGGTGAGCTGGTCATGGCGCGCGGAGGCCATGGCGTTTTGATGCAGCTCTGTGAGGTTCTTGCGGGCCTGACGCAGGAATTCTGCGCGGTTGAGTTCGGTGATCACGCGGTGGCCGACCTTCCAGCTGTAGACCGAGATGAAGATCACAAACGCCGGATTGGCGAGATAGACGCCGCCAAAGTGGTTGCTGCTGTAGATGTCATGGAGGCCAGCAGTCATCGGTAAAAGCCAACCAACGGAGTAGAACCATGCGTCCGGCTGTTTGAGCCTGATGGCGCGGGCGCTGGTGGCCAGGATCAGCACAAAGGTTGCGAAACAATAGAGGTGCACCAGAGAGATGGCTTCGGTGACCTGCGGCAGGGGGGCTGTGAAGATGAAGGCCGCGCCGAGCATGCCCACCATGCCGACCAGGATCGGGCCTTTCAGATTGCTGAAGCGACGCCACAGCAGTGCCTGATGCATGGCGTAGGTGGTCCAGGCAATGAGCAGGATGTCGGCGATTTCCAGCCGTGTCAGGAAGCTGCGCAGGTTCATGCCAAGGATGATCTCCAGCGTGCCGGTCATGGTGAGGGCGCGCAAAAACAGTGCGAAGCCCCCCAGCACCAGGATCAATGTGGCCGGATCTTTGCGGTAGAGCAGGAACAGGAACAGGTTGAAGATCGAGACAAAGAGCGTGATGCCCATGACCATGCCGTCACTGAGGCGCAGCATCTGCAGGTAGTTCTGATACGCGCCGGATTGTGCGATATAGGGCGCGCGGAGAATGCCGCCGTAGCTTTGCAGCTCTTTGCGCACATGCACCATGAGGTAGCCGTCGCTAAAGTCTTCGAGGCTGTAGGCGCGCATGGTGTGGGCGGGCACGATGGGGCCGCTGAGGGTGCCATCTTCGCCAAGTTCGTGCCAGTTCGCGGGGTCATTCGCCGGGATCCAATAGACCACATAGGCATCGGCCACGCGGGGCAACACAAGTATCAGATGGTTGTGGGGATCTTCCGGCAAGGAGATGCGGCTGAGATAGGTAGCGATGCCGTGGGAGAACGGGTTGGTGTTGGCCTCTGTGAGCGTGTCGCGCCAGTCAGATGGCACGGCGATGGCGTCCAGATTATCTGCTATGAAAGCATCATGGGCCTCTTCCGGCGTCAGGTGTGCGCCAAATTCAAACCACCAGTCACCGTTGAGCATCGCATAAGGTGTTTCGTGAAAGTCACGCTCTCTCAGGTCAAAATGCACGCCGGAAACGGCGTTTTGCGCCTGCGCGGGTTGAGGCAGGCTGAACATAAGGACAGCGAGCAGAAACGCCTGAAAGAGGGCTGTGACTGTGGAGAGGTTTGGGAGTGTCGCGCGCGCCATAGGGACTCTTCGTGTGGTGACGAACTGGCGATCACTACTGAGGTGACGGGTTTAACGCCACCCTAAAACGCAGGGGTATGGGCGCTCCAATACGGACAAAATGTCTAAAAATTTAAGAGCTGACGGGCGCTCAAACAGCGCGGCTCAACAGCTGGTTGATCGTGTCATATGGCAGGCCAAGGATCGACAGGGCGGGCTGCTCTTTTTCCTGCACCATGGGCACCACAGCGGGGAAAGGCTCCCAGCTTCGCAGGGCGATGCGGGCTAGTTTCTGGCCTGCGGGTGTGGGGGCGAGGTAGACGATTAGTGTCTGGGCGTTGTTGCCGGTGAAGGCGTCGGCCTTTTGGGCCTGTATTTTCATGAGTTCGAGAAAGTCTTCGTCCCATCCGGTGAGATGGGTGAGATCCACCAGCTGCTTCTGGCCGGGGCGGAATTCCGGATGTTGGGCGTATTCGGCAAAGGCGGTCAGCGTGTCAGACATATTCGCAAAGCCCTCATAGCGCACATAGACCACGCCCAGAGAGGACAGTATTTTGAAAGAGACCGACATTCACACCCCATGTTTGACCCAAAAAAGGGGCAGCCAAGCCGCCCCTTCCGGTAGATGAACACAGATTGGTTTTTCGATCAATCCATCTGCTTAAAGTGGAACTCGCCGCCTTCTTTGATGCCAGATGGCCAGCGGGAGGTCACCGTTTTGGTGCGGGTGTAGAATTTGAACGCATCCGGGCCGTGCTGGTTCAGGTCACCAAAGGCGGATTTCTTCCAGCCGCCAAAGGTGTGGTAGGCCAGCGGCACAGGGATCGGCACGTTCACACCCACCATGCCGACGTTCACGCGGTTGGCGAAGTCACGGGCGGCGTCGCCGTCACGGGTGAAGATCGCGGTGCCGTTGCCGTACTCGTGATCCATCGCCAGACCCAGAGCTTCCTCATAGGATTTTGCGCGCACCATGGACAGAACCGGGCCGAAGATTTCGGTTTTGTAGATGTCCATGTCTTTGGTGACATTGTCAAAAAGATGCGGACCCACAAAGAAGCCGTCTTCATAGCCCTGCAGGTTGAAGTCGCGGCCATCAACCACCAGATCCGCACCCTGATCCACGCCGGATTGCACCAGACGCAGGATGTTTTCTTTGGCGGCGGCAGTCACAACCGGGCCGTAGTCTACATCGTCACCGGCGGTGTAAGGTGCGATTTTGAGCTTCTCGATGCGTGGGATCAGCTTGTCGCGCAGCTTGTCTGCGGTCTCTTCGCCCACAGGCACAGCCACGGAGATCGCCATGCAGCGTTCGCCTGCCGCACCGTAGCCTGCACCGACCAGAGCGTCTGCGGCCTGGTCCATGTCGGCGTCGGGCATGATGATCATGTGGTTCTTGGCGCCACCGAAGCACTGTACACGTTTGCCTTGTGCGCAGCCGGTGCCGTAGATGTATTCGGCAATCGGGGTGGAGCCCACGAAGCCAACAGACTGGATTACGTCATCATAGAGGATCGCGTCGACGGCTTCTTTGTCGCCGTTCACCACCTGAATGATGCCTTTTGGCAGACCCGCTTCTTCGAGCAGCTCGGCCAGCATCAGAGGCACGGATGGGTCACGCTCGGAGGGTTTCAGGATGAAGGCGTTGCCGCAGGCGATGGCCGGCGCAAACATCCACATCGGGATCATGGCGGGGAAGTTGAACGGGGTGATGCCCGCGGTCACGCCCAGTGGCTGGCGCATGGAGTAGATGTCGATGCCCGGGCCTGCGGCGTCGGTGTATTCCCCTTTGAGCATCTGCGGTGCGGAGATGCAGTATTCCGCCACTTCCAGACCGCGCTGGATGTCGCCTTTGGCGTCCGGGAAGGTCTTGCCGTGCTCAGAGGACAGCGCTTCGGCCAGCTTGTCCATATCGCGGTGCAGCAGGTCCACAAACTTCATCAGCACACGTGCGCGGCGCTGCGGGTTGACCGCGCCCCATGCAGGCTGAGCGGCGGCAGCGGCGGCCACGGCGGCGTCCATTTCCGCCTTGTTGGCCAGCGGCACTTTGGCCTGAACTTCGCCTGTTGCCGGGTTGAAAACATCGGCAAAGCGGCCGGATGTCCCTTTGACGTGTTCGCCGTTGATATAATGCGTGAGCTCTTTCATGGCATCCTCCATTGAACTTTGGCGACACAATAGGCTTGCAAAAATGTGTGGAAAAGAGACAACTGTTCAAAACTGTTTTGCAAAAATACAGAGGGGGCAGGGTGATGGTGCAGTGGGATGACATGCGGGTGTTTCTGGCGGTGGCGCGCGAAGAGAGCCTTTCGGCGGCCGGGCGGCGGTTGCAGGTGGATCCGGCAACGGTGGGGCGGCGTGTGGCGCGGCTTGAGACCGCGTTTGAGGCACCGCTGTTTGTGAAATCGCCAACAGGCTATGCGTTGACCGATGCAGGGCAGCGCCTGATGAGCCACGCGCTTCGGGTGGAGCAGAGCCTTCAGGAAGCCACTGAGGAAATGGTGGGGCAAAGCACAGGGCTGTCCGGGCAGATCCGTATCGGGGCGCCTGACGGGGTGGCGAATTTTCTGTTGCCGCAGGTCTGTGCGCGGATCGCGGAGGACAACCCGGATCTTGATATCCAGATCGTGGCACTGCCCCGTGTGGTGAGCCTGTCGCGCCGTGAGGCCGATCTGGTGGTCGCGGTGAGCGCGCCCACGGCCGGGCGGCTGACAGTTCAGAAGATCACCGATTACAAGCTCCATCTGGGGGCGGCGCGCTGGTATCTGCGCAATCACCCCAAGATCAATGAGGTGGCCGATCTCAAGGACCATCTGGTGACCGGCTATATCCCGGATATGATTTTTGACAAGGAACTGGACTACCTCAGTGAGGTGGGTGTGGAGCGGGTGCGTCTTGCGTCAAACTCGGCCTCGGTGCAGTTCAACTGGGTGCGCACGGGATCAGGCATCGGGGTTGTGCATGACTTTGCCATTCCCTCAGCCCGGGGTGTGGTGAAGATTTTGCCGGATCAGATTTCCCTGACCCGGAGCTTTTATCTCATACGGCATGCGGATGATCGACGGCTGGAGCGGCTCAACCGCTTCTCTGAGGCGCTCTGTGAAGGCATGCGGCAAGAGGTGGCCCATCTGGAAGCGCAAGCTTGACATGCGTTTAAGGAGCGGCAACGCTTGACTTACTTATAGTTTATATCGGAGGTCACTATGCTCGTTCATCAGATACTCAAGTCCAAAGGGTCCGAAGGTGTGCTGACGGTGAAGCCCGGAACCTTGGTGTCTGATGCGGCAAAAATCCTTTCCGATAAAGGCATTGGCACGGTGATTGTGTCTGAGGACGGCGTTGTGCCGCTGGGCATTCTGTCTGAGCGCGACATTGTGCGCCAGCTTGCCAAGCGCGGGGTGGGCTGTCTGTCTGACAAGATCGACGACTATATGACAACCGAGCTTGTCACCTGTGCCCGCAATGATGATGCGGTGAGCGTGCTTGAGAAGATGACCCAGGGGCGGTTCCGCCATATGCCGGTGATGGAAGACGGCGCGCTGGTGGGGCTTATTTCGCTGGGCGATACGGTCAAGGCGCGCCTCTCGGAACTGGCGATGGAAAAGGACGCGTTGGAAGGCATGATCATGGGGCACTGAGGTGCCGCAACGTCTTATTCCCGCAGAAATACCTATCCTGAAAACAGGTCTTGCAAATGGCCGCGCAATAATGTTGCGTGCGCGCAGGACCACGGGAGGATGCCATGCGCACAGCGCTTTACCCAGGCACATTTGACCCTATCACTTTGGGTCACATCGATATTATTCGCCGCGCCACACAATTGGTGGACCGGCTGGTGATTGGCGTTGCGATCAACCGCGACAAAGGCCCGCTGTTTTCGCTGGAAGAGCGTGTGGCCATGATCGAGGGGCAATGCGCCAAGCTGGCGGAAGAAACCGGCGTCGAAATTCTGGTACATCCCTTTGAAAACCTGCTCATTGATTGTGCCAAAGAGGTGGGCGCTCAGATCATCGTGCGCGGCCTGCGGGCGGTCACGGATTTTGAGTATGAATACCAGATGGTCGGCATGAACCGTGCCTTGGATGCAAGCATCGAGACCGTCTTTCTGATGGCCGATCTGAAGCATCAGGCGATTGCCTCAAAGCTGGTGAAAGAGATCGCACGGCTGGATGGGGATGTGTCCAAATTTGTGCCGTCTGCGGTCAATGAGGCGCTGCTGGACCGGCTCGGCAAACGCTGAGTTCGATTGTCCTTCAGATCATGAGATAGGTTTTCATTTCAGCAGCTGGGCAAACCGCTCTTGTTGTGTAGGGTCCTGGTAGAGGGGTACCAGATCGTTCTCGCCTTTGGTAAAACCTGGGTCGCTTTCGTCAAATAGCGCGCGCAGCCAAGCTTTGCGCGTGGGGTCTAGGTGCAGCATACGTCTGGCGGCTTCATAGGCTTTATCTCCGATTTGGGCGAGAGTGACTGCATCTGCGCCACCCTGTTTCTCAAAGCCAAATTTTTGACCATATGCACAGGCGAGATATCCATTTACACGTGCAGCCTCTTCGCCATCCATGTGGTTTAACGCCTCCTCTCCTTGTTCAATGGCCTCTTTAAAGCCATTCGGTTTTGGGCGGTATAGTGCCAACATGATCGAAGTAGCGCTCGTGGGGTTCGATATATCGGAAATTGTAGTGTTGAGATTGGCTTGCAGCTCAGCTTGCGATGAGCGCAATGAGCTGACTTCTTTTTCCAAGGTTGCCTGGATTTTTTGGTAGTTCCGAGCCATCAGGGTAGATAGGCGCGTACGGGCCAGTACATAAATTCCAACAAAACCATAGCAAAAATTAGCTAGCAAGAGCGAAACACCAATCACTTTGCCTGTTGTTCCGTCCATGCCAGCAGCACTGCCGACTGCTAAGCCCCATGCTTCTATCAGTCCGACAAGGTGATTGAGATTAACAAGTGTCAGACCGACAACGATTTTGGTGAGCCAGTCAGATACTTCGACCAAGTTGTTATTAGTCCAATCGCTTGAAGCCTGAGATGTTTCGCCATTTCGATCACCGGTGTCGTTTGTTAATGTTGGGCGCGAGAAAGCGCGTGGCATGCCGAACATAAATCCAAAAAAACCTCCTACGACAGCGCTGGAAAAGCCCGCCAACACAAGTATGGCAAAAACAGTTATGCCGTTTATTGGTTTCGGGTCTTGAGACACTGTGCTGCCTGATGGCGAATCCAAGGCGATCATCAACGCGGTAAAGATGACGATGAGCGTGGCTACAACTGTTAGAGTTACGAGCAGTTTTCGTGAACGGGCGGCGCTTTCGTCGTGAGGCAGAACAACAGGTGAGATTACAGTTTCACTATGTGTAGACATGAGATTTAGAAAACTTTTGCACTTGATAACTGAAAATAAAACCGAATTTTCTTTGCTCTGAGGAGAGCAGAAGGTGCGCCAAAAATACGACGCAGGGATAGTTCTTGTATCCAACTATATACCAAGGCAGGGTATTATCAAAATCAACTCAAAGAGGTGCAGATGGCTGGCGGATTGCTTGCGTTGTTGGATGATGTGGCAGGCATTGCCAAAGTGGCGGCGGCCTCGATTGACGATGTGGCGGCAGGCGCGGCGAAGGCCAGTGCCAAGGCGGCGGGCGCGGTGATCGATGATGCGGCGGTAACGCCGAAATACCTGCATGGGTTTGAAGCCAAGCGCGAGCTGCCGATCATCTGGAAAATCGCCAAAGGCTCGATCCGCAACAAGCTGTTGATCCTGTTGCCGGCGGCGTTGCTGCTGGCCAACTTTGCCCCCTGGCTGATTTCGCCGCTGTTGATGCTGGGCGGGGCCTATCTGTGTTTTGAGGGTGCTGAAAAAGTGCTGCACGCCTTTGTGCCGCATGACACCCATCATGGCGCAGAAGACGAGGCTGAGGGCGATCCGGCGCATCTGGAAGAGAAGAAGGCCGCAGGCGCGATCAAGACGGATTTCATCCTGTCTGCGGAAATCATGACCATCATCCTCTCGGGCATTCCGGAGAGCAATTTCTGGATGGAAGCCTCCACATTGGCGCTGGCCGGGGTGGGCATCACCGTGGCGGTCTATGGCTCTGTGGCGCTGATCGTGAAGATGGATGATGTGGGGCTGGCGATGTATGCGGGCGGTGACTGGTCGCTGACCCGTGCGATTGGCCGAGGTCTCGTGCGTGGCATGCCCTATTTCATGAAACTGCTGACCCTTGTTGGCACGGCGGCGATGCTGTGGGTTGGCGGCTCCATTGTGATCCATGGTCTCGAAGAGCTGGGCTTTGGCTGGCTTGGCCATCATATCCATGACTGGGCCTATGCGGCGGGCCATGCGGTTCCGGCGGCCTATGAGGGCTTTGTGGAGTGGACCAGCAAGGCGGCGATGGATGGGGTCTTTGGCCTCGTGCTTGGCGCGGCTTTGATCCCGGTGGCGACCAAAGTGATTGGTCCGATCTGGGGCGCGATCTTTGGCAAAGATGAAGAGGCCGCGCATTAAGCATGAAGCGCGCATTGGCGTAAGATCGCCGATCACGGCGTTTTTTAAACGCGCATTTCAGATTTTTGCGGGTGTGACACTTATTGGATTGGACATACCCGCAAACTAGCCCATACAGAGCAAATGCTTGCACGTCCTGTAAAATACATCTGGCAACATCTCCGCTATATTCCCTTGTGGACCGCGCTGACCTCGTCGAAATGGCGCAGGTATGACAAGCGGGCGCGCAGCCTTGGTAATATGATTGGCTGGGTCATGCGCTGGATCCCGATTGCGCGGCGGCGGTTTGACCGGGAGGTTCTGCGCATCTATCCGGATATGCCGCGGGCGGAGCGGTTGGCCCTGAGCCGGAAGATGGGGCAGAACATGGGGCGCACCCTGTTCGAAGTGTTCCACAACACCGAGTTTCAGGCAGGGCAGGAGCATTTCCACATCTCAGGCCCCGGTCTTGAGATTTTGGAAAAAGCGCGAGCTGAGGGCAAAGGGGCGATCCTTGTGTCCGGCCATTTCGGGCAATGGGAAGCTGTGCGCGCGGTGCTGAAGCATCGCGGTATGGAAACCGCTGGGGTCTATCGGCGTCAGAGCAACCGTCACTATCAACGGCTCTTGTCACGCGGCATTGAGCAGGGCGGACGGCCTGCGCTGACCACGGGGCCAAATGGCACCAAGGCGATGGTGCGCCATCTGCGCGCCGGTGGATTTGTGGCGATCCTGCTCGATGAAAAAACCGTGGACGGTGAGATGATGCCGTTTCTGGGGTTTGATGCGCTGACCTCGCTGGCAGCGGCACGGCTGGCGCTCAAATACGATGTGCCGTTTATGCCGGTTTTTGGCACGCGGCGGGACAACAGCAGTGATATCGACGTGGAATTTGAAGCGCCGATCGAGCCCAGCGATCCGCGCACCATGACGCAGGCGTTCAACGACAATCTGTCTGCCCGTATTTTGGAAAAGCCGGATCAGTGGTACTGGCTGCTGCGCCGCTGGAAAGACATGCGCCGCTAAGCTGCGGCTTGGGGCTGCGTTTGCTCAGACCTCTGAGGTGGTTTCACCGGTTTGCGCGTCATAAGCGTGGGCCATTGCGCTGCGCAGTCGAGCGACTGCTGCGTCGGTGTTCTCATCCTTGGCAAAACTCATCTGATCGAGCACATCGATGTGGACGGTGCCTTTGAACGGGAAAAACTTGCCGCGCGGCAGGAGCCTGTCGGAGTGGCTGATCACAAAGGGACGGATGGCGCGGCCGGTTTGCTGTGCGACCAGAACGGCGCCCGCTTTGAACGGTGCAAGGCCCGGCTTGGTGGCGCGGGTGCCCTCGACAAAGAGGATCGGGGAGCGGCGTGCGGGCATCTCTGTGATGGCTTCTGTGAGCGAGGATAGCGCATTACGGCCCTTTTGGCGGTCAATCTTCAAAAGGCCTGCGCCCTCAAAACCACGCTTCAAAAGTGCGGCCTCGCAGAGCTCTTTCTTGGCCCCGAAGGTCACCCATTTCTCATCGGGGATCACATGCAGCATGGTGAACCCATCCAGATGGCTGCGGTGGTTGACCGCGATGATGGAGTTTTCATCCGTGCGCAGCGCCTCGCGGGCGGCGTCTGAGATTTCGACCTTCACATCGAGAAACCACAGCAGCAGGGAACAGGCGCGCGACACCCGCCGCCAGTACCAGCCGCGAAAGCCTTTCCTGGTGCCGCAGACCGTGGGGGCAAAAGCCAGAAACAGAAAGATGGCTGGGCCGACGGGCAGCAGGAGGATCCGCTTGGCAAGGGTGAGCAGCATGTTGGGGTCCTGAGCTGGGGCCTTGGCCCATTGGCGTTCCGCTGCTGATAGAGGGTTACGGTGCGGAAGGATAGGGGGAATGTGGAAACATGTGCTGTTAGGGGGCAAAGGGCGCGCGATCTGTTTCTATGCACAAAGTCGCCTTAATCGTACCGCAGTGATGAAGGAAACCCGCTTGAGTAGATTAACGGGTTTGGGAAACGGGCATTATGGAAGACTTGATTTGGTATGCTTTTCTCATGGCGAGTTTTGCGCTGGTATTTTGCTTTGTCTGGGGGATGCTGGTTTTTGGTCTGGCGCAGAGGCAGGCCAAAGAGGGCACGAAAGGCGGTGAGGCCGCTTTTGTCTTCAGGGGAAACAAGCGTCGCAAAATCTGCATCGCCCTGATCGTCGTTATGACGATCTATGTTGTTGTGACGGGGGCATTTGACAGCGTCTTCTATGCGGCGCTCACACTCGGCTTTGGGCTGGGTGCATCTGCCATCTGGAGCGTTACGAATGCTCTGGGGCGCGCTAGCTATTCATCCGAGGCATGGCCACAGCTGCGTCTTAAGACATACGGTCAGGCGCTGCTGCTTGTTTGCGCCATCTCTGGGATGCAAATTGTGACGTCTTACATTTGACGCCATCAGGTTTCCTCTTGCCAAAAATATCCCCGCCGGAGGCACTAAGTTTTGCGTCAGCACAAAAAAAGGCGCCCCAAATAGGCGCCTTTTCAATAGGTTATAGTTCGCTCTTACAGCAGGGCTTTGGCTTTTTCCGCCACATTGGCTGCGGTGATGCCAAACTTTTCAAACAGCTCGCCCGCTGGGGCGGAGGCGCCGAAGCTTGACATGCCGACGAAGTCGGATTTGCCAGCGCGGGCGCGTTCGCCGAGCAGCCACTGATCCCAGCCACCAGCGCGCACAGCGGCTTCGACGCCAACGCGGACGGCTGCGCCGGCTGGCAGAACCTTGCGGCGGTAGGCTTCGTCTTGCTGAGCAAAGAGCTCCATGCAGGGCATGGAGACCACGCGGGTGCCGATGCCTTCCGCTTCCAGAAGCGCCTTGGCTTCCATCGCGGTGGAGACTTCAGAGCCGGTGGCGATCAGGATCACCTGACGTTTGCCCTCGGCCTCTGCCAGCACATAAGCGCCTTTCTCGGTCAGGTTTGCCAGTTTGTGCTCGGTACGCACGGTTGGCAGGTTCTGACGGGTCAGGGCCATCACGGAAGGGGTCTCTTTGCTGGTCAGCGCGATTTCCCAAGCTTCGGCAGTTTCCACGGAGTCTGCTGGACGGAACACATAGGTGTTCGGGGTCGCGCGGCAGATCGCGAGGTGTTCAACCGGCTGGTGGGTTGGGCCATCTTCGCCCACACCGATGGAATCGTGGGTCATCACGAAAACGGTGGGGATTTTGCTCAGAGCAGCCAGACGCATGGAAGGACGTGCATAGTCGGTGAAGCAGAAGAAGGTGCCGCCGTAGGGGCGGATGCCGCCGTGCAGCGCCATGCCGTTCATCGCAGCGGCCATGCCGTGCTCACGGATGCCCCAATACACATAACGACCCTTGCGGTTGTCGGTGTCAAACACGCCGAGGTCGCCGGTCTTGGTGTTGTTGGAGCCGGTCAGGTCAGCAGAGCCGCCCACGGTTTCCGGCATGATCGGGTTGATCGCTGCCAGCGCCATTTCGGAAGATTTCCGGGTGGCGACGGAAGGCTGATCCTCAGAGATCTGCTTTTTCAGCGCTTTCACGGTTGCGGAGAGCTTTTTCGGGGCTTCCAGAGCGTAGGCGCGGTTGAAACGGTCCTGCTTCTGCTTGGAGGCCTCAGCAAAGCGGCCTTCCCATGCGGCGCGCTCTTCTGCACCGCGGGAGCCGATGGCTTCCCACTGGGATTTGATGTCGGCAGGCACTTCGAAAGCCGCACCCGGCCAGCCGTAGACCTCTTTGGCGGCAGCAAGCTGCTCTGCGTCGGTCAGGGCGCCGTGGCCTTTGGAGGTGTCCTGTGCCGCGTGGCCGATTGCGATGTGAGTTTTGCACGCAATCATGGACGGTTTCTTGGTTTTCTTCGCAGCTTCGATCGCGGCGTCGATCGCTTCCGGATCGTGGCCGTCGATTTCCAGCACATGCCAGCCGGAGGCTTTGAAGCGCTTGACCTGATCGGTGCGGTCAGAGAGCTCAACTGTACCGTCGATGGTGATGTTGTTGTTGTCCCAGAGCACGATCAGATGGCCGAGGCTGTGGCGGCCCGCAAGGCCGATCGCCTCCTGGGAGATGCCTTCCATCAGGCAGCCGTCGCCTGCGATCACATAGGTGTAGTGATCCACCAGCTTGCGGCCGTATTGCGCGCGCTGGATCTCTTCGGCCATGGCAAAGCCCACAGCGTTGGAGATGCCCTGACCAAGCGGGCCGGTGGTGGTTTCCACGGCGTCGATCAGGAAGTTTTCTGGGTGGCCCGCGGTGAGCGCGCCCATCTGGCGGAAGTTCTTCACCTGCTCCAGCGTGACCTGCTTGTCACCCATGAGATAGAGCAGCGAATAGATCAGCATGGAGCCGTGGCCAGCAGACAGGATGAAACGGTCGCGGTCCGGCCAGTTTGGCGCGGCAACGTCAAACTTCATGTGCTTTTCAAACAGCACTGTTGCCACATCCGCCATGCCCATCGGCATGCCAGAGTGACCGGAGTTTGCAGCGGCCACAGCGTCCAGTGTCAGAGCACGAATGGCGGTGGCTTTCATCCAATGTTCAGGGTTCTTTTCACGCAGGGCGGCGATGTCCACGTCTTGCGCTCCTCTGGGTTGGGGTTTTGGTTGCTGGGTCAATAGCAGGATTATGGCCAATAGCAACACGCCACTCCGCCGGAATGCCGTTTTTTAAAGGCTTTGTCGGGCTCAGAGCCGCTTTCGGAACCTGACGGGATTTCAGGCCTTGGGGGGGCGCATTTTGCCTGTCCATTGGATAAGATCGCGACATTATGCGCTTGGCGGCGATTCGCGACTGCGATAGCTGTATCGGCGCGATACACGGGTCAATAAGAACCGGACCAGAAAGGACGAGGCAAATGAGTGACATCAGCGAACTTGAAGGCAGGTTGAGCGCTGCGCTGGAGCGGATTGGACGCGGCGTGGATGCGATGCAGGCTGTGGTTGCTGAGCCTGATGAGGGTGAAGATGTTCAAGCCTTGCGGCGGGCGCTGGAAAATGAGGCGCTGGTCACCGCACAAATGGAAGAGCGCGTTCGGGCACTGACCGCGCGCCAATCGGATCTGGAAGCAGAGCTGGCCGCGGAGAAAGAAGCCCGCGCCGCCGCTGAGGATACCGTAAAGATTGCTGAAGCCGCTCAGGAAGAGGCCTCTCAGTCGCTGATCGCCGCTGAGGCGCGCGCCGAAGCTGCAGAAACAGCGGCAGCCGCGGCTGCGGATGCGGCCGCAGAGGCTGCGAGTGCGGCGCCGAGTGCTGCGGATGCGGGGGGCGTGAGCCCTGAGGTTGAAGCCAACCGCGCCTTGCTTGACGAGCTTGCCAAACGTCTGCGCCGTTTGCGCCAGATGGCGCGGCGTGAGCGCACCACCAATCAGGTGCTGCGCGACCAGGTCGAGAAAGGTGAGATGGTCGATCCATCCGCTGTGAACGAGGCGCTGAAAGCCGATCTGGCGACGTTGACCGCTTTGCGTGAGGCTGAGGTGACCGAAACGGCGCTGATCCTCGCAGAGCTGCGCCCGCTGGTGCAGGGCACCGCGGGAGAAAACGCAGCCGAGGCAGACGAGCCACAGGTGGAAGAGGCGGCTCCGGCCATGGCAGATGAGACAGGAGAAGCTTGATGCCTGAGGTACAGATTGAGATTGGCGGACGGGTTTTTGAGGTCGCCTGCCAAGACGGAGAACAGCATTTCCTGCGCGCAGCGGCGCAGATGCTGGATGAGCAGGCCAAGGTTCTGATTGAACAGGCGGGCCGCATTCCTGAGGCGCGCATGCTCTTGATGGCGGGTCTGATGCTGGCGGATAAAACTGCGGGTCTGGAAGATCAGCTGCGTGAGGCGGAAGCCAAGCTGGCGGCGCGTGACGAAGAGATCAAAGCGCTGAAAGACGCGCCAGCTCCAGAGCCTGAGCAGGTGGAAGTGCCTGTGATCCCTGAAGCTGTGACCCAAGCCATGGCCGAAATGGCCGCACGCGCAGAAGCGCTGGCTGATCTGGTGGAAGAGAAAGCGGCTGGGTGAGCCGCCCATCCGCGCCGCAACTGGCCCCGGGTGATTTGATTTTCGCCGCTTTGGGCGCGGAGGACAATCTGATCTCTGCGGTGGTGGAAGGCCACCGTGGAGCACGGGTCAATCACGTTGGTATTGTTGTCGCCCAAGACGGGGCGCTGTCGGTTCTGGAGGCGATTGATCCGGCCGTCCGCGTGACCTCGCTGGCGGAGTATTCAGACCGGAGCCTTTGCAGTGAGGCGCGGCCACGGTTGATGTTTGCGAGGTTGCGCGCGCCTTATCGTCCGTTGATCCCGGCGGCGCTGACTTTTGGGCTGTCGCGCCTTGGCGTGCCTTATGATCCTTACTACACCAGCAGCCCCGAGGCTCTCTATTGCAGTGAGTTGATCCTTGAGATGTTTCGCCATGCCAACAATGGGGTGGCGGTGTTTCCCAACACGCCATTGAGTTTTCGCGATGTGCAGAGCGGTGCGTTGCTGGAAGACTGGGTGGCGCATTATGCGGAAGTGGGCCGCGAGGTGCCGGAAGGGGCTGCGGGCTCCCATCCTGCGGGATTGAGCCGTGATGCGCGGCTGGAGATCTATCACGTGGAAGGCCGCGTTCCCGGCTATGCAAGTGACATGCGCTGACGCGGATGACCTTTGAAGCACCGTCCTAAAAATCTGAAACGGACGGTCTCCACCAACTTGCAGGAGGCGTAGCCGACCAGCCCCAGTCCCTCCGTGCGGGCCCTCCCCAAGGGAGGGGGCTTCACTCCCACCCAGGGCCGGGGGCTGGTCTAGATGACCCGATACAGTTGCTGCAGATTTGTTGGACGATAATCTGAATAACAAAAAAGCCCCGCCGATTTGGTGGGGCTTTTCAATAAGATATGTCCGAAAGCTTATGCGTTGGCTTCGCGGATTTTGTCGGCGGCGTCTTTGTCGTAGGTCACGCCGTTGTCGTCAAACATAGTGTCGAGCTCGCCGGACAGGGTCATCTCGGTGATGATGTCGCAGCCGCCCACAAACTCGCCTTTGACGTAGAGCTGCGGGATGGTTGGCCAGTCGGAGTAATCCTTGATGCCCTGACGCACGTCTTCGTCGGCCAGCACGTTCACGTCGGTGTAGTCCACCCCCATGTAGTTCAGCACGCCAGCCACGCGGGAGGAGAAGCCGCACTGGGGCATGTCTTTGGTGCCTTTCATGAAGAGCACCACATCGCTGGCTTTGACGGTTTCGTCGATACGGTCTTTAACGTCGGTCATTCTTTTCTCCGTTTCCAAGCGCGGTATCGTAGCTGTCGTTCGACGCGCCAGAACCTCGGCCCATATTTAAGAAGTTTCTTGAACTCACATATGGTGATCGCAACGCCGTAAGCAAGATCAATTATTTTGATGAGGAACCATACTGGGACTGTGTCCAAAGGACTACTCTTTCAAAAAGGTGTCACCGAAAAGCGCAATCCACCGAAGAGGGCCGGAGTTCAACCAATGCTAATTGTCTTTGTCCTTTGGGACAAACAGGCGGGCGTATTCCTGCGGGTCTTTGGGGACTTTCCATGTGCGGGTGTCGCCACCCCCAACCCCGGATTGATATTCGGAGCGCAGGTGATGGTAGTCCGGATCGTCCTCGTCCTGCACAAGCGGGCTGCGGTTGCGGCTGAACCATGCGACCAATGCGCCAAGGGCGCAGACCGCAAAGATCAGCCCACCGGCCAGCCCGCTGAGGGGCATTATTCCGGTGCCTTTGTGGTCAGGGCTAAGGCGTGCAACTCGCCCGACGGCCCGTCCATCTTGCCTTTGAGGGCGGCATAGACGGCGCGCTGTTGTTGCACGCGGTTCTTACCGCGGAAGCTTTCGTCAACCACCATGGCGGACATGTGCACACCGTCCGAGCCGCCGACTTGGATTTCGGCATCCGGAAAGGTCTCGCGCAGCAGTTCCTCAATTTGGTGAGCTGTCATTGGCATGGAGGCGTTCCTTTGTCTTGTTCAGAAAAAATGTAGGGCTTGGCCGAATGCTCCGCAAGTCGGTTTCGGCGGAAGCTTTTAAACAAACGGTGCGAGCGATTGCAGAAAGGCGGGCACATCGGCGAGGGCGTCCTGCACCTCCGGCTCCTCAAAGTCATAGATGGACTTCGGATCCTCGGGGCAGAGCGCGGCGACAAGGGCTTCGCGCTGTGCAGCAACGCTGGCGGGCACAGGGATCTGGGCGGCTTGCTGCAGAAGCAGGAGCGCTTCGTGAATGGGGCGCACGACGCGCAGGGCATAGGTCATATGGCCCAGAAGATCGGGATCTTCGCGCCAGTGCTCTCCGTCAAACAGCTCTTGGGTGACACGCTGGCCAGCCCCCGCGCAGGAATAGGCGACGCAACCGCCAAAGCCGCGCGGGATCAGATCGGCGTGGATCGTACAGTTGAAACAGCTGTCGGAGAGATTGGGGCAGGGATCGTCTGCGCGTTTGATGAGGGCGAAATCCTCATCCGCATCAAATGGGTAAGCCACGCAGCAAAGCGCTGCGCAGCTTGCACAGTCATCCGTGAGGGGCGGAAGCGTGGGGCGCCCGCCCTCCATAAGATCAGGCAACGGCGGCAGCGAAGCTGCTGCGGAAGGTGTCAGACAGTTCCGCCAGCGTGGCTTCAGAGCCGCCGAATTTCACGGTGTCGCCGCCAAATTTGCCAACGGTGGTGATCGTGATGCCAGCTTTGGAGGCGTTAATCATCAGCGCTTCGGCCTGATCGAAGTTACAGGCCACCAGATAGCGCGCCTGATCCTCGCCAAAGAGGGTTGGAGTGTCGTCCACATCCAGTTGAACACCGACGCCAGCACCTTCGGCCAGTTCAAAGGCGGCCAGCGCGAGGCCGCCGTCCGCGAGGTCGGTGCAGGCTTTGATCCAGTCGCGGTTTTCGCGGATGAATTCGCCGTTCTTGCGCTCGGCTGCCAGATCCACATGTGGGGCATCGCCGTCTTCGCGGTTGAAGACTTCTGCAAGCAGGGCGGATTGGCCGAGGTGACCGGTAGTGTCCCCGATCAGCAGGGCCACGTGACCGTCGCGCACTTCGCCAAGGATCGGCTCTTCGTTTGCCGCGATGAGGCCAACCGCACCGATGGTGGGGGTTGGCAGGATCGCGGAACCGTCGGTCTCGTTATAGAGGCTGACGTTGCCAGACACGATGGGCATATCCAGCGCGGCCACCGCCTCGCCGATGCCTTTGATCGCGCCGACAAACTGGCCCATGATCTCTGGCTTTTCGGGGTTTCCGAAGTTCAGATTGTCTGTTGTTGCCAGAGGCTTGGCGCCCACAGCTGAGAGGTTGCGGAAGGCTTCAGCCACCGCCTGTTTGCCACCTTCAACCGGGTTGGCTTTCACGTAGCGTGGGGTCACGTCAGAGGTGAAGGCCAGTTTCTTGTCGGTGCCATGCACGCGGATCACGCCGGAACCCATGCCGGGACGCTGTGCGGTGTCGCCCATGACGGTGGTGTCATATTGCTCATAGACCCACTGTTTGCCGGCGTAGTTTGGCGAGGAGATCAGCGCTTTGAGGCCATCGATACCGTCGATCTGCGGCACCTCGGCCAGCTCTTCCGCGGCTGGGGTTTCCACCCATGGGCGGTCATATTCCGGCGCACGGCCAGAGAGTGGAGACAGCGGCAGGTCGGCTTTGACTTCGCCGTTGTGCAGGATCAGGAAGCGGTCTTCGGCGATGGTTTCACCAACGATGGCAAAGTCGAGATCCCATTTCTCAAAGACGGCGCGCGCTTCGGCTTCAAGCTCTGGCTTCAGCACCATGAGCATACGTTCCTGAGACTCAGACAGCATCATTTCATAGGCTGTCATGTTGTCTTCGCGCTGTGGCACGTCTTCGAGATTGAGCTTCACGCCAAGCTGGCCTTTGTCGCCCATTTCCACGGCGGAGCAGGTAAGACCCGCGGCGCCCATGTCCTGAATGGAGATCACGGCGCCGGTCTGCATCAGCTCCAGCGTGGCTTCCATCAGGCGTTTTTCTGTGAAGGGGTCGCCAACCTGAACGGTGGGGCGCTTTTCTTCGATGGTGTCGTCAAATTCCGCAGAGGCCATGGTTGCGCCGCCGACGCCGTCACGGCCGGTTTTTGCACCGAGATACACAACCGGCATGCCGACGCCGGAGGCTGCGGAATAAAAAATGCCGTCGGTCTTGGCGAGACCGGCGGCGAACGCATTCACAAGACAGTTGCCGTTATAGGCCGGGTGGAAGCGCACTTCGCCGCCCACGGTTGGCACGCCGAAACAGTTGCCGTAGCCGCCGACACCCTCGACCACGCCGTTCACAAGCTGTTTGGTCTTATGGTGGCCGGTTTCACCGAAGGACAGGGAGTTCATCGCCGCGATGGGGCGGGCGCCCATGGTGAAGACATCGCGCAGAATGCCACCCACGCCGGTCGCCGCGCCCTGATAGGGCTCGATGTAGGACGGGTGGTTGTGGCTTTCCATTTTGAAAACAACCGCGTCGCCGTCGCCGATGTCGACGATGCCCGCGTTTTCGCCCGGGCCGCAGATCACCTGAGGGCCATCGGTGGGCAGGGTGCGCAGCCATTTCTTGGAGGATTTGTAAGAGCAGTGCTCGTTCCACATCGCCGAGAAGATGCCGAGCTCGGTGAATGTGGGTTCGCGGCCAATGATCTCTAGGATCAGCTCGTATTCGTCAGGTTTCAGTCCATGGGCTTCGATGAGATCGGTGGTGATGGCCGGTTCCTGCATGGTGCGTGCTTCCCCCAAAAAGTAGCGTTTGAAGGGCTTTTAGGGCAGGCGGACGCAAAGGGGAAGAGGGTTTGACGTTATCGGTATCATGGCGTGTTTCTGGCGCGGCCTGTGCCGCCGCTTCGGGCAGGTGAAATGCGGGTTAGGGCGTGCGTCAAAGAAAAGAGCCGCCCCGAAATGAGGGCGGCTCTTTGTCTGTTTGGTGTGCCTTGGGCTAAGCGTTAGCCGTCAGGGCCTTTGGGCGCGGCGGCGGGGGCTTGTTGCTCCTGCTGCTGCGCGGCGGCGGCCCCGGCGGCGGTGAGCGCGGCTTGCTCTGCTGCGGGCAGCTCTTTGGCGGCCTCGGGCAGGGCAACACGCACCTCGCGGCGGGCAAAATCGATGCCGTTTTCAGCAAAGGCGGATTTGACGCGGTTGTAGATCTCTTTGCGGATCATGAACTGCTTGCCCGGCTTGGCCATGAATTTGCCGCGGATGATCATGCCAACATCGTCGATGTCCAGCACGCCCTGAGATTTGAACGGCTGCAGGAAATCATCCTTGTAGAGCTCTTCGGTGAGCATCTCCTGACCGATCTTTTTGAAGATCTTTTTGACCTTATTGGGATCGGTGTCAAACGGCACTGTGAACTTGAGTTTCATGATCACCCAGTCACGCGAGTAGTTGGTGAGCTTGGGGATTTCGCCGTAAGGGATGGTGTGGACCGGTCCGAGGTGGTGGCGCAGCTGCATGGAGCGGATCGAGATTTTCTCAACCGCGCCCATGGTGCCGTCGATCTCGACATATTCGCCGACGCGGAAGGCGTCATCCACGAGGAAGAACACGCCGGAGACCACGTCTGTCACCAGTTTCTGGGCACCAAAGCCGATGGCCAGACCGGCGATACCGGCACCAGCCAGAAGCGGCGTGATGTCGATGCCGAGGTTGCCGATTGAGAGCAGGCCAAAGATCACGATGATCACGCCCTGTGCGGTCACCAGAAGCAGTGGCAGCACAGTGGAGAGGCGTGTGGCACCGCCGCCGCCCATTTCGTTGTCGGCATCTTCCTGGCTCATGCCAAGCGCGGTCATCTCTGCCGCAAGACGGCGGTTGATATAAAGGCTGACACCTTCATAGACCACATAGCCGACGATCACGGTCATGGCGAAACTGAAGAGGTTGTCTGCGATGCCGGCACGGTCCTGCAGCAGGCTGAGCAGAGACACGTTCCATGCGCTGGTGATCAGCGCGAGCACGGCGCCCACGGCAACCACGCGGCCGATGCGTACATAGCTGCGTTTGGTGGCCATATAGGCCTCCTCGGCGGTGGCGCCTTCGCCCTGCATCGGTGGCACAAGATGACGGACAAGCCCGCGGATGCCGGTGTCGATGACCGGCACCATCAGGAGCCAGAACATGGTGGTGTAATGCGCGCCACCCAGCAGCAGCTTGACCTGTTGCAGGCCAATCAGCGTGGAGACCAGTACCCATGTGAGGCCCGCAACAGCCAGCGCATAATAGGGGTAGATGCGCGCCAGTGCTTCGTCAAATTCGGTGCGGTCCGGGTCATCGCCACGCATCATCTCGCTCAGGCCTTCGCGCGCGGTCCATGCGATGAAGGCGATGTAGAGATAGACCATGGAGTCGATCCAGAAGCCGATGCGGGTTGTCACCGGCGGGATGCCGTTGGTGGCGTTAAAATCCACCACAAAGATGGTTGCGCCGCCCAGGATCACAACGCCAATGATGTGGCGGTGGATGAAGCTGGCCCAGCGGTCGCTGATGTGCACGAGGCGCAGGTCAGGACGGTTGGGGGCCATCAGGAAGCGGGAGAAGGCTGCCGCGATGCGGGGCATCCAGATCATGTAGCCAATAAAGGGCGCCACAAAGGTCACCTGCTGCGGATCCAGCAGTGTGCGGCCCATAATGCGCACGGTGATATAGAAGATCACCAGCCCGAAGATCTCGCGCAGGAAGCGCTTGAACAGGAAGGTCAGGGACTCACGCAATGTGGCCTCGCCCTGAGTGGCTTCGGGGTTGCGGATCTTGATGAGCCAGGCGCGCACGCCGTATTCCACGGCAAGAGCGACGGCCAAGATCAGCGCGACAAGGCCAAAGAGGCCCATGACGCCGCCAACTCCGCCATAAGAGGCGGTGAAGTTGGAGAAGGCCTGAAACTGCGACGGCACAAGCACAGGCAATTTGCGCAGCGCATCAAGCAGCGGCGTGGAGAAGGCGGCCCAAAGCGCAGCACCCCGGTCGATCAGCGATTGCGGTGCTTCGCCAGAAGTGCTGCCGGCGGCGACCGCGTCCAGACGGTCCAGCAGGACAGCGCGCACCTGATCGTCGGACATGCGGGCCACCATCGAGGTGATGGCCTCCGGTGACATCTCGGACGGATCGATTTCCGGAGCTTCGGCGCTGCTTGATGATATTGTGGTGGTTGGCAGCGTCTGTGCCTGCGCCACCGCGCTTAATCCAATGCTTAAAAACAGCACGGATGCTATGGACAAAATGAGTTGTCTCATGAGGAACCCTGAAGTGATCAAAAAGTTGTGAACAGCAGATGCGCTTTGCCTGCAGAGGTCAAGGACCGACCTGTAAATGAAAGGTTAATTTCAGAAGGTGAAATCTGAAAGGCACATTTCCCGCAAAAAGCGTGTTGAGAATGTGTTGGCCGAAAAGACCCCGAAATTGGGTTTGGCCAAAAAAAGGGCCGAGCATGAAAGCTCGGCCTTAGTCCAACAGGGAGGTGAAGATGATGCGCATCTAAGCAATCATCGTCTTCGAGTGTTCAATTAGTAGTCAGTTTATAAACCTTCAAGGTTTTTTATGTCGCAGGTTAATCATTGCTGCTATGCGCAATCTGCATAGCTTAGCGATTTTCCTTATCCCGCAATTGCTTGCGGTGTGAAATGATCTCTTCCTGAACGAAATCACGGAAGGCTGCGATGCGCTTTGATTGGCGCAATTCCTCTGGATAGGCCAAGTATACTGGCACTTCGCTGGATTCCACATCATCCAGAATCCGCACCAGATCAGGGAAATCCTGCATCAGATAGTTGGGCAGAACGCCGATCCCGAGATCGTTGCGCACGGCCTGCAGCACGCCATAGTAGTTGTTGACGTAGAGCATCTTGCTCACGTCATTGGCCAGCAGGCTGGTGACAAAGTTGGCGCCTGCGCCGACCTGTTCGGAGTTGACGTTCTGGCAAATCAGGCGGTGTGCGGACAGATCGCTGAGCGATGTGGGCTCGCCATGTGCCTCGATATATTTGCGCGACGCATAAAGACGCATGCGCACGCTCATCAGGCGTTTGCGGATCAGATCGGCCTGACTTGGCTCTTTCATGCGGATGGCCACATCGGCTTCGCGCATGGGCAGGTCGAGCACGCGCTCTTCGAGCATCAGGTCGATGTTGAGATCCGGATATTGTTCATAGAGCTTGGCCAGACGGGGGGCGAGCCAGAGCGTGCCAAAGCCGATGGCCGTGGTCACGCGCAATTCGCCAAAGACCTCTTCTTCGCTGTCGCGGATGCGTGCGGCGGCGGCATCAAGCCGTTTGTTCATCGCAGCGGTTGCATCAAACAACAGCTCGCCTTGCTCGGTCAGGATCAGCCCGCGGGCGTGGCGGTGAAACAGGGTGGTGTTCAGAGATTCTTCCAGCGCGCGGATCTGGCGGGACACAGCGGACTGCGACAGGTGCAGCACATCACCGGCGTGCGTCAGGCTGCCGGCATCGGCAACTGCGTGAAAAATCCTGAGTTTGTCCCAATCCATGACGGCTCCATTTTGTTGTTTTGTGTCATGTGGTTAGTTGTCAGTCAAAACAATTCGACCTGTTTGGACCCAACGAAAGCAGCCAGATACGCCGTCAGGCCCCATATGAAAAGCACAGTTTTCCCTTGTTTCATAGCTTTACAGGTGTTTGGTGCGGTTCTTGGGCGCGCGGGCCGCACCACCTGAAAGCTTCGCCGTTGCGAAAACTGCCCAAAATCTCACCTTTTCTTTCGCTATGCGTCTTTTAATTGAAATAAATGTAAGAGGTTACAATTTTAAATACGCCTGTTACGGTGCGCGCACAGCATTTAGTGAATAAAACGTCAAAAATTTCCGAGCCCTTTGATGAGAGGCGTTGAGCCAACTTAACATGCGGTACTTTTCTACGTTACGAGCGCGGTTTGCGCCTCATTACTGTATTTACATCGGATTTTTTCTGTCGGCGCTGATCACCTGGCCGATACTGGCCCGGCTTGAGGCGTTTGAGTGGTTTCATGACTACAGCCGCGCGCATGAAGACTGGGATCTTGATGAATTTGCGATGCTGATCATCAACCTCACGTTTGCTCTGTTGTTCTCAGTCATTTATCAATCGCGGCGGCTGAAGCGGTTGTGGCGGGAGCGGGATGCGCTGCGCGCACAGGCGGAGATTTCGGCGCGCTATGACCCGCTCACCGGGGTCTTTAACCGGCGCGCCTTCAAAGAGGTTTTGGGAGAGGCCATTCAGAGGCAAGCAGCGGACGGGGATTCGGCGGACGGCGCGCGCTTTCTGGCGTTGCTGGATCTGGACCGGTTCAAACCTGTCAACGAGCTGCATGGCCACTCGGTTGGGGATGCGACGCTTGTGGCGGTCAAGGAGCGGCTGGTGCGCGAGATCGGCGCTGCCGGGGTGGTGGCCCGATTGGGCAGCGATGAATTTGTGATGCTGTTTGACGCAAGCAGTGATGCGCGCAAGGTGGAGCGGGCGACGCAGCGGCTGGTCTATGATCTGGCGCAGCCGATCCAGATCGGTGAGGTGATGGTGCATGTCGGGGTCAGCGCGGGGCTGGTGCAGATCCAATCGAATGACGATGTGACCGAGGTGCTGCGGCGGGCGGATAAGGCACTTTTTCAGGCGCGCTCACAGGGGCGTGGACTTTACGCCTGGTATGATGAGACGCAGGATCAGCAATCGCGCAACCGCACGCAGATCACCGCTGATCTGCGCGAGGCGATTGCTAATGGTGACATTAAGCCTTGGTATCAACCTATTGTTTGTTCTAATAAAAATAAGGTCAGAGGGCTGGAGGTTTTGGCGCGCTGGCAGCATCCCGTGCGCGGGTTTGTGTCGCCGGATGTGTTTGTCGAACTGGCAGAGGATTGCGGGCTGATTGGCGCCATGGGGCAGAGCATTCTGCGCCGCGCCTGTCTGGATGCGCGGGATTGGGATGAAAGCCTGACCCTGTCGTTTAATGTGTCGGGTCTGCAGTTCAATGACCCCAATCTGATCCCCTCGATCCAAGAGATTCTGGTGGAAACAGGGTTTCCGGCGGCGCGGTTGATCCTTGAGGTGACAGAGCGCTCGGTGATTGATGATTTTGAGGAAGCCGGGCGCAAAATTGGGGAGCTAAAGGACATTGGCGTTTCGATTGCGCTCGATGATTTTGGCACCGGCCATTCCAGTTTGGCCTGTCTGCAGAGGCTGCCTTTTGACGGGCTGAAGATTGATCGCAGCTTTGTGACCGACATTTCCGAGCAAACCCAGAACCAGAGCATTGTGGCTGGCATTGTGACATTGGCGCGGGGGCTGGCGCTTGAGGTGACTGCTGAGGGGATCGAGACCGCTGAGGATCTGGCCTTTGTGCGGGAACTGGCCTGTGAAAAAGCGCAGGGCTTTCTTTTTGCAAAAGCTGTTCCGGCAGAGCAGGTTACAGCGCTTTTGCAATCTGACTGGGCGGCGTTTGGGCAGGATGCGGAGACCGCGCAGGGCGTCTGACATTTGGAGTCATCCTCTGGGTGATCCAGTTCAGAATTTAAGCCCTGCGCCGCACAGCTTGCGCTGTGAACAATTTTCTTTGATCCAAAGTCGTTGCTTTGCGTACTATTTCTCACAGGGAATAGGAAAAGAACGCTTGTTCAAAAAAATGTTTACATAGGTCAGTAATTACGACTTATTATAACGCCTATATTGGAAGAGACCGTCCAGCGAGGGGAGCGCAAGATGAGTATCCAAAAAGTATCCTTAAACGACCGGTTTGACCTGTCCAAAGACAGTGTGATGCTCAATGGCACGCAGGCGTTGGTGCGTTTGATGCTGATGCAGAAGGCGCGTGATGCGGAGGCGGGGCTGAACACGGCCGGGCATGTGACCGGGTATCGGGGCTCGCCGCTTGGGGCGGTCGACAGCCAGATGACCAAGGCTGAGAAGGTGCTGCGGGAGTCCGATGTGCTGTTTCAGGCCGGTCTGAACGAGGATCTGGCAGCCACGGCGCTGTGGGGGAGCCAGCAGGCCGAGCTGCGCGGGGAAGGCAAATTCGACGGGGTT
Source organism: Shimia sp. R9_3 (assembly GCF_017743755.1). Lineage (NCBI taxonomy): Bacteria > Pseudomonadati > Pseudomonadota > Alphaproteobacteria > Rhodobacterales > Roseobacteraceae > Shimia > Shimia sp. R9_3. Next base: position 264,698 of record NZ_JAGHRP010000004.1, on the reverse strand, counting down.
TATGGCCTTTGGTACGGCAAGGGGCCGGGGGTGGACCGCACCGGCGACGTGATGCGTCATGCCAATATGGCGGGCACCTCCAAACACGGCGGCGTGCTGATGGCGATGGGGGATGACCACACGGGCGAGAGCTCGACCGTGCTGCACCAATCGGAATGGGCGATGGTGGATGCCTATATGCCGGTTGTGTCCCCGGCGGGTGTGCAGGAGATCATGGACTTTGGCCTCTATGGCATCGCGCTGAGCCGCTTTGCCGGGGTCTGGGTTGGCCTGAAAACCATGAAAGACACGATTGAGGCCACCGCTGTTGTAAACGGTGATCCGCACCGTTTGAGCTTTGTGGAGCCTGAGTTTGATATGCCTGAGGGTGGGCTGAACATCCGGCTCGCAGACACGCCACACGCGCAGGAAGCGCGGATGATTGACTACAAACGCTTTGCCGCGGAGGCGTTTAGTCGGGCCAACCGTATGGACAAGCGCGTCTGGGGTAAGCCGGGTGCGAAGATCGGCTTTGTCGCGGCGGGCAAGAACTGGCTTGATCTGGTGCATGCGTTGCAGCTTCTGGGCATCAATGAGGAAGAGGCCGCGCGGCTGGGGATCACCACCTATAAGGTGGGCCAAACCTTCCCGATGGATATGACCACTTTCAACGAATGGGCCGAAGGGCTCGATCTGATTGTGGTGGTGGAAGAAAAGCGCAAGCTGATTGAGATCCAGATCAAGGAGGCGATCTTTGATGATCGGCGCGGGCGTCGCGTTTATGGCTGGTACAAAGGCGGTGCGGGACTGATGGGGCGCGAAGAGCTGTTCCCGACACGCGGCGCGCTGGACCCGATCATGATTGCCGAGAAGCTCGGTGAGATCCTGATTGAGGAAGGGCGCGGCACCGATGCGGTGAAGGCCGGGATGAACACGCTGCTGGAGGCCAAGCGCTCTGACAATGCCGAGGATATTGCGGTGCGCACGCCGTGGTTCTGTTCGGGCTGTCCACACAACACCTCCACGAAAGTGCCGGAGGGCAGCCGCGCCTATGCGGGGATTGGCTGTCACTATATGGTGCAGTGGATGGATCGCGAGACCACCGGCTACACCCATATGGGGGGTGAGGGAGCCAACTGGGTTGGCGAAGCGCCGTTTTCCAAGACCAAACATGTGTTCCAGAACCTTGGGGATGGCACCTATAACCACTCCGGCATTCAGGCGATCCGTGCGGCCATGGCGGCGGGGACCAACATCACCTACAAGATCCTGTTCAACGACGCGGTGGCGATGACCGGCGGGCAGACCAATGAGGGCGATTTGAGCCCGCAGCGGATTGCCAGTGAGCTGCGCGCGATCGGGGTTCAGGAGCTGGCTGTGGTCTATGATGAAAAGGAAGAGGTGGATCAGAGCCTGTTCCCAAGCGGTATCAGCTTTCATGAGCGCGCCGACCTTAAGTCGGTTGAGAAGAAGTTTCGTGATATCAGCGGTGTAACGGCGATTGTTTACGTGCAGACCTGCGCCAGTGAAAAGCGTCGCCGCCGCAAACGGGGCGCGTTCCCTGATCCGGATCGGCGGGTGTTCATCAACACCGATGTCTGCGAAGGTTGCGGGGATTGCGGGGTGCAATCCAACTGTATCTCGATTGAGCCGGTGGAAACGGAGCTGGGGCGCAAGCGCAAGATCAACCAATCCAGCTGCAACAAAGATTTCAGCTGTCTCAATGGGTTCTGCCCGTCTTTTGTGACCGTGGAAGGCGCAAAAATCCGCAAGGCGGCGACCACTGCGGTGGATCTGCCAGAGATGCCGACACCAAAGCTCGCGCAGATCAATGGCACCCATAATGTGGTGATCACCGGTGTTGGCGGTACGGGGGTGGTGACCATCGGTGCAATCCTGTCACAGGCGGCGCAGATCGACGACAAGGCGGCTGCGATGATGGAAATGGCGGGGCTGGCCCAGAAGGGCGGCGCGGTGCATATCCATTGCCGGATTGCAGAACGCAGCGATGACATCAGCGCGGTGCGTGTGGCCACGGGGGAATGTGATGCGCTGATCGGCGGTGATCTGGTGGTGAGTGCCGGGGCAAAAACCCTTGGCCTGACCAGCACCGGGCGCACCGGGGCCGTGGTGAACAGCCATGAGATCATCACCGGGGATTTCACGCAGAACACCGAATTTAAACTGCCCAGCGGGCGGCTTGAGGTGGCGCTTCAGGCGCGGCTGCGCGAACAGCTGAGTATGTTTGATGCCTCGGAACTGGCGCGGGTTGTGCTGGGGGATGGGATCTTCTCCAACATGATGATCTTTGGCGCGGCCTGGCAGCAGGGTCTTGTGCCGCTGAGCCATGAGGCGATTACGTCTGCGATTGAACTGAACGGTGCAGCGGTTGAGAAAAACCAGCGCGCCTTTGAAGTGGGTCGCTGGGCGATACTCTATCCGGAGGATGCAGAGGCTTTGCTGACCCCGAAGGTTGTGCAGATGCCCAAGAGCCTTGAGGAAAAAATCGCCTTCCGTGCGGATCATCTGGTGAAATACCAGAACAAACGCCTCGCGAAGCGATATCGCAAGCTGGTGGACAGCGTGTCTGACAAACGCCTGAAGGAAGCGGTGGCAAAGGGCTATCACAAGCTTCTGTCTTATAAGGACGAATATGAAGTGGCGCGCCTGCATCTGGAGAGCCGCGCCAAGGCTGAAGAGGTGTTTGAGGGGGATTTCACCATGAAATTCCACCTGTCGCCGCCCACACGGGCCAAGATGGGCGCCAATGGCCGGCCGGAAAAGTCGGAGTTTGGCCCGAAGACTCTGCGTCTCTTCAAGCTGCTAGCGAAGCTCAAAGGTCTGCGCGGCACGCCGCTGGATCTGTTTGGCCGCACAGAAGAGCGCAAGATGGAGCGTGCGCTGATCAAGCAATATGAAGCGGATATGGCGATGGTGATCGCGGAGCACGGCGAAAAGCCGCATGAGGCGGCTGTGGCGCTGGCGGCATTGCCTCTGCAAATCCGTGGCTTTGGTCCGGTGAAGCAGGAACACGAGGCCAAGGCGGCGAAGCGGCGCGAGGAGCTTTTGGCGGCGCTGCGGGATGGCGATGAGATGAAAGCGGCGGCGGAATAGGATCGCGATCCATCACTTTAGGAAATGAGACGCCTGCCGTTTTTGCGGTGGGCGTTTTTTGTGGCTGCGCCAATTTTCGCAAGGCGCAGGCAAAGGGGTTAAAAAAACTGTCGCATTTCTGACATATGATGCGCGGACACAGAGACCAGAGAAGACCCATGCCGTCCAAACGCCAAGTTGCCCGTGACATCAGTTATGCCTACTCCGCACAGACTCGCAGTGGTCGTGCGATGATCCGTGTGATGGAGAATGCCACAGGGCGGCTGCGCCTGATCAAGCGCGCTGAGGGCTATGAGACGGAAGTGGCCGCCGGGCGGGATTTCTGGGCGGTGATGCGCGAGCGCTATGGGCTGTCGCTGGATGTTGTGGGCGGGAGCCTCACCAATATTCCCAAAACCGGCCCGCTGATCATGATCGCCAACCATCCCTATGGGATCCTGGACGGGCTGATGATGGGCAATATCCTGAGCCAGACGCGCGGCGATTTCCGCATTCTGGCGCATCAGGTGTTCCGCAAAGCCGAAGACCTCAACCGCGTCATTCTGCCGGTCAGTTTTGATGAGACCAAAGAGGCGGTGAAGCAGAATCTCGAAACCCGCAAGACCGCGCTGAATTACCTGAAAGAGGGCGGTGCCATTGGGATTTTCCCTGGCGGCACGGTCAGCACGGCGGAGACACCTTTTGGCACGCCGCTTGATCCGGGCTGGCGCGGGTTTACCGCGCGGATGGTGGCGAAATCGGAGGCCACCGTGGTGCCTGTGTTCTTTGACGGGCACACCAGCCGCCTGTTTCAGATCGCCAGCCATCTGCATTACACGCTGCGCATGGGCTTTCTGATACGGGAGTTCAAAAAGCGGGTGGATACGCCGGTGCGCGTGGTGATTGGCAAACCAATTGACCGTAATGCGATCAACAGCCGCGCCAAAGACACCAAGGCGCTCATGGACTTTCTGCGAGACAGCACTTATTCTCTTTCTCCCAAGCCCATTGCCAATTTTGGCTATGGATTTGAGTTTGAAGAAAAATACCGCGCCTGATCGCGGATAGAGGTGTGTTGTGGCAGTTGGGATTTTTGACAGTGGTCTGGGCGGTCTGACCGTTTATGACGCGGTGAGCAAGCGCTTGCCGGAGGTGCCGATTGTGTATTTCGGCGATAATGCGCATGCGCCTTACGGGGTGCGCGACGCAGATGATGTGTATGATCTGACCACCAAGGCGGTGGAGCGGATGTGGGACGCGGGCTGTGATCTGGTGATCCTCGCCTGTAACACCGCAAGCGCGGCCGCGCTGCGCCGGATGCAGGAAAGCTGGGTGCCGACCGACAAGCGGGTGCTGGGTGTTTTTGTGCCGCTGATTGAGGCGCTGACCGAGCGCAGCTGGGGGGACAATTCTCCGCCGCGTGAAGTGGATGTGCAGCATGTGGCGCTGTTTGCGACACCGGCCACCGTGGCAAGCCGCGCGTTTCAGCGCGAGCTGGCATTCCGCGCGATTGGCGTGGATGTGGAGGCACAGGCCTGTGGCGGCGTGGTGGATGCCATTGAAGATGGCGATATGATCCTGGCCGAAGCGCTGGTGCGCAGCCATGTGGACGCGCTCAAACGCAAGATGCCAGAGCCGCAGGCGGCGATCCTGGGCTGTACCCATTACCCGATTATGCATGACACCTTCCAAGATGCTTTGGGCGCAGGGGTAAAAGTGTATAGTCAGGCCAATCTGGTTGCAGAATCACTGGCGGATTATCTGGAGCGGCACCCAACCATGATCGGGACGGGCGAAAAAAATATGTTCCTGACCACAGGCGACGTGCGCAAGGTCTCTGACCGGGCGACGCAGTTTTTGCGACGACGAATTACCTTTGAATCGGCCTAACACCCGATCGTGAAGAGAGCCACATGCGACCTGCGGGCGCAGGCTCTCGCAAAACTCCCAATTTTTGATTATTTACCCCGCAGGTGACGGGGTGGCCGCTGAACAGCTGCGGCCAACAACAGGAAAGAGGTCTTTGAGATGACCCATAAAATCGCAATTCTTGGCGCCAGTGGCTATACCGGAGCTGAATTGGTGCGTTTGATCGCCACCCATCCGAGCATGGAGATTGTGGCCCTGTCCGCAGATCGTAAGGCAGGCATGGAGATGTCTGCGGTGTTCCCGCATCTGCGCCATCTGGAATTGCCGACCCTGTGCAAGATCGACGAGATTGATTTTGCCGATGTGGATCTGTGTTTCTGCGCCTTGCCACACGCGACTTCTCAGAAGGTTATCAAGACGTTGCCTTCTGACGTTAAGGTTGTCGACCTGAGCGCGGATTTCCGTCTGCGCGACCCAGAGGAATACGCCAAATGGTACGGCGGGCAGCATGATGCGCTCGAAATTCAGCAAGAGGCGGTCTATGGCCTCACCGAATTTTACCGCGAAGAGATCAAGGCGGCGCGGGTTGTGGCCGGGACTGGCTGTAACGCGGCCACCGGACAGTTTGCGCTGCGTCCGCTGATTGAAGCGGGTGTGATTGATCTCGATCAGATCATTCTGGACCTGAAATGTGCAGTATCCGGCGCAGGGCGGTCCTTGAAAGAGAACCTGCTGCATGCGGAGCTGAGCGAAGGCTATCACGCCTATGCCATTGGCGGCACGCACCGGCATCTGGGCGAGTTCGATCAGGAATTCTCCAAGATTGCGGGGCGCGAGGTGAAGGTACAGTTCACCCCGCATCTGGTGCCTGCAAACCGGGGCATTCTGGCGACGGTTTATGTGCAGGGGGATGCGGCGGAGATCCATGCGACCCTCGCGGCGGCCTATGGTGATGAGCCGTTCATCGAGGTTCTGCCCTTTGGCGAAGCGCCAAGCACGCGCCATGTGCGGGGCTCCAACTTCTGCCATATCGGCGTGACCGGAGACCGGATCGAGGGGCGCGCGATTGTGATTGCGGCGCTGGACAACCTGACCAAAGGCTCCAGCGGGCAGGCGTTGCAAAACGCCAACCTGATGTTGGGAGAAGAGGAAACCGCCGGCCTGATGCTGGCGCCTTGCTTCCCGTAAAATGCGCTGTGGCGCGGGAGACTAAAAATGAAGAGCCTGAAAAAGCAACGTCGGATCCAGGTGATCATCCTGACCTTCGTAGCCATGATCGTATCCACCGCCTTGATTGGCTATGCGATGCGAGATGGGATCAATTTCTTCCGCTCACCTTCTCAGGTGCTTGAAGAGCCTCCCGCGGCCAACGAGGTGTTCCGCATTGGCGGGCTGGTTGAGGATGGCACCTTGGTGCGGGCCGATGGGGAGACCGTTCGGTTTTCCGTAACAGATGGCGGCGCGTCGGTGCCTGTGACCTTCACCGGCATCCTGCCGGATCTGTTCAAGGAGAACGAAGGCATGGTGGGCACAGGCTCTTATGTGGACGGGGTGTTTGTGGCGACAGAAATCCTCGCCAAACACGATGAGACCTATATGCCCAAAGAGGTGGTGGACGCGCTGAAAGAGCAGGGCGTGTATCAGGAGCCTGAGAGCGAAGGCTGACCGCAGCCCCTTTCTCCAGAGATTTGAACCCGCAGGCTTGACGGCTTGCGGGTTTTTCTATGGGCGCAACAGCAGCGTGCGGCGGGCTTGGAGGGGCTTAACGCAGGCGTGCCAGCTTGGCCGTGTCAGGCACAGGAGGGCGACAGAATGTTGAATGTGCAGCAAATCGCGCGGGAGATTGTGGCCCGCGAAGGGGGTTTTGTAGATGATCCGGATGATCCGGGCGGGGCGACCAAATTTGGCGTGACCATCCATACGGCGCGGCGGCTTGGGTTGGACAAAGACAGGGATGGCGATGTGGATGCGGCGGATATCCGGGCGCTGACACGGGAAGATGCGGAACGGGTCTTTCTGAAGCATTACTACGAGGCCCCGGGGATCAGCGGTTTGCCGGAGGTTTTGCAGGCCTCAGTCTTTGACATGTATGTCAATGCAGGCGGCAATGCGGTGAAGATCCTGCAGCGGCTGCTTGTGCAGATGGGGCAGCAGGTCACGGTGGACGGGCAGATTGGCCCGCAGACCATCGCCGCCTGTGAGGCGGCTGCCGGGCTGGCGCCGCATCATCTTGCCGATGCTTACGGTGTGGCGCGGCGGAACTATTATTTCCGGCTGGCAGACCTACGCCCCAAATCGCGCAAATATGCGCGTACGCGGGCGGGCCATAAAGGCGGATGGATCAAGCGGGCGGAGGAATTCATCTCGCCCCGATATCATCTGAGTGCGGAGGAATTTCAGAAACGGGTGGCGTCATGGGGCTGATTGAACGGGCGCTGTCCTTTGTGTTTGGCGGCGGGCGCAATGTGATTGCAGAGACCGCCGAGGTGTTTAGGGAGAACGCGGAAGCAGGGGCGCAGCGGGCGCAGGACGTGCAGATCGCGGCGATGCAGAGCCATGCGGAAGAGTTTCGGCAAGCTGACCGCGGGGTGTTTGACCGGCTGATGGACGGGGTCAACCGCGTGCCGCGCCCGGCCATGGCGATTGGTTGTCTGGCGCTGTTTGTGGCGGCCATGGTGGATCCGGTGTGGTTTGCGGCGCGCATGACCGGCATTGCGTTGGTGCCTGATCCGATGTGGTGGCTGTTGGGCGTGATCGTGAGTTTCTACTTTGGCGCGCGGCATCAGGCGAAAGGGCATGAATTTCAACGCAGTATGTCGCAAAACTTGAAGCAGGTGCCGCAGGTTGTTGAGGCCATTGAGACGTTGGAAAACATCCAGAAACGAGAGGGTGATGCAGGCGCGGACGAGCGGGCAGACGTCCGTGCGCCAAAGGAGAGTGCAGAGGGGCCGGAAGGCCTGAAGAACCCTGTCCTAGATGATTGGCGCAAAACGGCAGGCTGAGGGCGCGACAATCTGGACCGAGATTCACGCCGAATTGCATTGGACCCTCGGGGAGGCAGGTCTATATAGACGCCATGATAGTAGAGCTCGGCCATTTCGCACTGATCCTAGCCGCCGTCACCGCCGTGGTGCAGGCAATCGTTCCTCTTGTTGGCGCGCATAAGCGATGGCACGGTTGGATGGCCGTGGCCGAACCGGCTGCGGGCTTGCAGTTCCTGTTCACAGGCTTCTCTTTTGCAGCGCTGACCTATGCCTTTGTGGTGTCTGATTTCTCCGTGCAGCTGGTGGTGAGCAACTCCCACACGCTGAAGCCCATGCTTTACAAAGTGAGCGGTGTCTGGGGGAACCATGAGGGCTCCATGCTGCTCTGGGTGTTTATCCTGACCATCTTTGGTGCCTGTCTTGCGTGGTTTGGCGGCAATCTGCCCGCAACCTTGCGCGCCCGAGCTTTGGCGGTGCAAGCCTCTGTGGCAGTTGCGTTTTTTGCCTTTATCCTTCTGACGTCCAACCCGTTTTTGCGGATGGATGTGGTGCCGTTTGACGGCGGCGATCTGAACCCGCTTCTACAGGATGTGGGCCTCGCACTGCACCCGCCGTTCCTCTATCTGGGCTACGTGGGTCTGAGTATGGCGTTCTCCTTTGCGATTGCTGCGCTGCTTGAGGGCCGTGTGGATGCGGCCTGGGGGCGCTGGGTGCGGCCATGGACGCTGGCGGCCTGGGTGTTCCTGACCATCGGCATCGCGCTTGGCTCCTGGTGGGCCTATTACGAGCTGGGCTGGGGCGGCTTCTGGTTCTGGGATCCGGTGGAAAACGCCTCCTTCATGCCATGGCTTCTGGCGGCGGCGCTGCTGCATTCCGCCATTGTGGTGGAAAAACGTGAATCGCTGAAAAGCTGGACGATCCTGCTGGCGATCATGGCCTTCAGCTTCTCCCTGATCGGGACCTTCATTGTACGCTCCGGTGTGATCACCTCTGTGCATGCCTTTGCCAATGATCCGGAGCGCGGTGTGTTCATTCTGGCCATTCTGGCGCTGTTCACAGGCGGCGGGCTGACCCTGTTTGCGGCACGGGCAGGGGCGATGGAAGCCAAAGGTGTGTTTGGGGTGGTCAGCCGGGAAACCGCGCTGGTCCTCAACAATATCCTGCTGGCGGTGTCCTGTTTTGTGGTCTTTATCGGCACCATCTGGCCGCTGGTGAGCGAGCTTGCCTTTGCCCGCAAGCTGAGCGTGGGCCCGCCCTTCTTCAATATGGCGTTCACACCTTTCATGGTGTTGCTTGGCGCGATCCTGCCGATTGGCGCGATGCTGCCGTGGAAGCGGGCCAAGCTTGGTAAGGCGATGAAGCCGCTGGTGCCTGCATTGATGCTGGCGATTGCGCTGGCCGGGCTGGCCTGGGCGATGCAGAGCGGACGGTCGCTTCTGGGGCCGGTGGGGCTGTTCCTTGGCGCATGGCTGGTCTTTGGTGCCGCCACGGACCTGCTCTCGCGCACTGGACGGGGCGATCTGAAGGCGCGTTTGGGCCGGATGACGCGGCTGCCACGTGCGGATTGGGGTAAGGCGGTGGCCCATGCGGGGCTTGGCGTGACCATGTTTGGTGTTGCCGGTCTGATGGCCTGGGAACAGGAAGACATCCGTGTGGCGCAGCTGAATGAGCCATACACCGTCGGCGCGTTTGAGATCACCCTTGAGAATGTGCGTGATGTGGAGGGGCCGAATTACCTGAGCACCATGGCGGACATTCGGGTGCGCAGCGGTGGCCGAGAAATTGCCATGCTGCATCCGGAAAAGCGGGTCTATCCGATTGCGGGGATGCCAACCACCGAGGCGTCGATTGATTACCGCGTGCTGCGGGATGTGTATCTGGCGCTTGGCGATGAACAGTCGGGCGGGGCCTATACGGTGCGTACCTATATCAAGCCCCTGACCAACTGGATCTGGATGGGATCGTTCCTGATGGCGCTTGGCGGCTGTTTGAGCCTGAGCGACCGGCGTTACCGCGTGGCTGCGGGCGCGCGCAAAGCGCCAAGCGGCGGTGTGCCGGCGGAATGAGGTTTGAGATGATGAACGCCCTACGCAAATTCGGAGCCGCCCTGACCGTGGCGATGCTGATGGCAGGACCAAGCGCGGCTGTACAGCCTGATGAGGTCTTGGCCGATCCTGCTCTGGAAGAGCGGGCGCGGGAAATTTCCAAGGATTTGCGGTGCCTTGTGTGCCGCAATGAAAGCATTGACGAAAGCAACGCACAGCTGGCGCGTGATCTGCGCCTGTTGGTGCGTGAGCGCCTTGTGGCCGGGGACAGCAACGAAGGCGTGGTGGATTTTGTGGTGGAGCGCTACGGCGAATATGTGCTGCTGCGGCCGCGCACCACCGGCTCCAACCTCGTGCTTTATCTGGCGGGGCCGGCGATGTTGATCATCGCGCTTGGCATGGGGCTGGCCTATGCGCGGCGGCGTTCTCAGGCGCGCGCGCCGACCGAACGCAAGCTCAGCGCCGAAGAGGCGGCCCGATTGAAGGAAATCCTTGAAGACTGACGCAAATTCCCCCTTGAGGAACCGCACAATTTAGCGATGAATTGTCGGGGAGAGGGAGAAACTTCATGGATTATCAGACGATCACTTATGCCGTAGAGGACGGCGTGGCCGTGATCACGTTCAATCGACCCGAGACATTGAACGCGATGACGCAGCAAATGCGTGCGGAAATCACGGATGCCATCATTGCCGCCGGTGAAACTGCGCGTGTGCTGGTGCTGACCGGTGCGGGAGGCGCGTTCTGTTCCGGGCAGGATCTGGGGGACGGTGCCAATGCTGCGCATGTGGATCTGGAGCGCACGCTGCGGGACGAATACATGCCGATGCTGCGCGCGCTGCGCGACCTGTCGATCCCGACCATCAGCGCGGTGAACGGAGCGGCGGCCGGGGCGGGGGCCAATCTGGCGCTGGCGGCGGATGTGGTGATTGCCGCGGAGAGCGCTTACTTCCTGCAGGCCTTTAGCCGGATTGGATTGATGCCGGACGCAGGCGGCACCTATGAGCTGCCGCGCCGTATGGGGACCGCCAAAGCCATGGGCGCTGCGCTCTTTGGCGAGCGCATTTCGGCCACGCAGGCAGATCAATGGGGGATGATCTGGGAAGTGGTGCCGGATGAGGGTTTTGAGGCCCATTGGCAGGCACGCGCGAAGCATTTGGCGAGTGGCCCGACGCTGGCATACAAAGAGATTAAACGCGCCATTCAGGAAAGCTCGGCCAACGACTGGACCAAGCAGATGGAGCAGGAAGCCAAGCGGCAGGGCAAGCTTGGCAAGACTCGCGATTTTCAGGAAGGCGTGGTGGCCTTTCTGCAAAAGCGCCCCGCACAATATGAGGGGCGCTAGATCATCGTTTAACAAATCTGCAACGACTGTAGCGGGTCACATAGACCAGCCCCCGACCCTGGGTGGGGGTGAAGCCCCCTCCCTTGGGGTGGGGCGGGGGCTGGTCGGCTGCGCCTCCTGCGCGTTGGTGGAAACCTAGCGTTTCAAATTTTCAGGACGATGCTCAATTCTGTTACCCCACGCCCGCCACAGGCGCAGGCATGGGGAGCAGAGCGGCATTCAGCGCTCTTTGAGGCGCCGCATGAGGGCCAGCGCTTCGGGTGTTGGCCTTTGTTCTATGCGGCGATAGATGCGGCCATCAATGGTGCGCTCGGCCAGTTTGTGGTCGATCAGGGAGCGACGCAGTAGCACGTGATCGTCAAAGGCCAGCCCGTCTTTCAGGACGGCGTTGACCTCTTTTTCGCTGAGATCCTGATGGGCAGGCATGCGCGCCCAGAAGGGCCAGAGGCAAAGACCCTGCACCTTGGTCCATTTGGGCCAGCGAAACATTTTGCCGTTTTCGTCAAACACCCGTAGGGCGCGTTTGAGGGCCAGTTCGTCCAGCGTCGGCGGTGCTTTGGCGGCGGTGTTACGCAGGTGCTGATGGTTCTGAAATCCGGCGGCCTTGGCCACCAGTCCCATCATGGCCGCGTGGCCGGGCAGGGCGTCTTGCCCTGCAAGAGAACGGCGCAGCTGTTTGGTGAAGGCCGAAACATCGGCCACATATAGCGGGGTCACGTCTTTGGACATGAGCGCATCCTTTTGGCTGGCGTGTGTCCCGAGAGGCAAAAAGCCCAAGCCGGGGTCGATGGCCGCCCTTATCGACGACACGCACAAAAGCATGCTGTCGGTTCATAAATTCGCAGGTTTAGCAAAGTCAGACTGACCGGCGGCGCCTGGGTGAACTGCGGACCCTGACGCCACCCTAGTCATCGCGCAAAACGCATGCAACGGGTTTTGCGCGTGGCGGGCCGCAAGGGGAGCCCTGCGGCCTGATGTTTTGATTGGGGCTGTTAGGCTACGGTCAGAACCACATCGGATACGTCCAAGCCTGCCGCATCGCCTGCGATACGTGCCATCACCACACCATTAGCCAGAACCTGGGTTTCGCCTCCAGTACGCTCAAGGGTGATGGTCGGTGACGGTTGATCATCTTCATACAGAACGGAAAGAATATCTTCGTTTGCATCAAAATCGGTGATCAGCGGGGCATCCTCGTCAATCCATTGCCCGATTTGAAACAGGTCCACTCCTTCGCCACCGGTTGCGGTATCCCCTTCGCCGAGTAAAAGCACGTCGTTGCCACCGCCGCCGTCCAGCACGTTGGCTTCGTCTTCCGTTGGCTCCTCGAACTCGAGCGGGCTTGACACGTCACGATCTCTGTAGACATCGCCAATCTCGATTTCGCGGTTCGAGATATCGGCGCCTATGAGTACGTCGTTGCCCGCGCCACCGTTGAGTGTATCGTTTCCAGAATACCCGCGAAGAGTGTCATTGCCCTCGCCACCGCTCAGGAGGTCGTCGCCTTCGCCTCCAGCTAGAAGGTCGTCGTTCAAGTCGCCGCGCAGGGTGTCATCTCCGGTGAAGCCGAACAGGAAATCTCGTCCTTGACCGCCATCGAGCGTGTCATTACCGCCCTCACCAGAAAGGATGTCGTGGCCAGATGTGCCCGAAATTGCGTTATCGCTGTCGTTGCCCTCACGCAGCAGGCCGGTTTCACCCTTATCTTCGCCTTCGGTCACCCCAATTAGGGTGTCGGAAACCGCTTCATCACCCTCACCTTCGCTTTCGATCATACCAATTTCGCCATCATCATCGTCGCTGATTAATCCGCCAGCAGCCAGTCCGACCAGCAAAAGGCTCAACATCCACATTCTAAAATCTCCAAACAAACAGGCGCAAATGGCGCCGGGGTATGCCTATGATGTCTCCGAACGGGCGCGCCTCTCTTGGCCCGGAGGCCGCTGCAAACCACCGTCAGTGCCGTTGCACCGTGATGGTTTGGCTGGGATCTCTCACAGGGCACAGGGACAGGAGGTTGGCCTGCTCAGGTAATGTCTAGAGATGACTTGCACGTTAAACGTGTCAAAAATTGGACTTAAATTTTACATTTCTCACACCCATAAGGCGATCTCAGCAAACCGTTGATGCAAAAGAAAACGCGCCGAAAAGGATCGGCGCGTTTGAAAATGTCTGGCTGTGCTGTCGCTTAGCGGTTTTCGATGTCCACGTAGCCACGCACGTCTTCGCCGAGGTACAGCTGGCGCGGACGGCCGATTTTGTGGGCTGGATCGGACAGCTGTTCTTTCCACTGGGAGATCCAGCCAACTGTCCGGGACAGGGCGAAGATCGGGGTGAACATGGAGGTCGGGAAGCCCATCGCCTCCAGAATGATGCCGGAGTAGAAGTCCACGTTCGGGAAGAGCTTCTTGTCCTTGAAGTACGGGTCGTTCAGAGCGATGTGCTCGAGCTCTTTGGCGACCTGCAGCAGCGGGTTGTCTTCGACGCCCAGCAGCTCCAGCACTTCGTCGGCGCTTTCTTTCATCACGGTCGCGCGTGGGTCCATGTTTTTGTAAACACGGTGACCAAAGCCCATCAGACGGAACGGGTCGTTCTTGTCTTTGGCGCGGGCGATGAATTCCGGGATGCGATCCACGGAGCCGATTTCTTTCAGCATTTCCAGGCAGGCCTGGTTTGCGCCGCCATGTGCCGGACCCCAGAGGCAGGCGATGCCCGCTGCGATACAGGCAAATGGATTTGCACCGGAAGAGGAGGCCAGACGCACGGTGGAGGTCGATGCGTTCTGCTCGTGGTCGGCGTGCAGGGTGAAGATACGGTCCATCGCGCGGGACAGGATCGGGTTCACCTCATAGTCTTCGGCAGGCACAGCAAAGCACATGCGCAGGAAGTTGGAGGCGTAGTCCAGATCGTTGCGTGGGGAAACAAACGGCTGACCGATGGTGTATTTATAGGCCATCGCCGCAATGGTTGGCATCTTTGCGATCAGGCGGTGAGATGCGATCTCGCGCTGGCGCGGATCGTTGATGTCGGTGCTGTCGTGGTAGAAGGCAGACATTGCGCCAACCACACCCACCATGATCGCCATCGGGTGCGCGTCGCGGCGGAAGCCGCGGAAGAAGTTCACCATCTGCTCATGCAGCATGGTGTGATGCGTGATGGTGTTCTCGAATTCTTCCAGCTCGGTTGCGGTTGGCAGGGTGCCATAAAGCAGCAGGTAGCAGACTTCGAGATAGTGGGATTTGCCCGCGAGATCGCCAATCGCATAGCCGCGGTGGGTCAGGATGCCTTCTTCGCCGTCGATATAGGTGATGGTGGATTCACAGGAGGCTGTGGAGGTGAAACCCGGGTCATAGGTGAACACACCGGCTTGGCCATAGAGTTTGCGGATATCCAGCACATCCGGGCCGGAAGTGGGAGAATAGACCGGCAAGTCGTAGGACGCACCATCAATGGTGAGCGTCGCGGTTTTCTGTGTCTCGGACATGGCTGTTTCCCTTCTTATCGAGCCGGGGACGCGGAGTGCCCCGGCAGCTTTGTCTTCGCAGCGGATTAAAGTGGCGTAAACGCCACTAAAACCGTCACATTTAATTGGCGACGTCTGAAAGACGCGCGAGTGTTTCCTCGCGTCCCAACACCAGCATCATGTCAAACACGCTGGGGGTCGCAGCGCGGCCAGCCAGCGCAGCCCGAAGCGGGCCGGCCATCTTGCCGAACTTGATTTCCTTGGCTTCTGAAAAGCTGCTCGTTACAGCCTCAAGCCCTTCACGCGTCCAGCTAGCATTTTGCAGCTGCGGCGTCAATTCTTTCAGTATACCACGGGATACTGTATCAAGATTTTTTGATGCCTTTTCCTCGACGTCAAGTGGGCGTGCCGCGAGCGCAAAGTGAGCTTTTTCAAGCAGATCGGGGAAAGTTTTGGCCCGATCCTTCAGACAGTAGAGCGCGTCCCGTAGTAATACGGTCTGGGCCTCAGACAGCGCGGGCAGCTCTGCTGCGGCGCGATAGGCCACGATTTCTTGCAGCAATGCAGCATCGTCAGTCACCGCGATGTGCTGGCCACAGATGTTTTCCAGCTTCTTGGTGTCAAAGCGCGCGGGGCTTTTGCCGATGCCATTGAGATCAAACCACTCTTTGGCCTGGGCGTCGGTAAAGAACTCGTCATCACCGTGGCTCCAGCCCAGACGGGCCAGATAGTTGCGCATGCCAGCAGCCGGATAACCCATCGCCTGATATTCCTGCGCGCCGAGTGCGCCGTGGCGTTTGGAGAGCTTTTTGCCGTCTTGACCATGGATCAGCGGGATATGGGCCCAGACCGGCACGTCCCAGCCCATGGCCTCATAGATCATCATCTGGCGTGCGGCGTTGTTGAGGTGGTCATCCCCCCGCATCACATGGGTCACGCCCATGTCGTGGTCATCAACAACAACAGCCAGCATGTAGACCGGCGTGCCATCCGAACGTAACAGCACCATGTCATCAAGCTGGTCGTTACGTATGGTCACATCGCCCTGCACCTGATCGCGGATCACGGTGTTGCCCTCGCGCGGCGCTTTGATGCGCACCACATATGGCGCGTCCGGATGGGTTTCCTCTGCGGCGTCGCGCCAAGGGCTTTGATAAAGCGTGGATTTCCCGGCGGCGCGGGCCTCTTCGCGGAAGGCAGCGATTTCGTCCTGCGTGGCAAAACATTTGTAGGCTTTGCCCTCAGACAGAAGCTGCAGCGCAACTTCGGCGTGGCGGCTTGCGCCTTCAAACTGGCTCACAACCTCGCCGTCGTGATCCAGACCAAGCCAGGACATGCCTTCGAGAATTGCGGCTGTGGCTTCGGGTGTGGAGCGCTCGCGATCGGTGTCTTCGATGCGCAAAAGGAACTTGCCGCCGCGGCCACGGGCATAAAGCCAGTTGAACAGCGCCGTGCGCGCGCCACCAATGTGCAAGAAGCCGGTGGGCGAAGGGGCAAAACGGGTGACGACCTGGCCTGTCATAGCGGGCTTAACCTTTCAGTAACCATGTGTGATTTAGCGTTTTGCGCACTGTCTAGCGACACGGCTGGGAGAGGACAAGGCTTGCGCATGGTGACGCCGCTGCGCCAATCCGTTCTGGCACAGCGCGGGCATCTGTTTTGTTGGGTTCCTGTTGGGCTGGCGTTTGGGATTGGCCTGTATTTTGCACGGCCTGTTGAACCGGCGGGCTGGGGGCTTCTTTTGGCGGGCTGCCTTGCCGCCTGCCTGATGGTTCTTACACGACACAAAGAAGCCGATGTGGCGGCGGGGCTCTGGGCGGTTGCGCTGATCCTGGCCGGGTTTGCGTTGGCTGGGGGACGCGCGCATCTGGTGGCAGGCCCGGTTTTGGAGTTTCGCTATTATGGGCCGATCGAGGGGCGGGTGGTGGCGATAGACCGCTCCGCCTCAGAGGCGCTACGGCTCACGTTGGAGGAAGTGCGGCTGTCGCGCGTATCTCCTGAAGAAACACCCCAAAGAGTGCGAATTTCTCTGCATGATGAGGGGTTTGGAGTGACGCCTTTACCTGGAATGTTTGTCGGGACAACAGGGCATCTGTCGCCGCCTTCCGGTCCGGTGGAACCGGGCGGGTTTAATTTTCAGCGACATGCCTGGTTTCAGAGGATAGGGGCCATTGGCTATACCCGTGTGCCGGTGGTCCGGTTGATCCCTGGGCCGGTTGACGGTGGGGTTTATGGCCTGCGGATGCGCCTGTCGGCGGCGGTGCAGGCGCGGATGCCGGAGGCCGTTGCGGGGGTCGCAGCGGCGATCACAACCGGGGACCGCTCTGCCATTCCCAAAGAGGTGACAGAGGACTTGCGCGGCGCCAATCTGGCGCATCTGCTGGCCATTTCCGGGCTTCATATGGGCCTGCTTGCCGGATTTGTTTTTGGCGCGATCCGCTTTGGCTTTGCGCTGGTGCCTTATGTGGCGCTGCGGGTGAACGCAAAGAAGCTCGCCGCGGTGGGCGCTTGCATGGCCGCAGCGGGATATTTGATCCTGTCGGGTGGGAGCGTGTCCACCGAGCGGGCCTTTGTGATGACAGCGGTGGTGCTGGCGGCGGTGTTGTTGGACCGGCGGGCACTGACTTTGCGGGCGGTGGCCGTGGCGGCGATTGCTGTTTTGACCCTGCGGCCGGAGGCCTTGCTGGGGCCGGGGTTTCAGATGTCCTTTGCCGCCACGGCTGCGCTGATCGGGGTCTTAGGCTGGCTGCGCGAGGCGCGGCTGTCTTATGGTCCGCGTTGGATGTCGCCGATTTCGGCGGTGTTTATCTCCTCTTTTGTGGCGGGGCTCGCCACAGCGCCGTTTGCTGCGCTGCATTTCAATCATGTTGCGCACTATGGTCTGTTGGCCAATGTGTTGTCGGTGCCGGTGATGGGGGTGGCGGTGATGCCTGCTGCGGTGGTCACCGCGGTGCTCGCGCCCTTGGGGCTTGAGCATCTGCCGCTCTGGGTGATGGGCCAAGGGCTTCAGTGGATTTTGACGGTGGCGGAGTTTGTCAGCGGGTTGGAGGGCGCGCGCGGGGCGGTGAAAACTGGCCCTCCGGTGGTTTTGCCGTTGGTTTCGCTGGGCGGTGTTGTTGTGCTGCTGTGGCAGGGGCATGCGCGCTGGGGTGGGATTTTGTTGATTGCGCTAGCTTTTGTGATATGGAGCATGACGCCACGCCCGGATGTGCTGATCTCAGACACTGGTGGATTGGTTGGGGTGCTGACGCCGGAGGGGCGTGCGCTCTCCAAAGCCAAAGGACAGGGATTTGTGGCGCGCAACTGGCTGGAAAATGATGGCGACATGCGCACACAAGAGGCGGCGGCGGCGCTTTGGACAACGGAGGTGGCACAGACACCAACGGGGCAGATTGTCCACGTGCAGGGCAAAAGAGGCTTGGCGGCGTTTGAAGGGTGTCAGAGCGGAGACTTTGCTGTCTTTTCAAAAGACTATGGGGCGCAGTTGCCGTGTGATTATGTCGATGCCAGCGCGCTTGAAGATACGGGGGCTATGGCGCTGTATTTTGAGCCAGAGGGCCTCAAACGCATAACGGCCCGCGAGATCGCAGGCCGTCGACTGTGGAACGACACGGCAGTGCGCGCCGGAAGGTTTGGCGCTCAGTAGGTGCGGATCAGGCCGACCAGCTTGCCCTGCACCTTCACCTTGTCTTCGGGATAGACGCGGGTTTCATAGGCCGGGTTAGCGGCCTCAAGCGCGATGGAGCTGCCGTTGTGGTGGAATTTTTTCAGGGTCGCTTCCTGATCTTCGACCAGCGCCACAACAATGTCGCCATTGTCTGCGGTTTTGGTCTCCGCGATGATCACCACATCGCCGTCGTTGATGCCTGCGTCGATCATGGAGTCGCCTTTGACCTGAAGGGCATAGTGGTTTGAACCAGTCGCCAGCATCTGACCGGGCACCGCCACGTGATGGTCCACATGGCTGATCGCCTCGATCGGCACACCAGCCGCGATTTTGCCCATCACAGGCAGCTCACGAACCGACATCAACGCCGCATCGGGGCTGATGTTGGCGGGCACTGTGGGCGAGGGGTGCGGGCCGTCGATCACCTTGGGGTTAAACCCGGCTGTCGGCGCAGAAGGCGCGCCGCCCATGCTTTCAGGCAGCTTAACAATCTCGATGGCACGCGCGCGATGGGCGAGCCGGCGGATAAAGCCGCGTTCTTCCAGTGCGGTGATCAGCCGGTGAATGCCGGATTTGGAGCGCAGATCGAGCGCATCCTTCATTTCGTCAAAGCTGGGCGGCACCCCGTCGCGTTGCAGACGGGTGTGAATGAACTCCAGCAGGTCCAGTTGCTTCTTGGTTAACATGCTCGACGACCCCCTTTTACAAAGTGTCTTAAGCTTGTTCTACGCATGTTCTTGTTTTGTGTCAAAACCTTTTGAGAACATAGCGGAAACACATGCTGAAGAGACACGGCTGATCAGGTGGTTATGTCAGAGCGGGAGGTAGGATACCTCTGTTCCGGCGGGCAGTTCCGGGCTGTTTGGCTGGCAAATCAGCAGGGCGTTTGCGTCAGACAGAATGGAAAGCAGCGAGCTGTCTTGGTTATCAAAGGTCACAAGGCCGCGCGGGCTGACATGGGCGCGCATGTAATGTTCGCGGGGGCCATTGGCCGGAGCGGGGGCTGCGAGCTTGGTGGTTTGATGCGGTGAGGGGGCTTGGCCAAGGCCGAGCATGGCGCGGATCACCGGAAGCACAAAGACATGGCCGCAGACCATGGCAGAGACCGGATTGCCCGGCAGGCCGATCATCATGGCGCCATTGGCCATGGTGCCCGCCATCAGCGGTTTGCCCGGACGCATGGCAATCTTGTAGAAGCTGCGCTCCATGCCCAGATCTTGGGCCACTTTGCCCACGAGATCATGATCGCCCACAGAGGCGCCGCCAATGGTGATCAGAAGATCGGCATCATCCACCAAGGCGAAGGCTGCTTTGAGAGAGGCTTCGGTGTCCCGCGCGATGGGCAGAAGGCGCGCTTCGGCACCCGCGTCGCGCAGCATCGCCTGAAGGCCAAAGCTGTTGGAGGCGATGATCTGATCGGGGCCGGGTGTTTCGCCGGGCATCACCAGCTCGTCGCCGGTGGAGAGGATCGCCACTTTGGGGCGGCGGGTCACAGGCACGGAGGCGATGTTCATCGACGCCATAAGCGCGATGTCAGAGGGGCGCAGCACGCGGGGCGCGTCGATGGTTTGCCCAACTTTGAAATCGCCACCCAAGGGGCGGATGTGGAACCCTTTGTCGAGGTTTTCAGACAGGG
This sequence comes from Shimia sp. R9_3, assembly GCF_017743755.1. Classification (NCBI taxonomy): domain Bacteria; kingdom Pseudomonadati; phylum Pseudomonadota; class Alphaproteobacteria; order Rhodobacterales; family Roseobacteraceae; genus Shimia; species Shimia sp. R9_3. The sequence continues at coordinate 244,617 of NZ_JAGHRP010000004.1, read as the reverse complement.
TGATGGTGTCGCCGTCGCGGGTGACATCCTCCTGGATGATCACGCGCGTTACGCCTTCGGGCACAGGCGCGCCGGTGAAAATCCGCACGGCTTCGCCCGCGCTCACCTTGCCATCAAATGCATGGCCTGCAGCGGCCTCTCCGATCACCTGATACTGCGCTCCGGGCGCGACTCCTTCGGCGGCCACACCGTAGCCGTCCATCGCGGAGGCGGAGAACGGCGGCTGGTCGCGTTTGGCCGAGACAGGTGCCGCCAGCACGCGGCCATTGGCCTCTGACAGCGGGACAAGCTCGCTGTTCAGGGTTCGGGTGAGGGCAAAAAGGTTGGAGAGCGCTTCGCTGACTGAAATCATTTCGCTTCGTAACGTCCTGATTTTCCGCCGTCTTTCAGGATGACGCGGATGCCACCGATCTCCATGTCTTTGTCGACGGCCTTGGACATGTCATAGACCGTCAGTGCTGCGACATTCACCGCGGTGAGGGCTTCCATCTCCACACCGGTTTGTCCGGTGGTCTTTACGGTGGCTTCAATGCGCACGCCGGGCAGATCTGCATCCGGTGTCAGCTCCACAGCGACTTTGGTGATCGGCAGCGGGTGGCACAGCGGGATCAGGTCAGCGCATTTTTTGGCGCCCATGATGCCTGCGAGGCGGGCAACGCCAAGCACGTCGCCTTTCTTGGCGCGGCCTTCGGCGATGATGTCATAGGTGGCAGGTGCCATCTTTACCCAGCCCTCAGCCGTCGCAATACGGGAGGTCACAGCCTTTTCTGAGACGTCCACCATATGGGCGTCGCCTTTGCCGTCGAAATGGGTGAGGCCAGAGCTGTGGTTGCTCATCACATGCCTCCCATGGCGTTGAGCGGGTTGGCCAAAAGCGTGCGGGTGGCGCTGGCGACATCGTCCTGACGCATCAGGCTTTCGCCGATCAGGAAGGTGCGCGCGCCATAGCGTGCCATATCGGCCAGTTCGGCAGGGGTGTTGAGCCCGCTTTCACAGACGATCAGGCGGTCTTCGGGCACCAGCTTGGAGAGATGGCGCGTGGTGTCGAGCGTGGTCTCAAAGGTTTTGAGATTGCGGTTGTTGATGCCCATCAGCGGGGATTTGAGCTGGCTTGCGCGCTCAAGCTCCTCGGCGTCATGCACTTCGAGTAGGACATCCATGCCCCATTCAAACGCACAGGCCTCAAGCTCTTGCGCCTGACTGTCGGTCACCGAAGCCAAGATGATCAGAACACAGTCCGCCCCCAACGCGCGGGCTTCGGCCACCTGATAGGTGTCATACATGAAGTCCTTGCGCAGCGCAGGCAGGTTGGTGGCCTCGCGCGCCTCGGTCAGGAAGGATTTCTGGCCCTGAAAGCTTGGCGTGTCTGTCAGCACGGATAGGCAGGTTGCGCCGCCGTCTTCATAGGCTTTGGCGAGCACTGGTGGATTGAAGTCTTCGCGGATCAGACCCTTAGAGGGTGACGCCTTTTTGATTTCGGCAATCAGCCCGTAGCCTGAGCGGCTGGCCTTGTGCAGCGCGTCGGAAAAGCCGCGTGTCGGGCTGGCTTCGCGTGCTTCGGCTTCGACGGCTTCCAGCGGCTTGGCGGCCTTGTCGGCTGCCACTTCCTCGAGTTTGTAGGCCTTGATTTTGTCCAGTACGGTCTCGGTCATGCGTGCGTCCAGTCTATTGGCGGCTCGCCGCGCTGCGTGAGCCATGTGTTTATTGTCGAAAACGGGCGGGAGCCAAAGAAGCCGCGGCGGGCGGACAGGGGCGAAGGGTGCGCCGTTTCGATCATCAGATGTTGGGCGCCATCTTTAGGCGCTTGGATGTGAGGTGCAAGGGCCTGCGCCTGTTTTCCCCATAAGACAAAAGCACATGGACGGAAGGAGACCTCTTTGAGCACCTGATGGGCGAGGGTTTGAAAGCCGAGTGCCTTATGTCCGTTGGCTTCACCTGCAGGCACCGTGAGCACGGTGTTGAGCAGCAGAACCCCTTGGCTGGTCCAATGGCGCAAATCGCCGGTCAGAGGGGCAGCGCCGATATCGGCGATCATCTCTTTGTAGATGTTGTTGAGCGAGCGTGGCAGCGGGCGCACGTCTGGCTCCACCGAGAAGGCCAAGCCGTGCGCATGACCGGGCGTGGGGTAGGGATCCTGCCCAAGAATGACCACGCGTACCTGATCCGGGCGCAGGACCTCAAGCGCGGCAAAACGCTGGTCGGATGGAGGCAGGATGTCGCGCGGGTCTTGGGCGATGGTTTGCGCGATGCGCGGCCAGTCGGCCTCAAAGAAAGGCAGATGCGCCCAGGCGGAAGGGATGGGAGTGTCCATCATTCTGTCTCCCGCATGGGCGTTCGTGTTGTCTGTCTTTGCACAGCGCGGATCACGCGGCAGAGGTGACTTTGGCCAATGCGGCGACTTTGCCTTTGGCTGCGCCGCTGTCGATGCTTTCGCGTGCTTTTTCAACGCCTTCTTTCAGGTCGTCCGCTGCGTCTGCCACCACAAGCGCGGCTGCCGCGTTCAGCAAGACCGCATCGCGATATGCACTTTGTGCGCCATCCAGAAGGGCGCGGAAAGCATTGGCGTTGTCCTCGGGCGTGCCACCAACGATGGCCTCAAACGGATGCACCGGCAGACCGGCGTCTTCGGGGTGCAACTCAACGTCTTTGACGGTGCCGTCAATCTCAAGCGCGGAAACCCAGCTCACGCCGGTGATGGTCAGCTCATCTGTGCCGTCAGACCCATGCACAAGCCAAGCGCGCTCGCTGCCCAATTGACCAAGTGTTTCGGCCATGGGGCGAATGAGGTCGCGGGTGAAGGCGCCGGTCAGTTGGCGTTTGACGCCTGCCGGGTTGGTCAACGGGCCGAGGATGTTGAAGATCGTGCGGGTGCCAAGCTCTGCGCGGGTTGGCATCACATGGGCAATCGCGGGGTGATGCATCGGCGCCATCATGAAGGCAATGCCGCAGCTTTCCAGCGCCTTTTCAACAACCTCCGGTCCGACCATCACGTTGATGCCCATCTGGGTCTGCACGTCGGCAGTGCCGGATTTGGAGCTGAGATTGCGGTTGCCGTGTTTGGCAACGGGCACGCCAGCCCCAGCCACAACGAAGGCCGTGGCGGTGGAGATGTTGAGCGTGTGCTTGCCATCCCCGCCTGTGCCAACGATGTCAATCGCGCCCGCTGGCGCGTTCACGGCGTTGCACTTGGCGCGCATCACGGCGGCGGCGGCGGCATATTCATCCACCGTTTCGCCGCGGGTGCGCAGCGCCATCAAAAGGCCGCCCATCTGGCTTGGTGTTGCCTCGCCCTCAAACAGAAGGGAGAAAGCGGCTTCGGCCTCGTCGCGCGACAGCGGACGATCCGCGGCCGCGCCGATCAAAGTCTTGATATCATGGCTCATGCGGCGGCCCCTTTCGGGGAGGGCATCATGTCCAGGAAGTTCTTGAGCATGGCGTGGCCGTGTTCAGAGGCAATGGACTCCGGATGGAACTGCACGCCCTGAATAGGCAGCTCTTTGTGCTGCAGACCCATGATGGTGCCATCCTCAAGTTCTGCCGTGATTTCAAGGCTGTCGGGGAAGGTTTCGCGATCCACCACCAGTGAATGATAGCGGGTGGCCTCAAACGGGCTGGGCAGACCCGCGAACACGCCTTTGCCGGTGTGCTTCATGGTGCCCATCTTGCCGTGCACGATCTCATGGCAGCGCACGACGTTGCCGCCAAAGGCCTGACCGATGGTCTGATGGCCCAGACACACGCCCATAAGCGGCGTGCGTGTCTCTGCTGCGGCTTCGGTCAGCGCGAGGCAAATGCCCGCCTGATCGGGATCACAGGGGCCGGGAGACAGCAAAATACCGGCCGGGTTCATCCCCATGGCGTCCTGTACCGTCAGCGCGTCGTTTCGCCAGACCTGCACATCGGCGCCCAACTCGCCCAGATAATGCACAAGATTATAGGTGAAACTGTCGTAATTATCGATCAGAAGCAGCATTTTGTCGGTTCTTATCCTAAAGATGCGAAAGGGGTGGAGGCGAAGGGCCTGCTCGCGGTATACATGCTCAGGCTTGGCGCAGAGGGTCAAGAGGGGCGCAGGCAGGTTCGCCCCGTAAATTTGGAACAAATAAGGGCAGAGAACTATGTTGCGCGGATTTTTGGCTGGTGTGTTCTGGGGCGTCATCCTCATCGGGGGTGTGCTTGCGGCGGCGTCTTTGCTGTCTCCTTTGCCTGCAACGGTGCGCCCGCAGACAACGGCGGTGACCCCGCAGGAAACCCAGGAAGGGCTTGCACAAAGCACCACGTTGGATGCGGCCTCACAAACCGATGCGGAGGTTGATGCCCTTCCGGGGGCGGCTGTGCCTGAGGTGAAGGCCGATGATGCGGTGCCGCTGGGGATCACTGATTCTGCACCAAAGCCTGAGCCGGAGGATCTGGGGGCGGAACTGGCCGCGCCACAGGAGATTGCGGACAGCGGAGCGGTTGAAATTGAAGGGGAAACTTCGGTTTTGCCGACACCGCAAGCTCAGACCCCAACCGCGCCTGAAGCGGAAACGGAGCTGTCGATTTCTACAAATCCGGCCCAGCCTGCGGCGCCAGCGCCTCTGTCTGGCGAGGCCTTTGTCACGCCGGTGGCCCCTGAGGTGACCGAGACTGTGGACGCTGCTGAGACTGAGGCGCCAGTGGAAGAGATCGTGATTGAGGATCCTGCGGTGGAAGAGGAGGCGGTTGCGCAAGCCGCGACCGAGGAGACAGCCGCAGAGACTGGCGCAGATGTGGTGGCGGATGCGGCTACTGTTGAAGAGGTGGTGATCGAAGAACCTGCGCTGGAGGCCGCGCCTGAGGGCGATGTGGCAGAGGACGAAGCCGATGTGATCCTCGTTGAGGATGCGCCGGAAGGCACTGATAACGCTGAAGAAACACCGCTGGTCTCTGAAGCGGTGCCAAGTCCTGAGGCCGAAGACCTGACGCCAAATGCGGAGGCGGGGGAGACCCCTGTGGATGAGGCGGCGACGGCTTCGCTGCTCAAACCGGCGGGCAATCTGAATGAAGCCTTCCCTCAGTTGAAATCTGCGCGGCTGCCCTCGGTTGGGGATGCGGCGGCAGAAGAGGTTGTGATTGCGGATGCTGAGGCCGTCACGCCGGTGGCACGCCCAGTGGTGTCCAACGCGGAAGGCTTTGAAAACGCTGAGAATAAACCGGTGATGTCGATTGTTCTGGTTGACACCGGCGAGCATGAATTTGATATGGAAGCGCTTGAAAGCTTCCCTTATCCGCTGAGCATTGCCGTGAGCACGTTGGACCCGCAAGTCACTGAAAAGGCGGCGGATTACCGTCTGCGTGGTTTTGAGGTGCTGGCCATGGTGGATATGCCCGCGGAGGCAACCGCCTCTGATGTGGAGCAGGCGATGCAGGCGCATCTGTCGGTCTCTGATACGTTTGTGGGCGTGATGGAAGGTCTGAGCGACGGGCTGCAGGGCAGTAAGGTTGTGAGCGACCAGGTGGCGCAGGCGCTGTTGGGCAGTGGCCATGGATTGCTGATGCTTTCCAATGGGTTGAACACCGCACAGAAGCTCGCCGCCAAGGAAGGCGTGCCCTCCACCAGCGTGTTCCGCGACTTTGATGACGCCGGGCAGACAGCGGTGGTGATGCGCCGTTTTCTGGACAATGCGGCCTTTAAGGCAGCGCAGGAAGACGGTGTTGTGATGGTGGGACGGCTGCGGGATGAAACCATCTCTGCGCTGCTGTTGTGGGCGCTGCAGGACCGCGCGGGCACCGTGGCAATGGCCCCGATTTCGGCGAGCTTTGACACCATCAACTGAGATCAAAGGGGGCTGCGCGACTCAAAGGTTAACGCGCTTTTGGAGCCCTGATTTCACGTCGGTATCCCTACGGTATTGCGTAAGTGCAATTTTCAGCGCGCGTCTCATAAACGGGGCGCGCGCTGTTGCGTTGGACATGGCAACAGAATTCAGGCCTCAACCGGCAGGCTGCCTGCGGTTTTCATCTGCCTCAAGATGAAATTGGTTGTGGTGGTGCGCACCACGCCCAGACGTAGAATGCGCTTCATGATGAACTGCTCCAGCGCCTCCGGATCACGCGCCACGACTTTCAGCACAAAGTCGAAGTCCCCGGTGATGGAGGCGCATTCCAGCACCTGATCGCTCTGCGCGACAAAATCGTTGAACACTTTGATGGTCTCTTCGCTGTGGTCGATCAGCGAAATCTGCACATAGGCAAAGGCGTTCAACCCAAGCTTCTTGCCATCCAGAATGGCGGCGTAACGCAGGATGTAGCCTTCTTCCTCCAGCCGCTTCACCCGCCGCCAGCAGGGAGAGGGCGAAAGCCCCACGGAGTCGGAAAGATCCTGCGTGCTGGCGCGGCCGTCGCGCTGCAGGACCTTGAGGATGAGCCGTTCAAAGCTGTCGAGCATATTTTGCCTCATAAAATCGAGATTCGGGTGAAATCTGTCTGAAATCTCTTTTGTAGCCAAAAGATGGAAAAACTCTTGTTCAAATTCAGACCTAACATGGTTTCAGGAGGAGGAGCGTTTAAAATGCCCAAAAGCACCAAATATGTGGCCAAAGAGCCGGATGCGACCGGACGGATTCTCTACACCGCTGCGGAGGATGCGATGTGGCGGGATCTGGTGGCGCAGCAACAGCCCCATGTGGAGACACTGGCGGCGGAGCCGTTTCTGGCCGGGCAGCGTAAGCTGAACCTGCCCAAGGATCGCGTGCCACAATGCGTGGAGGTGTCAGAGGTACTGCGCGAGCATACCGGCTGGCAGGTGGCCCCGGTGCCGGCGCTGATCGGGTTTGGGCGGTTTTTCAAAATGCTCTCGGAAAAGACTTTTCCGGCGGCGTCTTTCATTCGGGACCGCGAGAATTTTGACTATATCGAGGAGCCCGACATCTTCCATGAAATCTACGGACATACGCCACTGCTCACGGACGCGCGCTTTGCCCGGTTTTCTCAGAAGATTGGCGAGGCGGGGCTGACCTGTGCGGCGGCAGACTATTCCTGGCTGATCCGGCTTTACTGGTTCACGGTGGAGTTTGGCCTGATCCGCGAAGGGGGAGAGATCAAGGCGCTGGGATCGGGGCTGGCGTCCTCGCCTGGGGAGCTGGCGCATTCGGTGCAGGAGCCAAGCGTGATCCGCAAGCCGTTTGATGTGATCGACATTCTGCGCACGCCGTACCGGATCGACATCAACCAGCCGATCTATTTTGTGCTCGACACGGTGGAGCAGCTTTTGGAGGCGGCGGAGCGGGATTTGCTGGCCGATATCAAAACCGCGCAGGCGCTTGGGTTGCATGACCCTGTGTTCCCGCCAAAGCCGGAGGCCGCGTGATCATGGAGGATTTGACTGCGGGAACCTGTGCGGCCTGTGACGGTTGGGTGCCACCTTTGAGTGATGCGGAGATAGAGGCGCTGAAAGCCAAGCTGCATCCGGACTGGGTGATGGGCGCGGATGGCAAAAGCCTTGTGCGGACACTGAGGTTCAAGGCCTATGCCAAGGCGGTCTATGCGGCCAATATGGCGGCGTTTCTCAGCGACAAAGAGGGGCATCATGCGGATGTGCGCTTTGGCTGGGGGTATTGTGAAATCACCTATACCTCCCACGAGCTGGACAGGCTGTCGGAGAATGATTTCATCTGCGCGGCCAAGCTGGATGCGCTGCTGGCCTGACGACGTGGTGGGTTAGAACTTCACCGTTGTGCGCGCCTTGGGATCAAGCGTGAGCGCGTCGGGCCAGCCGACAAAGCGCTCGATCAGCACAAGGACGATGCAGAGGATGATCACGCCAAACACCAGCTTGACCCGCTTTTCAGAAGGCGGGTTGCGCGCCCATTGGCTCATGCGGATCAAATGGCGAAAGTTCATCTTTGGGGTCACCGCTGGATTTGGATATTTGTAGAATGAGAATGCCTGAGGTTTTGCGCCCGCTCAATGGGCGTGTTCCATGTTTGGCGTTCTGCAGTCCAGAAAGAGTGAAAGGCACCTATCGGGGCTGATCTGGGGCGCAGCGCGTCATTGCTGCGCTCCCGTGACTGGTGCCTGTGTGAGAGGGATCAGCTCTCTTCGGTGAAGCGCACTTTGCCGATGAAGGGCAAGTTGCGGTTGCGTTGGGCGTAGTCGATGCCATAGCCCACGACAAATTCATCAGGAATTGAAAAGCCGATCCAATCGGCGGCGATGTCGGCTTCGCGGCGGCTCGGCTTGTCCAGAAGCGCGATGGTTTTGATCTTGGCCGGGTTGCGGGCCTTCAGCAGGTGCATCACATGGGTAAGCGTATGGCCGGTGTCGACGATGTCTTCGACCACCAGCACGTCACGGCCTTCAATCTCGCCGCGCAAGTCTTTGAAAATACGCACTTCCCGGCTGCTTTCCATGGCGTTGCCATAGGAGGAGGCCTCAAGGAAATCGACCTCAACCGGCAGTTCCAGCTCGCGCACAAGATCGGCGATGAACACAAAAGAGCCGCGCAGAAGGCCCACCACAATCAGCTTATCGGTACCCGCATATTCCGCTTGGATTTCGCGCGACAGATCTTCGATCCGGGCGGCAATCGACTTGGCTGAGATCATTTGATCAATGACATATGGACGCTCTGACATGAGACCCTCTTGATTTTACGCCCGCAGAGTGGATATGAGCGCGGGCAGCACAGTGCATAGCGGGGACGCGAAACACTGTCACGCTAAAATGGCACGTTACTTTGGACAGCTTTACGGAACCACATGCCCACGCACTCTGAGACTCGCACGCTGCCCTATTCAGCCCGACAAATGTATGACCTTGTGGCCGATGTGGCAGCCTATCCGCAGTTTTTGCCCTGGTGTGCGGCGGCGCGGGTGCGCTCGACCACGCCGATTGAGACCGCGCATGGCGCAGGCGTGGAAATGCTGGCGGATCTGGTGATCTCGTTCAAAGTGTTTCGGGAGCGGTTTGGCAGCCGTGTGGGGCTTTATCCTGAGACCAAGCACATCGACACGGAATATCTGGACGGGCCGTTCAAATACATGAAATCCACCTGGGATTTTGCGGATGTGGACGGCGGCGTCGAGGTGAAGTTCTTTGTGGATTTCGAGTTCAAGAACATCATTTTGCAAAAGGCGATTGGCCTTGTGTTTTATGAGGCGATGAACCGGATTGTGGCGGCGTTTGAGGCGCGTGCGAAAGCGCTTTACGGCTGAGGGCCACTGTTTTCTGAAATTGTTGGCGCAATAAAAAAGGGCGGCCTGAAGTGGCGGCCGCCCAAGACTTGCGTGCTCTGATCTGGTGTCAGGAGGCGGTGTCGTAGGCGCGCTCGCCGTGGACTTCGAGATCCAGACCGTTGACTTCGGTTTCCTCATCCACGCGCAGCGGGGTGATGAAGCTCACGACTTTCACCAGCACCACTGTCACAACCAGTGTGAAGAGGCCGACAACGGCGAGGCCGCCGAGCTGGGCGACCCATGTGCCCTGACCAAAGACGGCGATCATGATGGTGCCGAAGATGCCGCCGACGCCGTGAACCGCGAAGACGTCCAGCGTATCGTCGATGTTGAGCATGTTGCGCACGACATTCACGGCTTCCTGACAGAGGATGCCTGCGATGGCGCCGATGATCAGTGCTTCCACCGGGCCAACAAAGCCGGAGGCCGGGGTGATTGAGGCGAGGCCTGCGATGGTGCCGGTGACAAGACCCACGAGGGAGGCTTTGCCGTATTTGATGCGCTCCCAGAGCGCCCATGTGAGCGAGGCGGTGGCGGCGGAGATGTGGGTGACGGTGAGCGCCATGGCTGCGCCGCCGTCAGCGGCGAGCTGGCTGCCGCCGTTGAAGCCGAACCAGCCGACCCAGAGCATGGCCGCGCCGATCATCACCATCCATGGGGCGTGCGGAGGGGTGGTGCGGTGGCGACGCGCGCCGAGCATGACCGCGATGATGAGGGCTGCGAGGCCTGCGGTTTCATGCACCACAATGCCACCGGCAAAGTCGCGCACACCGATCTCGCCGAAGATGCCGCCGTCGGCCATCATGCCGCCACCCCAGATCCAGTGCACCACAGGCGCGTAGCACAGAAGCATCCAGAGACCGGAGAAGAGCAGCACAAAGCCAAAGCCGATGCGCTCCACATAGGCGCCGACGATCAGCGCCGGGGTGATGATGGCAAAGGTCATCTGGAAGGCGAAGAACAGCACTTCGGGCAGGGTGCCGGAGAGGCTGTCGGCGGTGACGCCTGCGAGGAACATTTTGCCAAGCCCGCCCCAAACCGAGCTTGCGCCGCCGTCATTGCCAAAGGCGATGGAATAGCCGAAGGCCAGCCACAGAACGCTCATTAAACAGGCAATCGCGTAGGTTTGCATAAAAACGCTGAGCACGTTGCGCGCGCGCACAAGGCCCCCGTAAAACAAGGCCAGACCTGGCAATGTCATGAACAGGACCAGGGCTGTCGCCACAATGATCCATGCGGTGTCCGCTCCGTTCATAATTTCTTTCCTCTTTGTCCCTGAGTGGTGATTTCAGGCCAAAAAGCGGAAAACCTGCTTATAACAAAGTCTGAATATGATGCGGAGCGCCTTAAAATGGGGCGTTTTGCAATGTGATTAAAATATGGGCAGAAAATGCAGCTATTTGTGCAAATGCGCGTCAGTTTGCGCAGGATGCCTTAAAAAGAAGCGATAGCGCATGATTCCGCGCCGCTTTGCGCACATTTTCGCGGCCCAATGCGCCAAACTCGATGGTCTCCGTGGTGCATCCAGTTGCGGAGGCGATGCCAAAACAGACGCGGCCTTCGGGTTTGAACTCGGAGCCGCCGGGACCGGCGATGCCGGTGATTGACACAGCGAGATCCGCCGCGGAGTGCGCCAGCGCCCCAAGGGCCATTTCACGCGCGACCTCCTCAGACACGGCGCCAACCGCATCGAGCGTGGCTTGCGCCACGCCCAGCATCTCGACCTTGGCCTGATTGGTGTAGGTCACAAAGCCGCGCTCAAAGGTGGCGGAAGAGCCGGGAATGTCGGTCAGCGCAGCTGCCACCATGCCGCCGGTGCAGCTTTCGGCGGTGGCGATGCGCAGGTCGGCGGCGCGGCAGGCCGCAAGCAGAGCGGCGACATCCACCATCACATCAGCACCACGTGAAAGAGCGCGGCGGTCACAAGCGTGGCCACACCGGCAAAGACGCCGGCCCAGAGGTCATCAAGCATCACGCCCACAGGATCATGGCGGCGGTCGGCGCGGCCCACGAGCCAGGGTTTGCGGATGTCAAACAGGCGGAAGAAGAAAAACGCCGCGATGGGCCCAGGCCAGACCATGGACATGTCGCGCGTTGCAAAAGCGATGGCCGGGAAGAGCAGGGCGATCCACATGCCTGCGACCTCATCAATCACGATTTCTGAAGGGTCGTCGCCCGGTTTGTCGGCCAATTCGCGATGACAGGCCCAGAAACCGGCGATGATGGAAATCACGGTCAGCACGATCAGCAGCCAGAGGCCAACGTAACGCTCGGCGGCCCAGCCGATCAGCAGCGCAGCCAGAGAGCCCCATGTGCCGGGGGCAAAGGGCAGGCGGCCGACGCCGAAGAATGTTGCGATCATCGTGCTCATGGTTTCATCAGCGTTGCGGTGGCAATGGCCGCAATCCCTTCTTCGCGGCCTGTAAAGCCGAGTTTCTCACTTGTGGTGGCTTTGATGGAGACGCGGGTTTCCTCCATGCCCATGATCTCTGCCATGCGGGCAATCATGGCGGGGGCGTGTGGCCCGACTTTGGGGCGTTCACAGATCAGGGTGCAATCGACATTGGAAATTGCGAAGCCTGTGGAGGTCGCGAGATCCACCGCATGTTTCAGGAAGACCGCGCTGTCCATATCTTTCCATTCCGCCTCAGATGGCGGGAAATGGCGGCCAATGTCGCCTTCGGCCAGTGCGCCGTAGATCGCATCTGTGACCGCATGCATGCCGACGTCGGCGTCTGAGTGGCCTTTGAGGGCTTTGTGGTGCGGGATGCGGACGCCGCAGAGGATGACGTGATCGCCCTCTTCAAATGCGTGTACATCATATCCGTTGCCCAGTCTGATATCGGGAAGACTATTCATGTCGCCTCTCAGGTGCTGCTCCAGACGGGCAAAATCGTCTGGTGTGGTGATTTTCAGGTTGCGCTCATTGCCCGGCACGATGGCGACGTCAAGCCCGGCGGCGCGGGCGACCTCTACATCATCGGCCGCACCGCCCGGATGGGCGTGATGGGCCGCGAGAATTGCCTCATAGGCGAAACCCTGAGGCGTTTGCGCACGAAACAGGCCTTCGCGCTCCTGCGTGCCGGTCACAAGCCCGTCTTCGCCGCGCCAGAGCGCATCGGTGACCGCGAGCGCGGGGGCTGCGCCGGAGGCGCCGGAGGTCAGGGCGGCAATCACTGAGGAGATGGTGGCCGCATCAATGCCCGCGCGGGCCACATCGTGGATCAGCACATGGGTGATGCCGCGCCCGCTGAGGGCTTCAAGCCCGGCCAGCACCGAGGCGTCCCGCGTTGCGCCGCCGTGAACCTGTGTCACCGAGAGTTCGGCGGTAAATTGCGTGTCGTCGGGGTGGGTCACCAAAACCACCTCGTCTACCTCCGGGTGTGTTAGAAAAGCGGTGAGCGTCCATTCAGCGACGCTTTTTCCGGCAACCTGCCGCCACTGCTTGGGGATTCCACCTCCCGCACGGGTGCCGCGACCGGCGGCAACAACCACTGCGGCAGTGTGGGGCGGGGTATCAGCGGGGCTATTGAAAGAGGCATTTGTCATGCCCACTGTGTAGAACCTGCAAGTCAGAGTGGCAATTGACCCTTAGCGATTGCTTAATTTTTAAGCATATGCAATTTGCTGCCGAAAAAATCACCACCCCTTCATTGAGTTTGACCAATGGGTCAGATACGCCGAAGGCACTGCACAAGGATTAGGCACGTGACCGTTCAAGTCGCACATCTCTCTTTGACACCGCCCGTTTTTCTGGCGCCGTTGGCCGGGATCACCGACCGCCCGTATCGGGATCTGGTGAGCCAGTTTGGTGCCGGACTGGTGGTGAGCGAAATGGTGGCAAGCCAGGAGATGGTGCAAGCCAAACCCGGTGTTCGTGAACGTGCGGAGCTGGGATTTGGAGATGCGATCACCTCGGTGCAGCTTGCGGGCCGTGAGGCGCATTGGATGGCAGAGGCCGCGCGTCAGGTGGAGGCCAATGGCGCCACGCTGATTGACATCAATATGGGCTGTCCGGCGAAGAAAGTGACCAGCGCCAGCGGCGCGGGGGCCAGCGGATCGGCTCTGATGAAAGATCTGGATCACGCGCTGAAGCTGATTGAGGCCGTGGTGGGCGCGGTGGAGATTCCGGTGACGCTGAAGACGCGGCTGGGGTGGGACGACAATATGCTCAATGCGCCGGAGCTTGCGAAGCGGGCAGAGGATGCGGGCATTCAGATGCTGACCATTCACGGGCGCACGCGCTGTCAGTTTTACAAAGGATCGGCAGACTGGGCGGCGATCCGGGGCGTGAAAGACGTGGTGTCGATCCCGGTGATTGCCAATGGCGACATTGTGGACGCGGAGAGCGCAAAGGCGGCGATGGCAGCCTCTGGTGCGGATGGCGTGATGGTGGGGCGCGGGGCGCAGGGCAAACCCTGGCTGCTGGCCCAGATTGCCGCGGAGATTTTTGGCACAGAGGCGCCGGAAGTGCCCACCGGCACCGCTTTGGTGGAGCTGGTGCAGGGGCATTATGCGGCGATGCTGTCTTTTTATGGTACCGATCTGGGCCTGCGCGTCGCGCGCAAACATTTGGGTTGGTACATGGACACCGTGGGCACCGAGGCTGGCTTGCGCCGCCGGGTGCAGACCAGCCGGGACATTGACGAAGTGATGGCGCTATTGGCGGAGGCTTTGATGCCGAGCGGTGATGATGCGCCCAACAACAACAAAGAGGCCGCATGAGCGCGCATAACCCCATATGGAACTCGCTGCCTGTGCCGGGGCTGGTGGTGGACGCGGATGACAAGATCCTGCGCATCAACCCGGCGGCGGAAACATTTCTGAACGCCTCGGCCAAATCGATGGTCGGGCAGCCCATCTGGGACAAGGTGATGATTGACGCCCCGCTTGAGGAGGCGTTTCAGCGCGCAAGGGAGCATGGCACGCCGCTGTTTGTGAATGACGCGGATCTGGGCACCGGCAATGCGCCGCCCGTGCAGTGCAACCTGCAGATTGCGCCGTTGGCGGATGCGCCGGGCGAAATGCTGTTTCTGATTTCCAGCCGTGAGCTGGCCGGGCGCATGACCCGCAGCAACGGCGTGAAATCATCGGCCAAATCCGCCATTGGCATGGCTGAGATGCTGGCCCATGAGATCAAGAACCCGCTGGCGGGGATCACCGGTGCGGCGCAGCTTTTGTCGATGAACCTGAGCGCGGAAGATCTGGAGCTGACCGATCTGATCGTGGAGGAAAGCCGCCGGATCGTGAAGCTGCTGGAGCAGGTGGAGCAGTTTGGCAACCTGTCGCTGCCGCAGAAGAAGCCAGTCAATATCCACGATGTTCTGGACCGCGCGCGGCGCTCAGCCTTGGTGAGCTATGGTGCGCATATGGAGATTGTGGAGGACTATGACCCCTCCCTGCCACCGGCTGAGGGCGACGCGGATCAGCTCCTGCAGGTGGTTTTGAACTTGCTGAAGAATGCCTCTGAAGCTGCTGGAGATTCAGGGAAAATCCGCATTCGCACCTATTATGAGCATTCCTTCCGGATGCGCCGTGCGGATGGTACGGGCCAGCCGCTGCCGCTGCAGATTGAGGTCATTGATGATGGCCCCGGCCTGCCGCAGCATCTGGAAGGCGACGTGTTTGATCCTTTCGTTTCCGGACGGGAGAACGGCACGGGGCTTGGTCTCGCGCTGGTGAGCAAAATCATTTCGGATCATGGCGGTCTGATCACAGTGGACAGCGTGCCGGGGCGCACGGTGTTCAAGCTGTCGCTGCCACGGGCGAGCAAAGAAACTCTCAAGAAATATGAGGAGAGCCTCTGATGGATGGCACGGTTCTGGTCGCAGATGACGATCGCACAATCCGCACAGTATTGACGCAAGCGCTGACGCGGGCGGGCTGTAAGGTGCATGCCACCTCCTCGCTGACCACGCTGATGCGCTGGGTCGGCGAAGGCAAAGGCGATGTGGTGATCACCGATGTGATGATGCCGGATGGCAATGGCCTTGAGATGCTGCCCAAGATTTCCGAGGATCGCCCGGGCCTGCCGGTGATCGTGATCTCCGCTCAGAACACCATCATGACGGCGATTCAGGCTGCGGAAGCGGAGGCCTATGACTATCTGCCCAAACCGTTTGACCTGCCTGATCTGATGAAGCGCACCGGCAAGGCACTGGAGCAGAAGCGCCGTGCGCCTGCCGCACCTGCGGTGGAGGAAGACCGGCCTGACGAGCTGCCGCTGGTGGGGCGTACCCCTGCAATGCAGGCGCTTTACCGGCTTGTGGCCCGGGTGATGAACACCGATCTGCCGGTGCTGATTTCAGGTGAAAGTGGCACGGGTAAATCCCTGATTGCAAAAGAAATTCACGACTTCTCTGATCGGCGCAATCTGCCGTTTGTGGTGGTCAATGCCGCGGATCTGAGCGATCTGGAAGGCCCCGCGCGTGTGCTGGCCAAAGCCAAGGGCGGCACGATCCTGTTTGATGAGATCGGCGACATTGAAGACGAGGTGCAGGCCCGCATTGTGCGGATGATTGACACTCCGGGCGACCAGAACCCGCGCTTTATGGCGACCAGTCAAGTGAACCTGAACACCGCCATGGAGAACGGCACCGTGCGGCAGGATCTTTATTACCGTCTGAACGGGGCGGCGATCCATGTGCCGGCACTGCGGGAGCGGGTGGATGACATCCCTCTGCTGGTGGAGCACTTCCTGCACCGCACAGAGCGCGAAGGCGCACCGATGCGGGTGTTCTCGGAAGATGCGATGGAAATGTTCCGCACCTACAGCTGGCCGGGCAACGTGCGCCAGTTGGAAAATGCGGTGCGCCGTCTTGTGCTGACCGCGCAGGCCGAAGAGGTGATCAAAACCGAAGCGGAAATGGTGCTGGGCACCGCGCCGCAGGCGGGGCCGCTGATGGGTGGTGAGGACAATGAAAAGCTCTCCGCCAGCGTGGCGCGCCATCTGCGCCGTTACTTTGATTTGCACGGCAATATGCTGCCCCCGGCAGGGCTCTATGCGCGGATTCTGCGCGAGATTGAGCTGCCTCTGATCGAAATCGCGCTGGATGCAACCGGCGGAAATCAGGCAAAATGTGCTGATTTGTTGGGGATAAATCGGAATACTTTGCGTAAAAAGATCACCGATCTGGATATTCACGTGACACGCCGCCGCAAATTGATGTAAAAAGGCCACATAAATGTGGTGCCAGAGCCGCAGTCGTCAAAAAACGGCACGGCTCATAGAATGCACCACCTGATATGGCGGTGGGGCGCGCAAGCGCCACCAAATCAATTGGGGAAGTCGGGTGTCGAGCCGGACAATGACGAGTCACTGGGCGCGTTTTCAGCGCCTGCGCAGTCAGAGGCGTGTCCAGAATGCCGCAGCTTTCGGGCTGGTGGTGCTGGCTCCGGCGCTGGCTTTGGCGACTTATCTGGCGCTTGGTCCGTTTGGGCTTGGCGCCTCCTCCAGCACATTGCGTGCAATTTTTCTTGCCGATTTTGCCTATGTTCTGATCGTGGCCGCGCTGGTGCTGCAGAATGTGGTGCGCGCGATTTCCTCGCGCCGTGCCCGCTCTGCCGGATCGCGCCTGCATCTGAGGCTGACCGGGGCGTTTGCCGTGCTGGCTGTGGTGCCTGCGGTGACGGTGGCGGTGTTTGCTGGGCTGACGCTGAACATCGGCCTTGAGGGCTGGTTCAGCGAGCGTGTGCGGCTGGTGGTGGGCAATTCGCTGTCGGCAGCGCAGGCCTATGAAGAAGAGCATATTGAGGCGCTCAAAGAAGACGCGGGCGCGCTGGCAGAGTTTCTCAACAATCGGCGGCGTGCGACCTTCTTTATGGATGCGGGTGAGCTTCGGGTTCTGTTGGCCGCGGGGCAGGTGCAGATCCAGCGCGGTCTGAAAGAAGCCTTTGTGATCGATGGCACAGGCGAGCTGCGCGCGCGGGGTGAGCGCTCCTATCTGTTTGACTTTGAAAAGCCCACCGAGGCGGAGATGGCCGAGACCGTGGAGGATGGCTATGTCATCATCCGTGATCTGGACAACAATGAGATGCGCGCGCTGGTGCGGCTTGAGGCCTTTGTGGACCGCTATCTCTATATCAGCCGCGAGGTGGATGCGGAGATTTTCCAGCTGCTGGATGACACGCAGGCCAGTGCGCGGCTGTATTCGCAGCTGGAGAGCGAGCGCGGGCAGCGGCTGTTTGAGTTTGGTCTGATCTATCTCGGATTTGCGCTGATTTTGGTGCTTGCGGCGATCTGGATGGGCATGTGGATGGCGGAACGGCTGTCGCGTCCGGTTGGGCGCCTGATGCAGGCGGCACAGCGCGTTGGGGCGGGCGATCTGGATGTCAAAGTGCGCGAGGAAGAAGGCGATGATGAGATCGCCATGTTGGGGCGCTACTTCAACCAGATGACCGGCCAGCTGAAGGTGCAGCGCGAGACGCTGCTGGACAACACCCGCCAGATTGACCGCCGCCGCCGCATGTTTGACAGCGTGCTGACCTCGGTGACGTCCGGTGTTGTCGGGCTAACAGCGGAGGGCAAGGTCTCCTTTGTGAACCGCTCCGCAGAACGGCTATTGGCCTGGGCGGATGACCATCAGGCGATGCCTCTGGCGGTGGCGGTGCCGGAGTTTGGTCCGGTGCTTGAGGAGCTGACCTCGGGCGGCAAGGAAGTGGCGCAGGAAGAGGTGAAGGTGGTTCGCGGCGGGCGGCTGGAACATCTTTTGGTGCGCATGTCCACGCGGCGTCGCGACGATGGCACGCTTGAGGGCTATGTGGTGGCCTTTGACGATGTGACCAATCTGGTGACGGCACAACGGACGGCAGCCTGGGGCGACGTGGCACGCCGCATCGCCCATGAGATCAAGAACCCGCTGACCCCGATCCAGCTGTCGGCTGAACGTATCCGCCGCAAGTTTGCCAGCCGACTGGGCGAGGACAGCGACACGCTGGAACAGATGACCGATGTGATTGTGCGCCAGACCAATGATCTGCGCCGGATTGTCGATGAGTTCTCCAAATTTGCGCGGATGCCGGAGCCGGATCGCAAGGCCGCCGATCTGGTGGAGCTGGTGCAGGCGGCGGTGCTGTTGCAGGAGACCGGCCAGCCGGATGTGCGGTTTGAGCGCGACATCTGCAAAGGGCCGATGACCGTGGATCTGGACGCCACGATGATCTCACAGGCGCTGACCAATCTGATCAAGAATGCCGGTGAAGCGATTGAAACCTATCAGGAAAAAAACCCTGAGGAGGTCATCTCTCCGGAAATTCGGGTGAGTTTGAAGATTGAAGAAGAGCACGCGGTGCTGCGGATTGCAGACAATGGCATTGGCTTGCCTGCCGATCGTGCCCGACTGTTTGAGCCTTATGTCACGACACGCGACAAGGGCACGGGGCTGGGTCTCCCCATTGTGAAAAAGATCATTGAAGAGCATGGCGGGCAGCTTTCGCTGCTGGATGCGCCGGTGTTTGAACAGTCTTCTCATGTTGGTGCAATGGCAGAGATCAAACTGCCTTTGGCCCCTTTGGGCGCTGCACCTGCTGAGGACATCAAAGAGAGCGAGCGAGTATTATGAGTGACATTCTGATCGTTGACGATGAGCGCGACATTCGGGAACTGATTTCGGACATCCTGAAAGACGAGGGGTTTTCGACGCGGCTGGCGGGCAACTCGGATGAGGCGATGGCGCAGGTGACCAGCGAGCAACCGGCGCTGATGATCCTCGATATCTGGCTGAAGGACAGCAATATGGATGGCATCGACATCCTGAAGGCTGTGAAAAACGACTATCCGGAAGTGCCGGTGGTGATCATTTCGGGCCACGGCAATATCGAGATTGCGGTCGCGGCGATCAAGCAGGGCGCGTATGATTTCATCGAAAAGCCGTTTAACATTGATCAGTTGCTGGTGGTGATCAAACGGGCGATGGAGACCAGCCGTCTGCGTCGTGAGAACACCGAGCTGAAACGTCAGGACGGCAAGCCGGCTGATCTGATCGGTGACAGCGCGGCCTATCGCGCGATGGTGTCGCAACTGGATAAGGTCACGCGCTCCAACGGGCGGGTGATGCTGACCGGGCCTGCGGGTGTCGGCAAAGATGTGGCGGCGCGGTATATCCACGCCAATTCCAACCGCGCCAGCGCGCCGTTTGTCACCGTCTCCTGTGCGGGGATGGATCCGGACCGGGTGGAGGAAATCCTCTTTGGTCGCGAAAGTGCCGAGCGCGGCATCGAGACCGGCCTGCTGGAGCAGGCCAACGGCGGGATTGTCTATTTTGACGAGGTGGCCGACATGCCGCTGGCGGCGCAGAGTAAGATCCTGCGGGTGCTGGTGGATCAGCAATTCACCCGCGTGGGCGGCTCAAAGAAGGTACGCGTGGATCTGCGGGTGATTTCCTCGACCAATCAGGATCTGACGCAGGCGATTGCAGAGGGCACCTTCCGCGAGGAGCTCTATCACCGCCTGAATGTTGTGCCGATTGCGGTGCCGTCGCTGGAAGAGCGGCGCGAAGACATCCCTGCGCTGGCGAGCTATTTCCTCGGACAGTTGCATGAGAGCCAAGGCCTGCCGCTGCGCGAGCTGAGTGCGGATGCGATTGCGCTGATGCAGACCATGGTGTGGCCGGGCAATGTTCGCCAGCTCAAGAACCTGATTGAGCGGGTGCTGATCCTTGGGGACGGGCAGGGGCCGATTGAGAGCCGCGAGTTGCCCGGTGAAACCGATACGCCTGCGGAAGATGGCCGCGTGGTGCTGTCCGGCACGCTGGCGACGCTGCCGCTGCGGGAGGCGCGTGAGGCGTTTGAGCGGGAGTATCTGCTGACCCAGATCAACCGCTTTGGCGGCAATATCAGCCGCACCGCGAGCTTTGTCGGCATGGAGCGCAGCGCGCTGCACCGCAAGCTAAAATCGCTGGGGGTTGTGACCTCCAACAAGGCAGGTGCGCGTGTGGCGCATGTGCCTGAAGAGGAAAGCGAAGCGGCTGAATAAAGCCGCACCGCAGAGGGGCAAAGACAAAACGCGCGGGGCAGAAGCTCCGCGCGTTTGTTTTGTGCGATGATCTAGCCGCTGGATTTGCTTGAGATCGGCTTGCTCAGATCGATCAGCACGCGGCCGCCATCTTCGGTGCGCAGACCGCAGATACTGGGGCTCAGCTCCGGGGCGACCTCGATTTTGGCATAGTGATTTTCGCCAAGCTGCTCGTCCTTGCAGTAAGGGATCTGAACTTTCTCATAGCCTTTCTCGGCCATGCAGCTGCGCACAGCAGAATGGCGGGCGCCTTCGTTGATGTCATATTGCTCTGGCCGTTGGCCAACAATGCGCCCGTTGCCGTCATAAATCGGCCACCAGTCGGTGACGATGCGGGGCGGATAGGCGGCTGCGGCGGCGCTGTTGCACTGGCCACGGTCGATGTTCAGTTCAGATTTGGTGACACCTTCTTTGTAGTAGGTGCCAAACTCGGTGCAGCCGCTGAGAACAACAAAGAGCGAGGCGGCAAACGCGGGGTATTTTACGAAGGACACAATGAACCTTTACTGTATTTTTGTTAGATTGTTTGGGGTTAGATGGGTTTGCTGAGATCAATCAGGGCGACACCGCCGCCCTTGGCGCGCAGAGCGCAGATGTTGGTTGCCGGGACAGGGGCGCCGGGAATGGCCGCATATTGGCGCCCGGCGAGTTGATCCTCGGTGCAGATCGGGTGGGTCACGGGTGTATATCCCTTCAGCGTCATGCAGTCGGCGCGATGCTCGGCCCGCATACCGGCGTTGGCGTCCTGAACCTGAACATGGCTGCCGCCCCAATAGCCGGGGTAGCCGCCCCAGTAGCCGCCAGCATAACCGCCGTAGCCGCCGTGGTAGCCGGAATAGACCGATGTGGTGAAGGTGGCTGCCGGAAAGAGTTTGTTGGCTTCTACAGAACAGGCCGTGTCATCATATGCAGCGGTTTCGCGGGTGACCCCGGATTTGGCGTAGCCTGAGTAAGAGGTCGGGGTGCAGCCCGTCACGACCGTTGCAAGAGCCGCAAATATAACAACAGTTTGCCGCATCTTCTTATCTCACTTCATAATTTAGTTTGCGCCCTAAGAAGAAACCCAAACGGGACTGGCGTCAATGCTTGCAATTGACCTGATTGGCGCTCTCTGGCATGTCGGACAGACAAACCCTTGAGGGAAGCATATGAAGGTCATTATCTGTGGGGCCGGTCAGGTCGGATGGCAGATTGCTCGCCATTTGTCCGGTGAAAACAACGATGTCACCGTTGTGGACAACAACCCCGAATTGGTGCGCCGCGCCACGGACACGCTGGATGTGCAGGGGATCGCGGGGTTTGCGAGCTATCCTGATGTGCTGGACCGTGCGGGCGCGCGCGATGCGGATATGCTGATTGCGGCCACCTATTCTGACGAGGTCAATATGGTGACCTGTCAGGTGGCGCATTCGGTGTTTTCCGTGCCGCGCAAGATCGCTCGTCTGCGCAGCCAGTCTTATCTGGATGTGCTTTATTCCGATCTTTACCGGCGTGATCACATGCCGATTGACGTGGTGATCTCGCCTGAACTTGAGGTGGCGGATGCGGCGCTCAAGCGGCTGACGGCGCCCAATGCCTTTGACACGGAGACCTTCCTGGAAGGCAAGGTGCAGATGCTGGGGCTGGTGCTGGATGAAGATTGTCCGGTGGTGAACACGCCTTTGCGGCAGTTGACCGATCTGTTCTCTACGCTGAATGCGGTGGTTGTGGGCGTGCGCCGCCATGGCACGCTGTTTGCGCCTGAGCCGGGTGACCAGCTGTTTGTGGGTGATGAAATTTATGTCTTCAGCTTTGTTGAGGACGTGAGCCGCACCATGGAAGTCTTTGGCAAGGTTCAGAAAAAGCAAGAGCGTGCAGTGATTGTTGGCGGTGGCAACGTCGGCCTGATGGTGGCGCAGCGGCTGGAGAAGAGCGCGCATCGTATCCGTACAAAGATCATCGAAAAGGACCGCCGCGTGGCGGAGCGCGCCGCCGAAGCGCTGGAGCGCACGATTGTTCTGAACGGGGATGGTCTGGACGCCGCACTGCTGGCAGAGGCGGGCGCGGACCGTGCAGACGCCATTTTGGCGGTCACTGACGATGACAAGACCAATATGCTCGCCTCTGTGCGCTCCAAATCGGCGGGTTGCCCGCTGGCGATTGCGCTGATCAATGACCCGACACTTGCGCCTTTGATGCCGCCTTTGGGCATTGATGCCTTTATCAACCCGCGCGCCACCACGGTGAGCTCGATCCTGCGCCATATCCGGCACGGGCGGGTACGTGAGGTTTATTCGGTTGGCGATACCGAGGCGGAGATCATTGAGGCCGAAGTGCTGTCGACCTCGCCAATTGCAGGGCAGCAGGTGCGCGATGTGGCTTTCCCGGAAGGCGTGCTGATTGGTGCGATTCAGAAGGGCAAAGAGGTTGTGAAACCCAAAGGCGGCACGCGCATCAATGAAGGGGACGTGATTGTGCTGTTCTCCCTGTCGGCGGATGTGCCGGGGGTGGAGCAGCTGTTGCAGGTCTCCATCGACTTCTTCTGAGCCGATGACGCTGCGCCTGTCTCAAATCCCGCTGTTTGTGCAGATGGTCCTGATTTCAGGGCTGCTGATGTATGTGCCTGCGGCGGTGGCACTGGTGCAGAACGACCATTTTGTGTCGCGCAGCTTTTTCTATTCCGGCACGATGGTGCTGTTTGTCTGCACGCTGATTGCGATTGCGGTGCATGGCACGCGGGGGCGCACGCGCACGGTGGACAACCTCAAAGCGCTGTTTCTGGCGCTTGCGCTGTTACCGGCAGTGCTGGCGTTGCCGATGTATGAAACACTTGGTGTGGTGCCCTATGTGGATGTCTACTTTGAGATGGTCAGCAGCCTGACCACCACCGGGATGACCACCTATGAGCCAGCCAGCATGCTGACGGATGCGGTGCATCTGTGGCGCGGGATGGTGGGCTGGCTTGGCGGTCTATTGATGTGGGTGGCTGCGGCGGCGGTTCTGGCACCTCTGAGCCTCGGCGGATTTGAAGTGACGGCCATGGGGGAACCCGGCCAGCTTGACACTGGCCAGACCCACATGCAGCGCGCGCGCCCGATGAAACGCTGGAGCCGTGCGGCGCAGGCGCTGTTGCCGATCTATGTCGGTCTGACCGGCGCGCTGTGGATCATGCTGGTGGTGCTGGGGGATCGCCCGATTGTTGGGTTGATGAACGCCATGGCGACGCTTTCGACCAGTGGGATCACTACGGGCGTGGGCGTGCAGAACAGCAATTCTGGCGTTGCGGGGGAGATGATCATCTTCCTGTTCCTGCTGTTTGCCCTGTCGCGCAGCACCTTCAGCTCTGACACGGGGGCGGTGCGGCGCAACAGCCTGCTCGAAGATCCGGAGCTGCGGCTGGGGTTTCTGATCGTGATGGTGGTGGCGGTGATGCTGTTCATGCGGCACTGGTTTGGGGCGCTGAGCGAAGAAGATGTGAGCGATCCTCTGGCTGGACTGAAAGCCGCCTGGGGCGGGATTTTCACGGTGATGAGCTTTCTCACCACCACCGGATTTGAAAGCTCGGAATGGCATGTGGCGCGAGACTGGAGCGGATTGCAGACGCCGGGCCTGATCCTGCTGGCGCTGGCCATGGTGGGCGGCGGCGTGGCGACCACGGCGGGTGGCGTGAAGCTGCTGCGGGTCTATGCGCTTTACGTGCAGGGGCTGGGCGAGATGGAGCGGTTGGTGCATCCCAATGTGGTGCTGGGGCGCAAACGGGCGGGTGCGCGCGGGCTGAGACGGCGCGGCGCGGTGATCGCCTGGGTGTTTTTCATGCTGTTTGCCCTGTCGCTTGCCGCCGTGACCCTGCTGCTGGCGCTTGCCGGAAACAGCTTTGAAGAGGCGCTTATTCTGGCGGTCTCCGCGCTCACAACGGCGGGGCCGTTGACGCAGGTGGCCGGAGAATTCCCGATTGCGATTTCCTCGTTGGGTCCGGTGGAAAAGCTTATTCTTTGTGCAGCTATGATTGCCGGACGGTTGGAAGCGCTTGCGGTTATCGCCCTGATTTCTCCGGACTTGTGGCAGAAATGATGCGGTTGACCCCGTAGCGGTTTAAAAAGGCGTCATTTTAGGCTGGTAAGTCCAGAATGTGCGCTCCATACTCGCGACTGCATACCTATCCCGATGCACAAACAAGAACAAAGGCAAGCACGACATGGCTTCGGATCGACAGAATCTCCAAGATGCATTTTTGAACCACGTCCGGAAAACCAAAGTTCCGGTGACCATTTTTCTGATCAACGGTGTGAAACTGCAGGGTGTGATCACCTGGTTTGACAACTTCTGTGTGCTGCTGCGCCGCGATGGTCAGAGCCAGTTGGTCTACAAACATGCGATCTCGACAATCATGCCGGCACAGCCGATTTCTCTGTATGAAGGTGAAGACGCCTCTTGATGGAGCATGACACGCAGGTCACCCGCGCTTGGGTCCTGCATCCCGATATCACTGGCGCTGATCAGCGGCGCGAGGCCTCTTTCGCGTTGGAAGAGGCCATTTCGCTTGCAGCGGCTTTGCCGGAACTGGAGGTGGTGGGCTCAAACGTCGTGCGCCTGCCCAAAGCCCAGCCCGGCAAGTTGTTTGGCAGCGGTAAGATCGAAGAACTGAAGGCGCTGTTTAAGGCCAATGAGGTGGAGCTTGTCCTGATTGACGGGCCAGTCACCCCTGTGCAGCAGCGCAATCTGGAAAAAGAGTGGAAGGTCAAACTGCTGGACCGGACCGGGTTGATCCTTGAGATCTTCTCGGATCGGGCGCGCACCCGTGAGGGTGTGTTGCAGGTGGAGATGGCTGCGCTGTCTTATCAGCGCACGCGACTGGTGCGGGCCTGGACCCACTTGGAGCGTCAGCGGGGCGGACTTGGCTTTGTGGGTGGTCCCGGTGAAACCCAGATCGAGGCGGACCGTCGCGCGATCGACGATCAGTTGGTGCGGTTGCGCCGCCAGCTTGCGAAGGTTGTGAAAACCCGCGAGCTGCACCGGAAGGCGCGCGCCAAGGTGCCGTTTCCGATTGTTGCGCTGGTGGGCTATACCAATGCCGGAAAATCCACACTCTTCAACCGTGTAACCGGTGCAGATGTGATGGCGAAAGACATGCTTTTTGCCACGCTCGACCCGACCATGCGCGCGGTGGAGTTGCCCAACAACGGCCCCGAAGTGATCCTGTCGGACACGGTGGGCTTCATCAGTGATCTGCCAACGCAGCTTGTGGCGGCCTTTCGGGCGACGCTGGAAGAGGTGCTGGCGGCGGATCTGGTGCTGCATGTGCGCGACATTGCGCATCCGGAAACAGAGCATCAGGCCGAGGACGTGCGCACGATCCTTGAAACCCTCGGGCTGAGTGAGGACACCCCTCAGATCGAAGTCTGGAACAAGATTGACCTGCTGAGCGCGGATGATCGCGATGCGATGGTCGCCAAGGCGGAGCGCGAAGAGGATATCTTTGCGGTGTCGGCTGTGAGCGGGCAGGGTCTTGATGAGATGTTTGCGGCGATCCAGCAGGCTTTGGCCAGCGAGAAGAGTCGCGAAACGCTGAAGCTGAGCTTTGCGGCGGGCAAGGCACGGGCGTGGCTCTTCAAAGAGGGCATCGTGGAGGAAGAGGCCCAGACGGACGAGGGCTTTGAGATCACCGTGCTGTGGAGCGCCAAGCAGCGGGCGCAGTTTGAAAGCCTCTGACAGAGGCCTTAAGATCACATCCTAAGATATTGATGGCGCAGGATTACTGCGCCATCGGTTCAATCCGCGTGACGCCAACAGCGGCGGCGCGGGCCAGCTCTTCATCCAATGACATCGGAATATATTCGCCCCGGCGCCACAGTTGGGCCATGTCGTCATAAAAGCGCGACAGGAAGTGGCCGGACTGGCCGGTGGAGATCACAAAAACCGAGCTGTCAGGATCGGCGAAGTCATAGACCCCGCGGTAGCCTGCGGCGTGGACGTTGTGGTACGGGTTTTCACCGGTGCCGCTGGTTTTGCCGCGCTGAAGTGTGTTGTCGCCACCCGAAGTGGATTGGCGGATGTTCACAAAGAAGCGCAGGATCGGCACTTCGCCAAGCGCCTGATGGTCATGGGTGGCCTGATGGACATCGCCCCAGCGCAAGGATTCAAGCTGTGGGCCGTAACGCTCCTCAATGGTGATGAGCGCGTCATCCAGCGCCAGTTTGGCCATATCGGCGCAGGTTTCCTGAGGGACGCTTTGGCGCACGTCACACCATGCGGCGGCGCCGTCGATGTTGCGGAAGACACGTTCGATAAAGAGCGGCTCCACATGGGTGTATTCATCCGCCAGCGGGCCAAGATCGTCGCGGATCAGGCGCTCCTGCAGGGCGCGCACCCAAGCGGCGTAGATCAGCGGCTCAGGCAGATGCTCGTTCATTTCGCCATTCCACTCAGACAGCAGCGTAAGTGCGCGCTGACGCTGGCGTTCGCGGCTGCCTTCGGGGGCGGCTTCTCCGGTGAACCAGAGTTCTGCGCCAATCAGCGGCAGGATTGAGCGGGCGGAGAAGCTGACGGTGTCTAGCTGGGCCTCGATAAAGCTGTCGCGGGTGTGGACGCGGCGGCCCTGCATCAGGCGCTGCCAGCGTTGGATGCGCTGACTGTCGCCCCAGACATAAGAGATATGCTGGGGGAAAGGGCGGTCGATGAATTTGTTGTTGGTGTTGCCGACGATGCCGCCCACGGGTTCCACAAATGACGGGTTGTTGGCCGCATCAAACACGCCCTGCCAGCGGTTTTCGGCAAGCGCCCCGAGTGATGGCAGACGCCCGCGGCTTTGGTGCGCGCTGTCTCTGCGTGGGACCGCACCGATCAGGGCCATGCCGATGTTGTCTTTGTCTGCCAGCGTGAGCGTCAGGCCGGGGGCGACGTGCTGTTTGGTGACCTCAATGGCGCGCTCGACAGAGTCGGCGTACATCAGGTCCAGAAGTGCAGTCGTGGAGCGGTCTTTCGGGCTGAGCGCGGTCCAGCGCAGGGCGGCCACATGGCCCGGAGGGGTGATGGCGGCGAGGTTGAAATCCGTGCCCGGTAGGACGGGGCCATTTTCCGTCCAGCGCAGGGTCAGGGTGACCGGGCTGTGATCTTTGATGGTGATGATCGATTTGCGGGTTTCAAAGGTTTTGAAACCGTCAGGTGTGCGGTAGCGCTCCGGATCGCTGGGGTCGAGCTCTTCGATATAGAGGTCCTGATCATCCACATAGGCGGCGGTGATGCCCCAGCCCAAAGCCTCGCTGCGGCCGGAAAGCACGACGGGAATGCCCGGGATTGTCGCGCCGATGACGCCGCCGCTTTGCAGCTCCAGACGGGCGAGATACCAGATCGACGGGGCGGTCAGGCCGAGGTGCGGATCATTGGCCAAAAGGGTGCCGCCAGAGGCGCTTCGGGTGGGCGCGGCGGCCCAGGCGTTGGAGGCCCCTGACAGCGCGGGGATCTTGAAGGGAGAGAGCGGATGGGCGGGCAAAGGCTTGCTCGCGGCATAGCGCGGCGTGCCGGGAACAAGGCTGGCATATTCCGGCAGCGCGGCGACACCGGTGCCTGGCGCATCTGGAAGAATGTCCGCCAAGCGATTGATATCATTGAGCGCAAGCGAGGTGCGGGCGCGCAGGACCTCAGATTGCATCTGACCTGTGAGCTGCAGGGCCATGAGCTTTTGCAGGGCGATGGTGTCAGCAGGCTGCCACGGGGAGAAGGCCTGTTTGAAAAGGAAGAGCTCCGGTGCGCCGCGGCCCAGAGCGGAGCGGTTGACCTCATCAATGCGTGCGTTCACGCCACGGGCGTAGGCTTGCAGTGCGGCCAACACTTCCAGATCCTGCGCGGAGACCGATTGCTGGGCCGCGCCCGCGATATCAAGCCGCCGCATGAGCTTGTCGATTTCCAGCGTGCGGGTGCCAAAGACCTCAGACAGCCGCCCCTGAGCCGTGCGGCGCATGGTGAGCATCTGCCAGAGACGGTCCTGCGCGTGGGCATAGCCCAGGCCAAAGAACACATCCTCGTCGGTTTCCCCAAAGATATGCGGCACATTGGCGTTGTTGCGCACAATCTCCAGCGGTGCGGATACTCCGGCTGCGGCAAAGGTCTTGTCGTAGTCCGGCAAGCTGCGGGAGGCGAGGAAATAGATCAGCATCACGCCGAGCACGGTGAGAATCACCAAGCCGCTGGCAATGCGCAAAAGCCATCTGAAAAATGCCGCCATGGGTCTGCCTCTTATAGTCCTTGCCTTCTGCTTGCGCAGGCGAGACAAGTATTACGACGAATGAAAGCAAGGGGAAAGCCGATGGCAAAAGTTGCGTTTTTGGGCTTGGGAGTGATGGGGTATCCGATGGCGGGATACCTGGTGAAAGAGGGCCATGAGGTGACGGTTTACAACCGCACCACCGCCAAGGCGGAGGCCTGGGCCAAGGAATATGGGGCCGGGTTTGCGGCGACCCCGCGCGAGGCGGTTGCCGGTGCAGAATTTGTGATGTGCTGTGTGGGCAATGATGATGATTTGCGCTCGGTTTGCCTTGGCGATGACGGTGCTTTTGCAGGCATGTCAGAGGGCAGCACTTTTGTGGATCACACCACGGTTTCGGCCAAAGTGACGGCAAAGCTTTACGCAGCGGGCAAAGCGCAGGGCATTGCTTTTGTGGATGCGCCGGTGTCTGGCGGTCAGGCGGGGGCTGAGAACGGCATTCTGTCTATCATGTGTGGCGGCGATCAGGCGGCCTACGATGCGGCGGAGCCGATCATGCAGGCCTATGGGCGCTCGATCAAACGGCTGGGCGACAGCGGGGCCGGGCAGCTGACCAAGATGGTCAATCAGATCTGTATTGCCGGTCTGGTGCAGGGGCTGTCTGAGGGGCTGCATTTTGCGGAGAAAGCCGGGCTGGATGGCCGCGCTGTGGTCGATGTGATCGCGGGTGGCGCGGCGGGCAGCTGGCAGATGCAGAACCGCTATGAGACC
This sequence comes from Shimia sp. R9_3, assembly GCF_017743755.1. Classification (NCBI taxonomy): domain Bacteria; kingdom Pseudomonadati; phylum Pseudomonadota; class Alphaproteobacteria; order Rhodobacterales; family Roseobacteraceae; genus Shimia; species Shimia sp. R9_3. The sequence goes on along the minus strand of NZ_JAGHRP010000004.1, from coordinate 215,459 downwards.
ATGATTGACGATGAGTTTGATCACGGTTTTGCGGTGGACTGGATGCGCAAGGATCTGGGCATTGTGCTCTCCACCGGCGATGAGATTGGCGCAAGCCTGCCGGTGACGGCGCTGGTCGATCAGTTCTACAAAGACGTGCAGAAACTGGGCGGCGGGCGTTGGGACACCTCCAGCCTGATCAAGCGCCTGCGCGCGCTGGATTGATTTTCTGAGCCCTTAGATCATCGTCTAGAAAATCTGAAGCGCTTGGTTTCCACCAGTGCGTAGGAGGCGAAGCCGACCAGCCCCCGACCCTCCCCAAGGGAGGGGGCTTCACCCCCACCCAGGGTCGGGGGCCGGTCTATGTGACCCACTACAGTGGTTGCAGATTTGTGGGGCGATGCTCTAGAAACAAAAAAAGCGCAGGGGGGTGCCCTGCGCTTTTTCTTTGGAAAATGAACCGCTTACGGGATGATGCGGTTGTATTTGATGCCTTCCAGAGTTGCACCGATTTTCAGGCCTGCCTGGCCAAAGATCACGGCGATCACCGGCGCGAGCAGGTTTGTGGTTTCGGCACTCAGGTTACCGGCTTCGTTGGCGACCACATATTGTGCGCCTGCACCTGCGGCCCAGCCGTTGGAGCTGCGGAAATCTGCGAGTGCGCCTTCGGTCATGAAGAACAGCACATGGGCGTGTTGCTGAGCGCCGATTTGCAGGCCCACGCTGCCTTTGGTGGCAGAGTAGTAATCCACGGTCACGTCATTCACGCGCAGGGCGCCGCGGCCGTAGCCGCCGCCAAAGCCAAATCCGGCCTCGGTGACGAGCGGCATCACCAGAATACCGGCGGCTTTGTCGCGCAGGTCGGTGGTGTTTGGGTATTCGGAATAGAGGAAGCTGAGGGTTGCATCCGCGCGGGCGTCAATTTCGCTTGCGCCATTGGAGCCAACACCGTTGCCACATGCAGCGGTGACGCCAGCGGCTGCAAGGCCGGTGAGCGCGAAGCCGCGTCGGGTGAGATTGGTCATGGTCTTTGCCTGTGATTGTTGAAGTCTGCTCAGTTCACCGGTTTTGATCCGGCTTTCCGGCAGTATAGACGGCCTGAAGGTCTATGTCACTAGATCTGCAAAGCTCTACCCGATTTTGCGGGCCACTTCGGGGGCAAAATAGGTCAAAATCCCGTCACATCCGGCGCGTTTGAAGGCCATCAGGCTCTCCACCATGGCGCGGTCACCGTCGATCCAGCCGTTTTGCGCGGCGGCCTGGATCATCGCGTATTCACCGGACACCTGATAGGCAAAGGTCGGCACGCCAAAGCTGTCTTTCACGCGGCGGCAGATATCCAGATATGGCATGCCGGGTTTGACCATGACCATATCCGCGCCTTCATCGAGATCGCGGGCCACAAGGCGCAGGGCCTCGTCTGAATTGGCCGGGTCCATCTGATAGGTGGTTTTGTCACCCTTGAGCGCGCCGGATGCGCCCACCGCATCGCGGAAGGGCCCGTAAAAGGCAGAGGCATATTTGGCGGCATAGCTCATCAGCATGACATTGTGGTGCCCGCCTGCCTCAAGGGCGGTGCGGATCGCGCCGATGCGGCCATCCATCATGTCAGAAGGGCCAATGATGTCAGCACCGGCCTCCGCCTGAGAGAGCGCCTGTTTCACCAGCGCCTCCACCGTGGCGTCATTGACGATCTCGCCATTCACCACAAAACCGTCATGGCCGTGGATGTTGTAGGGATCCAGCGCAACGTCGGTCATCACGGCGATTTCCGGCACCGCGGCCTTGATCGCGCGGGTGGCGCGGTTGGAGAGGTTTTCAGGGTTCCAGGCCTCAGCGCAGTCTTCGGTTTTGAGCGCCGGATCGGTGTAGGGAAAGAGGCAGATCACAGGGATGCCCAGATCAGCCGCTTCGCGCGCAGCCTCGACGATTTTATCCACCGAGCGCCGCATCACGCCGGGCATCGAGGGCACAGGCTCCTCGACCCCTTCGCCGTCGCGCACAAACACCGGCCAGATCAGATCATCCACCGTGAGCGTATTTTCGCGCACGAGGCCACGGACGGCCGCGGATTGGCGGGTGCGCCGCAGGCGGGCGGTCGGAAAGGCAGCGGGGGAAGTGGGCATGATCGGCTCCATGTGTTGCTGCCCCGTAGGTGCCACGGAAATTCCGCCATCTCAAGGCTAGGAATTGCCGCAGTGGCAGGGTATGTCGTTTAAAAATTTAAAGGGCAGTGAAAACTTTGGACCTGAGCCAAACCGTATTAGAACTCATCGACTTCCGAAGCTTTTCGAACCTGTGGTTCTGGATTGCATTGGCGGTGTTTTGGTCCTCTGCCAGCCACTGGGTGCTGGGTGTGCCGTGGGATCTGGTCCTGCGCGCCAAGCGCAAGGGCGGGCAGTTTGAGGAAGATTTTCACGCGCTGGTGCAGATTAATATCAACCGCATTCTGCACATGGTGGATGTCGCCGGCATGTGGCTGGTGGGGATTGTGAGCTTTGTTCTCACCGGATTGGCGGTTCTGGGCTTTGGCTACGCGATTGAGTTTGCGCAGGCGGTCTTCTTGATTGCGCTGCCGATGAGCCTTGTGTTTGCGATGAGCGTGCGCGCCTCGCGGCACATCAAGCGCGATGATCTGAACGGTGATACGCTGCGTAAACGGCTGACGCGGCACCGTTTCTGGGTGCAGCTGGTCGGAATGATCTCGATTTTTGTGACCTCTCTGTGGGGCATGTATCAGAACTTGTTGGTGTCGCCTCTGGGGTAAGACCGGGGTGTAACCCATTGAAAATGAAGGCGTGAGTGATGAAAGACGCGCAGCACATCTCTGTGGGTGGGGCGCCGGAAGGCTTTGATGCCCAGCTCATTTTGAATGAGGTGGCCAAAAGTGGCGGCCCGGTGATCCATGTGGCGCGCGATGACAAGCGCATGGCGGCGACGCGCGCCGCGCTGAGTTTCTTTAAGCCCGACATGCCGGTGATTGTCTTTCCGGGGTGGGACTGTCTGCCTTATGACAGGGTGTCGCCCAACGCTGATATCTCGGCGACGCGCATGGCGACGCTGGCGGGGCTGGTGCATGGCATGCCGGAGCAGTTTGTGCTGCTCACGACGCTCAATGCGGTGACGCAGCGCGTGCCTGCGCGCAATATCCTGCAAGAGGCGGCCTTCCGGGCGCAGGTGAATGCGCGTGTGGATGAGGAGGCGTTGCGTAACTTCCTCGTGCGTATGGGATTTTCCCAAGCGCCCACGGTGATGGAGCCCGGCGATTATGCCATTCGCGGCGGCATCATTGACATCTATCCCCCCGGCGACAGCGGCCCTGTGCGGCTGGATTTCTTTGGCGATGTGCTGGATGGGGCGCGGCGGTTTGATCCGGCCACACAGCGCACAACAGAGACATTGGACGCGATTGAGCTTGCGCCGGTGAGTGAAGTCATTCTGGATGAGGCGGCGATCACGCGGTTTCGGCAGAATTACCGCATCGAGTTTGGCGCGGCAGGCACCGATGATCCGCTTTATGAGGCGATCAGCGCGGGGCGCAAACATCAGGGTGTGGAGCATTGGCTGCCGTTCTTCCATGAAGAGCTGGAAACGCTGTTTGACTATCTGCCCAATGCGTCAATTTCCGTGGATGATCAGACAGATGCGGCGCGTCTTGCCCGTTGGGAGGCGATTGCGGATCAGTATGAAACCCGCCAGCATGCGATGACGCAGAAGGCGCGGCTCGACACGGTCTATAAGCCGGTGCCGCCGGGGCTGCTTTATCTGGATGACAAGGCCTGGGATCAGGCGGTCGCGGGGCGGCGTATGCTGCATTTTGCGGCTCTGCCACAGGCGTCGGGGCCGGGCACGATAGATGCAGGCGGGCGCATCGGGCGCAATTTCTCACCAGAGCGTCAGCAGGAAAACCTGAGCCTTTTCGGGGCTTTGGCGGATCATATTCGCAAGAAATTGCCAGATGGCCCTGTGGTTGTGGCGAGCTATTCCGAAGGCGCGCGGGAGCGTCTGAGCGGCCTTATTGAAGATGAGGGGCTTGCGGAAACCATCCCGGTGACAGACGCCAGCCGGATCGGCAAAACAGGGCTCTATCTGGCGGTTTGGGCGCTGGAGCATGGGTTTGAGACCCCCGGTCTGACGGTGATTTCTGAGCAGGATGTGCTGGGGGATCGCCTCATCCGCGCGCCGCGCAAGAAAAAGCGCGCCGAGAACTTCCTGACCGAAACGCAATCGCTGAGCCCCGGGGATCTGGTGGTGCATGTGGACCACGGGATCGGGCGTTATCACGGGCTTGAGGTGGTCACGGCGGCCGGGGCGGCGCATGAATGTATCCTGCTGGAATATGCCGAGAGCGCAAAGCTCTACCTGCCGGTCGAAAACATCGAACTGCTGTCGAAATACGGCCATGACGAGGGCTTGCTGGACCGGCTGGGTGGTGGCGCTTGGCAGGCCAAGAAAGCCAAGCTGAAAGAGCGCATTCGCGAGATGGCGGATCGGTTGATCCGGGTGGCTGCTGAGCGGGAGCTGCGCTCAGCGCCTGTGCTAGAAGCTCAGCATCATGCGTGGGAGGAATTCTCCGCACGCTTCCCTTATCAGGAGACCGATGATCAACTGCGCGCGATTGGCGATGTGATTGACGATCTGGCCTCTGGCCGTCCCATGGACCGGCTGGTTTGTGGCGATGTGGGCTTTGGCAAGACCGAGGTGGCGATGCGCGCGGCCTTTGTGGCGGCCATGTCGGGCCAGCAGGTGGCGGTGATTGCGCCCACCACGCTTTTGGCGCGTCAGCACGCCAAGGGATTTGCAGAGCGATTCCGCGGATTTCCTTTGGAAGTCAGAGCCTTGTCGCGGTTTGTTTCCGCAAAAGAAGCAGAGAAAACCCGCGATGGCATGGCGCATGGGACGGTGGACATTGTTGTCGGCACCCATGCGTTGTTGGCCAAAAACACGCGGTTTCAGAACCTTGGACTGCTGATCATTGATGAAGAACAGCACTTCGGCGTGGCGCATAAAGAGCGGCTGAAACAGATGCGCAGCGATGTGCATGTGCTGACGCTGACGGCGACGCCGATCCCGCGGACATTGCAGCTGAGCCTCTCAGGCGTGCGGGATCTGTCGATCATTGGCACGCCGCCGGTGGACCGCTTGGCGATCCGCACCTATGTGAGCAGCTTTGATGCGGTGACCGTGCGTGAGGCGCTGTTGCGAGAGCATTATCGCGGCGGGCAGAGTTTTTACGTGGTGCCACGGGTCAGCGATCTGCCGGAGATCGAGGAATTCCTGCGCGATCATGTGCCGGAGGTGAGCTTTGTCACCGCCCATGGGCAGATGGCGGCGGGTGAGCTCGATGATCGGATGAACGCCTTTTATGACGGCAAATATGATGTGCTTCTGGCGACCACGATTGTGGAAAGCGGGCTGGATATTCCGACGGCGAACACGATGATTGTGCACCGTGCCGATATGTTTGGACTGGCGCAGCTTTACCAGATCCGGGGACGGGTCGGGCGCTCTAAGACCCGGGCCTATGCCTATCTGACAACCAAACCACGCGCGAAGCTGACCCCGGCGGCGGAGAAACGGCTGCGGGTGCTTGGCTCACTGGATACGTTGGGGGCAGGCTTTACGCTGGCCTCACAAGATCTGGACATTCGCGGCGCGGGGAACCTTCTTGGCGAAGAGCAATCCGGGCAGATGCGGGATGTGGGCTATGAGCTTTATCAGTCGATGCTGGAAGAGGCGATTGCCAAGATCAAGGCCGGGGAGCTGGAAGGTCTGTCTGACGGGGATGACCAATGGGCGCCACAGATCAATCTGGGTGTGCCGGTGCTGATCCCCGAAAATTACGTGCCGGATCTGGATGTGCGCCTTGGGCTCTATCGCCGCTTGAGTGGGTTGCAGGGCAAGGTGGAGCTTGAGGGCTTTGCTGCCGAGCTGATTGATCGGTTTGGGAAATTGCCTAAAGAGGTCAATACCTTGCTGCTCATTGTTCGCATCAAAGAGATGTGCAAGAAGGCCGGGATTGCCAAGCTGGACGGCGGGCCAAAAGGCGCGACCATTCAGTTCCACAATGACAAATTTGCCTCCCCTCAGGGGTTGGTGGAGTTCATTCAGGATCAGAAAGGTCTGGCCAAGGTCAAGGACAACAAGATTGTTGTGCGGCGTGATTGGGCGAAGTCTTCTGACAAGATCAAAGGGGCTTTTGCGATTGCCCGTGATCTGGCCCAGAAGGTTGTAAATGAGAAGAAACGCGCCAAGGCCAAAGCCGCGAAGTAGGCGGCTGGCGGGGGCGGCTGTGGTGGCAATAAGAGACGCTGTCTCTGCCACCGCAGAGGGTGCTGGGCGCTGCCCGTTCGCCGCTGGACGCGGCTCACCCCCGGGATATTTTCCGAATGAGAACGCGGGCTTGTGTGCGCCCAAGTCGCCGCTGCGCCCTTCGTTAAGCCAGCGCTTCCTGGCGGCGCATGTGCAGCATCATGGCAATGCTGATCACCGCAAAGACAAACAGCGCGAGGGCCATCGGGAACGGGGTGCCGTCAAAAGCCAAACCAACCGGGGTGGCGAGCAGGCCGCCCAGAATGGTGGAGATCGCACCCATGACCGAGGCGGCGGTGCCGGCCATATGGCCAAGCGGCTCCATGGCCATGGCGTTGAGATTGCCGATGGTCATGCCGATGGAAAAGAACAGTCCGGTTTGCCAGATCACGAAGGCGATGAATTGAATGCCAATGTCCGGTGAGGCGCTGGCGGCAATCATGACGAGGGCAAAGACCGCCTGTGCGGCGATGGCGACGGTGACCAGATAGCGCATGCCAAGCACCATCACGAGCTTTGCGTTCAACAGGCTGGCGGTGCCGGAGAACAGTGCGACTGCGGCGAACCAGAACGGGAATTGGTCTGCGCGGTCAAAGGTTTGCTCATAGATCGGTTGCACAGAGCTGATCATGGCAAAAAGCCCGGCGAAGATCAGCGATTGCACCAGCATGGAGGTGCGCACTGCGGGGATGGCCCACATTTCCCGCACGCCTGCCATCAGTTTGGCAAAGCTGAACGGGCGGCGGTTTTCTGGAGCGAGGGATTCCGGCAGGCGGGTGCCGATCCAGATCATGGAGATCACCGAGAAGACAATGAAGGCCACAAAGATGCCGCGCCAGGAGGAGACATCAATGATCACCATGCCAAGGGCTGGGGCAAAGGCGGGCACCAGCGTGAAGATCATCATGGCAAAGGACATGATGCGGGCCATTTCGCGCCCGGCAAACAGATCTCGCACAATCGCCATGGTGGCAATGCGGGGGCCAGAGGCACCGATCCCTTGAAAGAAGCGGGCGGCGAGCACCCATTCCAATGTTGTGCTTTGCCAGCCGATGAAGGCGCAGATCGAGAACAGGATGGCGCCGACGATCACCACGGGTTTGCGGCCAAAGCGGTCTGACAGCGGGCCGGTGAAAAAGGTGCCAAGCCCCATGCCCATTACAAAGGAGGTGATGATCAATGTGGCGCGGGAGGGCGCATCGGGGCTGAGCTCGCTGGCGATTTCAGGCAGCGCGGGCAGCATCGCGTCAATCGAGAACGCAATGGTGGAGAACATCATGGCGCAAAGCGCGATGAATTCGACCTGCGTCATGGGCAGGGAGTCTTTGGTCATGACGGTCTCCGGTGCTTTCCCATGATGCGGGCGCGCTTGCGGGAGGCGCAGTGCGTCTCTGCGGAGCGGGTCCAAACCAATTGGGCGTTGTGCTTGGCTTGACGGCGGCACAGATGGGCCGCGCGCAGAGCAGAGCTTAGCGCGGCCCCCGAAGGGTCACAAGATCAAAAATGAACGGTTATTCAGCGGCGGTTTGGGCCTTCAGATCGGCGATCACCTTCAGCCAGAGATCGGCAGGCTGCGCGCCCGGAACCGCGTGCTGGTTGGCCACAATGAAGGTGGGCACCGAGTTCACACCCATTTTGCGGCTGTGGGCGTCGCGGGCGCGGATGTCATCGACATCGGCGTCAGAGTCGAGCAGCTTGCGCACCATGGCAGCGTCCATGCCGGCGCTGTCGGCGATGTCTGCCAGCACGTCGGTGTCGCCAATGTCGCGGCCTTCGTTGAAGTAGGCGGCAAAGAGCGCATCCACCACGGCGTTCTGTTTCTGCTCGATCCCGGCCCAGTGGATCAGGCGGTGGGCGTTGATGGTGTTGGGGGTGCGCTTCATCGCGGCGAAGTCGATGTCGAGCCCTTCTTCGCGGGCGTGGCGTTCGATTTCGCCATAGACGCGCACGGCGTTTTCTTTGCCGCCAAATTTGGTTTCCAGATATTCGCGGCGGTCCATGCCTTCGTCAGGCATGTCCGGGTTGAGTTGGAAGGGGTGCCATTCGATCACGAAAGGATGGTCTTCGACCTCTGCAAGCGCTTTCTCAAGACGGGTTTTGCCGATGAAGCACCAGGGGCAGATCGGGTCAGAGATGATGTCGAGTTTGATCATGGTGTGGCCTTGAGGGTTTGCGTTTCAAAATCTGCGCGCAGGGCGCGGCGGTTGAGCTTGCCGTTTGCATTGGTGGGCAGGACCGGCAGGCGGATGTAGAGCCTTGGCTGCTTGTAGCGCGCCAGACGGGCGGCCGCAAAGGCTTTCAGATCCGCCTCCACGAGATCGTGATCAGCGGTATAGAAGGCGGCAATCACCCGTGTGTCGGCTTTTATCTCAACATCGGTGACGGCCAATGTGGCGATCTCCGGATGGTTGAGGAGGGCGGCTTCGACCTCCAGCGGGGAGACACGGAAGCCGCCTGCGTTCATCATGTCGTCGGCGCGGCCCATGTAGGTGATGTGGCCCTGCGCATCCATCGCCCCGAGATCGCCGGTGAGAAACCACTCTCCGTCAAAGCGCGCTGCGGTAGCCTCGGGCGCGTCAAAATAGCCGAGCATCAGACCCGGGTCGGATCTGTGGATCGCGATGACACCAGGGGTGCCCAACGGTGCGGGCGCGCCCTCTGCAAGGATCGCAACCCGGCGGCCGGTCTGGGGCTGGCCCAAGGTGTCTGCCGCTGCCGGGGCCTCCGGGCTGGCGGAGATGAAAGTGGAGCACTCAGACATGCCAAAGGCTTCATAGAGTTTGGTGCCGGTGGCGGCATTCCAGCGTTTCCGCAGCGGTTCAGACAGTTTCTCGCCTGCGCAAAGGCCGTGGCGCAGGGCGGGCAGCGCCGGGGTCGCGGGCGCGTCGAGCATTTTGCGGTAGACCCCCGGCGCGGCGGCAAAGAGAGTCGCCTGATGCTGACGCAGAAGGTCTGGCAGGGCGGCGGGGGCGGTGTCTGGGGCTGGGATGAGGGCGGTGGCGCCGATGGTCCAGGGGTCCATGAGGCCGGTGCCCAATGTGAAGGTCCAGTTGAACGCGCCCGCATGGAGGAGACGGTCTTCTGTGCGCAGGCCGTACCAGCCGTCAAACATCATCTGACGCGCCCAGATGGCGCGGTGCGCATGTTGCACGGCGCGGGGCTGACCGGAGGTGCCTGAGGTGTAGATGATATAGGCGGGGCGGTTGGGATCTCCCATCACGAAATCCGCAGGTAGGAGGCTGCGCATTTTCAAAAGGTCTTGCGTTGTCAGTGTTTTGGACGTGGGAGCTGAGGCTGTGGGCACGGCCGGATCATGTAGAATGGCGGCCGGGGCCAGCGTGTCGATCATACGCGCGACTTCAGGCTCCGTGAGCTGGGTTGAGGTGGGCACCGGCACCAGATCGACAGCGATGGCCGCCAGATAGGCAATGGGGAAATCCACCGTATTGCCCAGACGCATCAGCACATGGTCCCCGGGTGTGAGACCTGCCTCAAGAAGGCCGGTGGCGGTGCCGAGAATGGCGGATTGCAGCTCGCTGTAGCGCCAGATTTGCACGCCGGTTTCCGAGATTACTTCGAGGGCGGGTTTGTCTGCCAGCCGGTCGGCCAGCGCGAGCACATGGGCGGCCATATTGAAGGCCTGCGGGCAGGGCGGCGGCGGGCCTTGGTCAAAAAGTGAGGTGGTCAGCGTGGTCATGCGGATTGGGTACGCAGGCAGGGACGAGAGCGCAAGCGCGACGTGGCGGTTGCAGAGCTTGGGGCAGGCGCGCTAGAAGCGCTGGCATGACAGAAAAAGACCCCAAATCGCTCATCCGCATCGCCCGTGAGAACGGGGAGCAGGATCATGTGGAACCGCTTGACCTGGGCCAACGTGTGCGGGACCTGCGCAAGGCGCGCAAATGGACGCTGGAGCAGGCCGCCAATCAGGCGGGGCTGGCGCGCTCGACCCTGTCAAAGATCGAAAACGGGCAGATGTCACCGACATATGACGCGGTGAAGAAGCTGGCTGTGGGGTTGGAAATTTCCGTGCCGCAGCTGTTCACCGCGCCGCAGAAAGGCCAAATCACGGGCCGCATGTCGGTGGTGAAATCCGGCGAAGGCGCGCATCAGGTCACTGCGACCTATGAGCACGAGTTGCTGGCCGAAGGGCTGCGCAAGAAGGCCATGCTGCCTTATCGGGCGCGGGTGCGCGCCCGCTCCATGGAGGAGTTTGACGGCTGGGTGCGCCATGACGGGGAAGAGTTCCTCTATGTGCTGACCGGGGTGATCACGCTTTACACCGAGTATTATGAACCGGTGGAGATGCGCCGGGGCGACAGCGCCTACTATGATGGCGCGATGGGCCATAATGTGGTCTCGGTGAGCGATGAGGATGCCACCATTCTCTGGGTGACCTCGCTGGTGTGAGCTGCTCGCGTCTTTGGGTTGGAGCGCAAAGGCGAAAGGTTCACCAGAGCAAAACCGCTTTGCGCCTGATCCATCCCTGTCTGATCACACACTGACCTCTCTGCTTTCGGCCTCAAGACAAATAGCTGTCTCCCCGCCCATGGCGGGGCCCCTCGGTGATTTATCTTGCGCCCGTGCAGCAGACAGGCCGTGCGGAATTCAGACAGGGTGGCTCCGGAGCAAAGCTTTTGGCGCAGGCAGACGCAAGAAGCGATCCGCTTACCTCAGATAAGACGCAAATGACTTCAGCAGGCGGCTTTGACGTTAAGGGTTTGATCATCACCGCCAAGCGAGAAGGTGGCGGATTTGTTGTAGGCCGCGTCAAATCCTGTCCAGTCGCAGGCCCTGTCTTTGTCCAGAAGGGCTTTGGCGTAGTTGATGCGGGCCTGCAGCGTCAAGGTGGGGGCGGCTTTGCACAGGCGCTGGCGGATGGCGTCGATCGTGCAGACATGCAGCGTGCCATCTGCGTCTTTGTAGGGATTGGCGCCGTAGATGATGCGCATGGTTTTCATGTCCAGACCAAGCCGTTTGGCCTCGCGCTTGAGCTCTGACTCGGTCACGCCATTGATGGGCGTGCGACCGGCATAGGTGTATGTGAACAGCAGCGGTGTGAGGGGGCCGGTGTTGCCGACCTCCACATCGTTGAGTTCGGTATAGGCCACGTCATAGTCGCCCAGTCTGGTGACCTGTGAGCTGCGCCCGAAGCCGGTGGTTTCACAGCCCGCCAATGCACAGAGCAGTGCGGCCATTACAGCCTGTCGTAACCCAAAGATATGAAGATGCGCCCAATTCATCATGCGCGCCCTTTTAGAGAGGTGTTGCGAAAATGGCAACTTTTCTTCTATATTTCAGGTGCGTAGACGGTACCGCTCATGTGGTTTAGGTGAGTTTTTTGCTCTGGTTTTGCAGCGCGGTTTCCAGATCTCCATAGCCCGTGAAGCGGCGCTCAAATGCGAGGCCCAACCGATCCGCGCAATCTTTGGCCTTTTCGGTCAGCGCGGGATCATCGGTTTGGGCCTGATAGACCAGCTTTTCATAATTGCCAAAATACATGTCCCGCAGCTCCGGATGGCGGTCCAAACCCATGGGTTTGATGACAAAGGCCTCAAACTGGCGCACCAGAAAATCGGTGAGATAGAAGGCGGTGAACTCATCCTCAGCGAGTTCGGCAAAGCGATCGTTGCCCTCAAAGAAGCTGTAGCAATGGGGGCCTGCGATCATCTCCACCCCTAGCTCTTCGCAGGTCTGGGCCAGCCCGCCGCCGGTGCCGCAATCGGCGTAGACCACAAAGATCTGATCATGGGTGTCGCGGTGTTTGGCCACGGCTTCGCGCACCGCAGGGGTGATCTTTTCGGGGTGCACATGGTAGATTGCGGGCAGGCAGGTGAGATCCATGTGAGACCAGTTGTTGCGCTTGATCAGATCGAGGATTTCACGTGCCAGTGCGCCGCAGGCCAGCAGCAGAACGCGACCGGTTGCGCCGGTGGGGGCGAGGCCGCTTTCGGTGAGGGTGCTGTCGTCGGGAAGCGGACTTGGCGATGTAACTGGCTGGGTCATGGGCTTGGTCGCGGGTTGGGTCAGGGTTTGGTCAGTTTGACGGCGAAACGGCCGGGCAGCAGCGGGCTTGGGCCGTAAGCGGTGAGGATGTCGCAGCGCCAGCCGATGTTTTCCAGGGCGGATTTGGTGGCCTGTGGTGCGCGGCGGGTTTGGTGGTGTGTGACCCAGTCGATGCGGTCAGCGACCTGGGTTTCAATGCGGCGGGTCAGGCGCGCGCCGCCCACGGTGACTTCGACACGCACGGCCCAGTCTTCGCCACTTTGGCGGGTCGCCTGAGGCAGGCAGCGATGGCCGATGAGATCAGCGATGAGCCGCCCGCCAGACGGCAAAGCCACAAAGGCGGATTGGGCCAGCGGCAAGAGTGTGTCGTGGCCGGTTTCCGGATCAATGTAGCTGAGCACTTCGCCCAGACAGGTGATCGCCGTGGTGCCTGCCGGAATCTCTACGCTGGCGGCGTTGCCTTTGGTGACGTCGAGACCGCGGCTGCGTGCCAGATCGACAAAGGCGGGGGAGAGGTCGATGCCCGCACCAGCAAGTCCGCGTGCCTGTGCGGCCGCAAGCCAGGTGCCGTCGCCACAGCCCACATCAAAGAGCTGGGCAGGTGCCGGGCCGCCGGAAATTTCTGCCACCAGCCAGTCAAAGGCTTCGGCAAAGGTTGCGGTGTGGCCTTCGGCGTGAATGCGGGCGAGATCGGGAGAATAGAGACCGGACATGCGCGCACCTTATCGCATTTTGCGTTTGAGACTAATCACTTGTTCGCGGCGTCTCTGGATGATCAGCGGCAAAAAATGATGGTTTGGTTTTGAGTGGAGCGCACAGGCAAAAACAGGCAGAACCTGACGCATGTTACAAAAAGGCCCGCCTGATAAGGGCGGGCCAAGTCCGCTTCCGCGGAAGGGGAGTGTGACTTGGCTGTGTTAGCCGGCAGACATCTGGTTGTGCTTGCGCGTAACGAAGTCTTTCGCCATTTCCACGGCCACAGCAGCGTCGCGGCAGTAGCCGTCTGCACCAATGGCTTTGCCGAACTCTTCGTTCAGTGGCGCGCCGCCAACCAGAACGATGTATTCGTCACGCAGGCCTTGCTCGACCATCGAATCGATCACGACCTTCATGTAAGGCATGGTGGTGGTGAGCAGCGCAGACATGCCGAGGATGTCTGGTTTGTGCTCTTCCAGAGCTTCGATGTAGTTTTCTACCGGGTTGTTGATGCCCAGATCCACAACTTCAAAGCCTGCGCCTTCCATCATCATGGAAACGAGGTTTTTGCCGATGTCGTGGATGTCGCCTTTGACCGTGCCGATCACCATGGAGCCCATGCGTGGGGCACCGGTTTCTGCCAGCAGCGGTTTCAGGATGGCCATGCCGCCTTTCATGGCGTTGGCCGCCAGCAGCACTTCTGGCACAAACAGGATGCCGTCGCGGAAGTCTGCGCCCACGATGGTCATGCCGCCCACGAGGGCTTCTGTCAGGATGCGGTAGGGGGCCCAGCCGCGCTCCAGAAGAATGTTCACACCTTCTTCGATTTCCTCTTTGAGACCATCGTAGAGGTCGTCAAACATCTGCTGGACAAGTTCCTCGTCGTCCAGCTCGGACAGGATGATGTCTTCTTCTTCTGACATGCGCGTTCTCCCATACCTTGGCGTGGCCCTCATCGGGGCGCCGGTTGCTCTCTGATTTTCAGGTGTCGTTCTTTTTGCTGCGACAGACTGTCTGATTAACGACATAGCCAAAGCCTCGTGCGACGTGTAGCGGCAAAATTGGCATGTGCGATGAAAGTTTTTCATCCAGATCATGGGGTTTGTTGCGTGTGTTCTCTCTTTGTTCTAAATTGAGGGCATGTCCCAGGATGAGATGCCCAAAATCGACCCGAAGCGGCGGCGCGCGCGTGGTGCGCTGAGCAATCACGCGAGCCGGTATGAACCGGTGCGCGAGGAGGTGACCGATGGGTGGGACATCGAAGAAGAGCGGCGCAGCTTTGTCACTGAGGTGAGAGAGGAGAGCCCGCGCAGCGTGATCACGCACAACCAGTCTCCGGATATTTCCTTTGACCGGTCGCTCAATCCGTATCGCGGCTGTGAGCATGGCTGTGTCTATTGTTTTGCGCGGCCCACACATGCCTATCTGGGGCTGTCGCCGGGGCTGGATTTTGAAAGCAAGCTGGTGGCACGACCAAAGGCGGCGGAGGTTTTGGAGCGGGAGCTCTCCAAGAAATCCTATAGAGCAGAGGTGATGGCGATCGGGACCAACACCGATCCTTATCAGCCGATTGAGCGGCGCTACCGGATCATGCGGGCGACGTTGGAGGTGCTGGAGCGGTTCAATCATCCGGTGGCGATTGTCACCAAAGGCACATTGATTGAGCGCGACATAGATATATTGGCGCGCATGGCAGAGAAAGGCCTGGCGCAGGTCGGGATTTCGCTGACCACCATGGATGCGGGGTTGTCGCGTGCGATGGAGCCGCGTTGTCCAGTGCCAGCGCGGCGGGTGGAGATGATCCGCAAACTGAGCGCGGCGGGCGTGCCGGTGCGGGTGATGCTGGCGCCGGTGGTGCCGGGGCTGAGCGATCATGAGGTTGAGGCGTTGTTGACGGCGGGAGTGGAAGCCGGGGCCAAGGCGGCGAGCTGGGTGATGCTGCGTCTGCCGCGCGAGGTGGCACCTTTGTTTGAGGAATGGCTCAAGGAGGCGTTCCCGCAGCGGGCGGCGAAGGTTATGGCGCGGGTGCGGGAGATGCATGGCGGCGAGGTTTACGCGGCGGATTGGGGCAAGCGCATGCGGGGCGAGGGCGTCTATGCGGAAATGGTGGCGCAGCGGTTTGAGGCGGCGCGCAAGCGGTTGGGGCTGGCCCGTGACCTGCCTGCGTTGAGAACGGATTTGTTTGCGGTGCCTCTGGCGCGCGGCGGGCAGCTCGCCTTGTTTTAAACGGCGTTTCAGGCACTTGTCGCGCGGTCCTCATGGGCACTGTACCACTGAGGTGTTCGGGCGGGATAAAGCCTATAGGCGCGGGGCTGGTTCAGAAAATGCGCGTTTTGTGGTAGGATGGCGGCAGGGCACGCGGTTGTGCCGATTGATTTAGTGATAGGTTAAAGGGAGTGTTTCAATGACTCCACGTGATTGGATTAAGGTTCAGAAGCGTTTGATTTTGCTGGGGTTTAACCCAGGGCCGGTGGATGGTATCCGGGGACGGATGACCATCGGGGCAATCAAGAATTTTCAGCAGTCAAAAGGGCTTGTACCCGATGGCATTGTCGGACCGCTGACCTATGAGGCGCTGTTTGGTGAGGCCACGGGCGGCACGGTGCCAAGCTTTGACTCGCTGCCGTGGTTTGATGAGGCCAACCGGCTGATGGGCACCCGCGAAGTGGCCGGGCCGGGCAACAACCCTGTGATCATGGATATGGCGGCGGATCTGGACATTGACTACGCCGGAGATGACGTGCCGTGGTGTGGGTTGTTTGTGGCCCATTGTATCGGCTCGACCATGCCAGCCGAAGCCCTGCCCAACAACCCGCTGGGCGCGCGCAAATGGATGAGTTTTGGTGAGGAATGTGAGCCTCAGCTGGGCGCGGTGATTGTGTTCTGGCGCGAGAGCCGGGCGTCGTGGAAAGGCCATGTAGGCTTTTATGCGGGCGAGGATGCGAGCCATGTGCATTGTCTTGGCGGCAACCAGAGCAATGCGGTGAACATCCGCCGCTTTCCACGCAACCGTGTGCTTGGCGCGCGGTGGCCGCTGACCGGCCCGTCGCAAAGTGGCGTGACCCTGCAGGGCGGCTCTGGCGTGCAGGACACCGATGGCGACGAATCCTGATCCGGCGTCTTGTTTGTGAAAGCGAGCGAAACAAAAAAGCCCGGCGCAGGCCGGGCTTTTGGATTTTGATGTGAAGGCAGGTCTTAGGCGCTGCGACGGCGGCGGCCGCGGCGCTCACGTGCCGGTGCCTCGGCGTCATCACCGGTGCCATCGGTTGCGGACGAAAAGCCGCCAAGCACTTCGGTCACCTGCTCCAGCGACGGGCGGGCACCGCGTGGGCGGGTTTCCAGCGCCTTGCGCATCGCGCTCAGGTGCTCTGGCATGGTGCCACAGCAGCCGCCAATGATGGTTGCGCCACAGTCGCGAGCCATCACGGCATATTCTGCCATCAGTTCTGGTGTGCCGTCATAGTGGATGTGGCCGTCGTGGTATTTAGGGATGCCCGCGTTGCCCTTGGCGATGATCGGGGTTTCGGTGCCTTGTGCGGAGAACCCCAGCACGGTGCGCAGAAGGTCTGCTGCGCCGACGCCGCAGTTTGCCCCAAAGCCGATGGGCGCATTTGGCAGGCCATTGACCATCTGGACCATATCCGCGGAGGTCATACCCATCATGGTGCGGCCAGCGGTGTCAAAGCTCATGGTGCCACACCAAGGCATATCCGCCAGCGCGAAGGCTTCGGCTGCGGCCTTATACTCTTCAGGGGCCGAAATGGTTTCCAGCCAGAGCACATCTGCGCCGCCTTCTTTCAGGCCTTCGGCCTGCTCGTGAAACATCTCCACCGCGTCTGCGTGGCTGAGGGAGCCGACAGGTTCCATGATGTCGCCGGTCGGGCCGACGGAACCGGCCACGATCACCGGGCGGTTGGCGGCATCTGCAACCTCGCGGCCAATCTCTGCGGCGAGACGGTTCAGCTCGCGCACACGGCCTTGGGCGTCGTGCAGTTTCAGGCGGGAGGCGTTGCCGCCAAAGGAGTTGGTCAGAAAGATGTCCGAGCCATTGTCCACCGCGAGGCTGTAGAGCTTCTTGATGTTCTGCGGGTGGGTCGCGTTCCAGAGTTCTGGCGCGTCCCCGGAGCTGAGGCCCATGTTGAACAGGTTGGTGCCGGTGGCGCCGTCGGCCATCAGCCAGTCGCGTTTCTCGAGAAGTCTGGACAGGGCGTTTGTCATCTGTGCCTCCTATCGGCGCGTCGAACACGCGCGCGTGTTGTGTTCAGCGCATGTGCCATGGCACTGACATGAGCACAACTTCATTTGCTGCAAGAAAATTATGAGGCGCGTTGCATAACCGGCTGCGAGATCGGCGCAAGTGGTTGATTTGCAGGCATACAGGCAATCGGCGTGGCCGGAGCGCTGCGCAGGTTGACCGCGCGGATCATGTCCAGCGTGGCCACACAAAGCTGCATCGGGCCGGGGGCTGCCATGAAGAGCGGCTGCCAGCGCGGGGCAAAACAGGCCTTGAACTGACGCAGACCTGCGCCGCCGCCATGTTTGAAATGTTTGGTGCGCAGGAATCGCTCAAGCCGTGTGCGGCCGGTTGCCAGCGCCGGAGCGGCGGCGAGAGAGAGGCTGTCGACATTCAGCTCGGCGGCGACTTCAATGGCGGTCTGCACAAGCAGGTGCATGGTGCCGTCCGGCGCGTCAGGCAGCACGCGCATGAGATCCAGACACCATTCATGGGCGGTGGCGTGGAAGCTGACGAATCCCACAAGGCGGGCCTCCTGATAAGCGAGGAAGACCTTTTGGTGGCCCACATAGAGGTCATCAAAGCGGCCCATGGTCAGGCCGCGCGGCACGCCGTTGCGCGCTTCCCACGCGGCAGAGACGCGGGCCATATCAGCCAGCGGCAGCCGGGTGCGGGAGGCAGAGACGGTGACGCCGGCTTTCTCGGCCTGACGCAGCTTGCGGCGCAACTGGCGGTAGGTGGAGCCGTCGGTGCTGTGATCTGCGGGGCGCAGGATGGCCTCATCAGAGACATGCATCACAGCCCAGCCAGCGGCGCGGGCGCGCACGGCCTGGCGGGCGGAGATTTTGTATTTGCAGGCGATGCGGTTTTGCGCGCGGGCGGCCTGGCGCAGGGGGCGGGCCAATGTGTTGGCATCGCCTTCGATGGGGTCAAACAGCGCCACAAGGGTCTGGCCGGTGCGTACGGTGCCGTAGCGGCCCGCATCACAAGACAGGAGCGCGCCGCCGTTTTGACGGATCACACCCAGCTCGGCGCGGCTGATCGGGGACAGGGGCGCGTCCTCCAGCGGCTGGAAGGCGCGCATGTGGCGTGGGGCGCGGGCAGGGCGCGGACGCAGCAGATGGCGCATGAAGACCAGACCGGCGATCATCGCAGGCAGCGCGTAGTAAATCGCGCGAAACGCCAGAACAGCGCCGAGCAGGGCGGGCTCCGGCTGATGTGGCAGGAGGGCCAGCAAGGTGAGCTCAAAGGGGCCAACGCCGCCGGGGGTGCCGGAGAAAATCGCCGCGCCCAGAGCAATCAGGAAGACCGGCATGAGGGTTGCAAAGCCGATGGTGATCTCAGGCGGCAGCAGGACATAGAGGGCCAGACCGGCAAACACTGTGTCCAGCAGGCAGAGGCACAGCAGGCTGAACATGGCCGAAACCGTGGGCAGGCTGAACATGCGGCCCTGACGGGCCAGCACCGGAAACACAAAGGCCACAACCGCAAGCCCCAGCGCCACGGTCAGGATGCAATAGGGCATCAGGGCCGGGATATGCGGGGTCGGCAGGGTCAGCGCGGCGAGCGCGATGGTCACAGCAAGCGCTGCCATAAAGGTGACGGTGACAAAGGCCGTGATGCGCGCGGAATCTTTCAGCGACAGATCCGGGGTCATGCGCCAGCGCACAAAGGCACCCACAACTGCACCAGCGCCAAGGGTTTGGCCCAAACCAATCGCAGTGGCGCCAATGGCCATGGTCTCGGTTGAGGCGCGCTGCATCTGGAAGTGACGCTGTGCAATCACATCATAGCGCGCCACGGCGAGAAAACTGACGATGGTGGCGGCAATCGCGAGCGCCCATTGCAGCGCGGACACGCCCATGACCGCCGCCCAGAGCGCGGAAAGGTCCAAACCATTGAGTTGTCTTGCTAGAATCAAGCAACAGGCTGCGCCGAGTGCAAAAGGCCAGATGTGCCGCAGCACTTTCCCAACAGCTGAAAAACGCATCATCGTAAAGTTTCCCGCCCCAAAATTTTAAATCCACCTACCCAGCGCTACAGGAAAGAGGGTTTCTGCGGGCTTAACGTCTTCAATTGGACATAAAAAAACGCGCAGGTTGTCCTGCGCGCCTTGCGTGCTCTGATACGGTGTATCAGGCTTCGTTCATCAACTCTTCTTGCGCTTTGGCAAGGCATTCGCGGCGTTTGGCGCGGATCGCGGCTTCATCAACGATGCCTTCCAGATCAGCGGCGACTTTGCGGATCACGTCGTCATGACCGGCTTCTTCGAAGTCTGCACGGATCACAGTGAGCGCATAGGCTTCGGCGTCTTCGCCAAATTTGTCCTGCAGATCAGCTGCCCAGAGCCCCAAGAGCTTGTTGGCGCGGGCCTCTGCCTTGAATTTGATTTCTTCATCGTGTGCGAATTTGGCCTCAAAGGCGGCTTCACGATCATCAAATGTGGTCATGGATGACTTTCCCTATAAGTCTCAACTGATGCACAGATTATATGCGCATCGCGTGAGATAAGCGCAAGAGCACTTGGCACGCTTGCGACAATCCACCCCTTCCAGTATGAGGGCGGCTGAATCCGGGACTCATTCTCGGAAAAAGAGGGTCTAGCGATGGCACGCGGCAAAAAAATCTATGAAGGCAAAGCAAAAATCCTGTTTGAAGGGCCTGAGCCGGGCACGATTGTGCAATACTTCAAAGACGATGCCACCGCGTTCAACGCTGAAAAGAAAGACGTGATTGACGGCAAAGGCGTGCTGAACAACCGCCTGAGCGAGTATTTCATGACTGGTCTGGGCCAGATTGGCGTGCCAACCCACTTTATGAAGCGCCTGAATATGCGTGAGCAGTTGGTGCGCAACTGTGAGATCATCCCGCTGGAAGTGATCGTGCGCAATTTTGCCGCAGGCTCCATGAGCAAGCGTCTGGGCATCGAGGAAGGCACGCAGCTGCCGCGCCCGATTGTGGAATATTGCTTCAAGGACGACAGCCTTGGCGATCCGCTGGTGAGCGAAGAGCACATCGCGGCCTTTGGCTGGGCCAGCCAGCAGGACATGGACGACATTCTGGGCCTTGCACTGCGGGTGAATGACTACCTCAGCGGTGTGATGTATGGCGTCGGCATCCGTCTGGTGGATTTCAAGATCGAGATTGGCCGCGTTTATGAAGGGGAATTCCAGCGCCTTGTGGTGGCTGATGAGATCAGCCCGGACAGCTGCCGTCTGTGGGACATCGAGACCGGGCGTAAGCTCGACAAAGACGTGTTCCGTCGCGATCTGGGCAATCTGACCGATGCCTATGCGGAAGTTGCACGCCGTCTGGGTGTGATGCCCAAGGGCACCGGACCGCAAAAGCCGACTTTGGTGAACTGAGATCCCAAGCTGAGGCGCCTGCGTCCGGTAGCGGGCGCCGGGCATGAGAAATTTCGGCAGGATGAAACGGGAAAGGCCCGTGATGATCTGCCCCACAGGAGAGACCGCTAATGAAAGCCCGCGTATACGTCATGTTGAAAAACGGTGTTCTGGACCCGCAAGGCGAGGCCGTGCGCCACGCGCTTGGCAGCCTTGGGTTTGATGGCGTGGATGGTGTGCGTCAGGGCAAGGTGATCGAGCTGGATCTGGCGGAAGGCACCACCGAGGCCACCGTGAACGAGATGTGCGAAAAGCTGCTCGCCAACACGGTGATCGAAAGCTATCGGGTGGAGATGGGCTGATGAAAGCGGCGGTCATTGTTTTTCCGGGCTCCAACTGTGACCGCGATCTCGCGGTGGCGTTTGAGCAGGCCGGTGCCGATGTCACCATGGTGTGGCACAAGGACACCGCGTTGCCAGAGGGCATCGACATCGTGGGTGTGCCGGGCGGCTTTAGCTTTGGTGACTATCTGCGCTGTGGCGCGATTGCGGCCAACTCTCCGATTTGCCAATCCCTCATCCAGCATGCTGAGCGTGGCGGCTATGCGCTTGGGGTGTGCAACGGCTTTCAGATCCTGACCGAAACCGGCCTGCTGCCGGGGGCGCTGCGTCGCAATGCGGGGCTGAAATACATCTGCCGTACGGTTGGTCTGAACGTGGCCTCCGCGGACACGGCCTTCACATCCGGCTACAGCAAAGGCGACGTGGTGAACGTGCCGATTGCCCATCACGATGGCAATTATTTTGTGACAGATGAAAAGCTTGCGGAACTTCGGGACGAAGACCGCATTGCCTTCACCTACACCGACAACCCGAATGGCTCGGTTGCGGATATTGCAGGTGTGGTCAGCAAGAATCGGCGCGTGCTTGGCATGATGCCGCACCCGGAGCGGGCGGCGGATATCGGCCATGGCGGCACCGACGGGGTGGCAATGTTCCGCGCGTTGGCGGATCAGTTCATGCTTGCCTGACTTGAGGCTAAGAGTTGAGCAGCGTAATGTTGAGCAATGACGCTGCCGACTTCTCGATCATATGACATGGTGCCTGCCACCCCCAGCGGGTGGCGCGCGCGTTTTGCTCTGATCATTATTGTTGTGGTTGCGGCGGCCACGATCTGGATCACCAACAGCTTCCTGACAGACCGGTTTACGGAAAACACGCGCAACCGTGCAGAGCTGCGTCTGGCACTCTATTCCGGCAACCTGCTGAGCGAGCTGCGCCGCAATGCGATTGTGCCGCAGCTTTTGGCAAAAGACCCTGAGCTGATTGGCGCTTTGGAATCACAGGACTTTTCCAGCTCGACCGCCCGCCTGATCAGCTTTGTTGACGAGATCGGCGCGGCCTCGCTTTTGCTTCTGGATGAAAGCGGACGCACCGTGGCGGCCACAGATCGCACGCGGCTTGGCACGCTCTATCGTGATCAGCAGTTTTTCATCAACGCGCTGCGCTCCAATGCAACCCTGTTCACAACTGCACGGGAAGAGACCGGGGCTTATCGTTTCATCTATTCGCGCCGGCTGGAAAGCCAAGGGGAGACCCTTGGTGTGATTGCCGTAGAGGTTGATCTGCACAAGTTTGAGCGGGCCTGGGCCGGTATTTCCGATGCAGTGCTGGTGACTGACAGCGAAGGCGTGATCATCCTTGCCAGCGAGCCGCGCTGGCGTGGGGCGACCGAGGAAGAAGCGCTGGCACGTCAGCCCGCGCTTGGGGCGATTGAACGCGCCATCAAAGTGACCTCTGATTGGACGCAAGTGCCGGCGGATGCCTATCTGCAGGGGGAAGCGGTGATGCGCATGGGCGCGCGTATTCCGTTCCGGGGCTGGCAGATGGCGAGTTTCACCACCTATGCCAGCGTGCGGGAAAAAGTGAATGCGGTTCTGGCGCTGGAGATCATGGGCTTTGCGATTCTGCTGGCTGTGGCGTTTTATGTGCTTGGGCGCAAGAGCGCCTCCCGCATGGTGTTTTTCCAACGTGAGAGCGTGGAGCTGCGCCGATTGAACCAGCGTTTGCAGCGCGAGATCGCCGAGCGTGAGCGGATGCAGTTGAGCCTTGAAGTTGCGGAGCAAAGCCTTGCGCAGAGCTCCAAACTGGCTGCGCTTGGCGAGATGTCAGCGGCGGTGAGCCATGAGCTGAACCAGCCGCTGGCGGCGATGAAAACGTATCTGGCGGGCGCGCGTCTTTTGGTACAGCGCAATCGCCCGGAAGAGGCGCTGACCTCGTTTCAGCGGATTGATGATCTGATTTCCCGGATGGGGTCGATCACCAAGCAGCTGAAATCCTATGCCCGCAAAGGCGGGGACGAGCTGCATGCGGTCGATATGGGGGATGCGGTGGCCTCCGCCCTGTCGATGATGGAGCCGCAGCTGCGCCAGCGTCAGGTGCAGATCAGCAAGATTGTGCCCTCAGAAACCGTGAAGGTGATGGGCGATCGGGTGCGGATCGAGCAGGTGATGATCAACCTCTTGCGCAATGCGCTGGATGCGACGGAGTCTGTCTCTGATCCTGAAATCGAGGTGCTTTTGGCGGTTGGGGAGACAGCGACGCTGACGGTGCGGGACAACGGGCCGGGGATTGAAGACCTCGACAGCCTGTTTGAGCCGTTCTTCACCACCAAGCAACCGGGAGACGGTGTTGGGCTTGGTTTGGCGATCTCTTCTGGCATCGTGAATGACCTTGGTGGGCGGCTCACCGCGCGCAATGGCGAGACACGGGGGGCTGTATTTGAAGTACAACTCCCTATCTTAAATGAAGATATAGAAGCAGCGGAGTGAACGCGTGGCTCAAGGAATGAAAATCGCAATCGTGGATGATGAACAGGACATGCGCCAGTCCATCAGCCAATGGTTGGCTCTGTCCGGCTATGACACGGAGACCTATGGCAGTGCAGAAGATGCGCTGAAGTCTCTGGGGGCGGATTACCCCGGGATTGTGATCAGCGACATCAAGATGCCCGGCATGGACGGGATGCAGTTCCTTAAGAAGCTGATGGGCACGGACAGTGCGCTGCCGGTGATTATGATCACCGGGCATGGGGACGTGCCGATGGCTGTGGAAGCCATGCGGGTGGGGGCGTTTGATTTCCTTGAGAAGCCTTTTAATCCCGACCGTATGACCCAACTGGCCAAGAAGGCCACCAATGCGCGCCGTCTGACGTTGGATGCCCGTGCGCTGCGTCGTGAGCTGAGCGATGGCGAGCAGATCATGGGCAAGCTGATTGGCGCAAGCCCGGTGATGACCCGTCTGAAAGAGGATATTCTCGATCTGGGGCTGGCCGATGGACATGTGCTGATTGACGGGGAAACCGGCACCGGCAAAACGCTGGTGGCGCATGCGCTGCACGCAGTGGGCAGCCGCGGCGGGCGCAAATTTGTGCTGGTGAGCTGTGGCGCCTTTGAGGAAGAGGCGCTGGCCAAACGTCTGTTTGGGCCGATGAACCCGGAAGACAGCCAGTTGCCGGCCGTCGAGGAAGCGCGCGGCGGCACGCTGGTGCTGGAAGATATCGAAAGCCTGAGTGACAGCCTGCAGGCGAAATTGCTCAATGTTATCAATGAGCAGGGCACGCCAGCTGAGACGCGGATCATTGCGATCTGCAATATGCAGGAGCAGGACCGCACCTGCGAAGATGCGCTGCGTCCGGATCTGTTTTACCGTCTCGCCGCCTTGCGGATCACTGTGCCGCCCTTGCGCCAGCGCGGCGAAGACATCCTGTCGCTGTTCACGCGCCTGTCGGAGCAGTTCAGCGAGGAATACGGCTGTGATGCGCCCAAGGTCAGTGCGCAGGAGGCGGCGCAGCTGCTTCAGGCCCCATGGCCGGGCAACGTGCGCCAACTGATCAATCTGGCGGAACGTGCGGTGCTGCAGAGCCGCCGTGGTGGCGGCACCATCGCGTCGCTTCTGATGAACGATCACGAGGAGATGCAGCCGGTGGTGACCACCGAAGGCAAGCCGCTGAAGGAATATGTCGAAGCCTTTGAACGCATGCTGATTGACAACACCATGCGTCGCCATCGCGGCTCGATTGCAGGTGTCATGGAAGAGCTGTGCCTGCCGCGCCGGACGTTGAACGAGAAGATGGCCAAATATGGCTTGCAGCGGGCGGATTATCTCTAGGGATTATTGCACGCCGTTAGGATTTTTGAACGCCACATGACCGAAGAGGGATTGTGGCGTTTTCATTTCTTTGCAATGGGTTGCGCAGCGCAACTTCACGTATTTCCTGCTTCAAATGGTGATTTCAAATGACCGAGATTCTGTCACGCCCTGCCGCGTTCTTTTTTGATATGGACGGTCTGCTTCTGGACACAGAGCGCATGTTTATGCAGGCGTTTGTGACTTTGACCTCGGAAATCGGCATTGCGGAGGAGTGCGCAGAGGCGTTTTTTGCCACGCTGGTTGGCTCCTCCAGTGCGCACACCACGGCGAGGCTGGTGGAGTTCTTGCCTGAGGGGATCGATTTTGCGGCCTTTGATCAGGCTTGGCGCGGTTTGCACCGGGAAAACGCGCGCGCCGGGCTGCCTGTGAAAGCACATGCGCGCGAGATCCTGACGGCCATACGCGCCACGCAAATTCCTGTGGCTGTGGTGACATCAACCCATGCGGAAACGGCGCATCATCATCTGGATCAGGCGGGGTTGCTGCCGTTTTTTGAGACCGTCTGTGCCGGGGATGAGGTGGCTGCAAACAAGCCCGACCCTGCGCCTTATCTGGAAGCGGCGCGGCGGCTTGGTGTGACTGCCTCAGATTGCGTGGCCTTTGAGGACAGCGATATGGGGACAACGGCGGCGGTGCGGGCGGGGTGTTACACCTTTCAGGTGCCTGATTTACGACCCGCTGACCAACCCCTGCCAAATCTTGGACAGGTGATTGTGCCAAACCTCGGAGATGCGGCGCGACGTATCTCTGTGTTGCAGCACGCCTTTGCATGAGCATTGAGTCGGCATGCAGTGGCTTGTGGATAACTCGGGTGCCGAAGGTTCGATTTGCGCGGCTCAAGGGGTTAATAAAGGCTTAAGCCTGCGTGTTCGGGCGCCGGGAAAATATACCGAATTTCAAGGAATTTAGAGCAAAGCGCCGAGATATCCACAGCGTGGCGCGATTGGCCATTGTAATCTGGTCGGGCTTGGTCTTATGTAGTTTGACGGCAGGTGAATTTTTCATCGCCGCATGAGTTTCGCTGTTTGGCGCGTTTCAAACGGTCCGCAAAGCCCAAGAGGCACGGGATCGGCGCATCAGACAGACCGATTGGATCTGGAGACAGATCAATAGAGATGCCCGCACCGCTGTTGCGGAGGGCTTAGAACAGGCGCAGACGCGGCAATCATTGCCCGCTGTGTCGGAGAAGAAACGCGATGAAGCGCGCGATTGATTTGAGAGACCGAGTGGGGGCCGCAAGCGGCACCATCGGCGGCGCGCATCCCCTCGCTCTGACAAGACACCCCCTGCAACGTTACTGGCCTGATCCTCCGGGAGGGTCACGGCGCTTGTGTGGGTGCACACGGAAAACATGGCTAAGAAAATGCTCATCGATGCCACCCACGCGGAGGAAACCCGCGTCGTGGTGGTTGACGGAAACAAGGTTGAGGAGTTCGACTTTGAATCCGAAAACAAGCGGCAGCTCGCCGGCAACATCTATCTTGCAAAAGTAACACGGGTTGAGCCGTCGCTTCAGGCGGCTTTTGTGGACTATGGCGGAAACCGTCATGGCTTCCTCGCGTTCTCGGAAATCCATCCTGACTACTACCAGATCCCTGTGGCGGACCGTGAGGCGCTGCTGGAAGAAGAGCGCGCCTATGCTGAGGCGATGAAGGCGCGCGATGAGGATGAGGAGAAGCCGAAGTCCCGTTCGCGTTCGCGCAGCCGCTCCCGCCGCAAGAAGGGCGAGGATCAGGTTTCCGGAGAAGCGCAGACCACAGAGACCACCGAGGCCGCTGTTGAGACAGATGCGCCTGTAGAGGCCGCTGCAGAAGCCCCCATGGCGGAGATTTCCGGCATGGAAACCATCGATCTGGTGGAAGATGCTGGCGATGATCCTGAAGAGGGTCTGTCTCCTATGGAGCTGGTGGAAGACACACCGGTTGAGGAACCAACAGAGGCGTCTGATGCGGCAGAGGATGCGGGTGCAGATGCGCCTGCGGAAGAAGCTGAAGCAAGTGATGCGGCTGAAGACGCACCTGCAGAAGACGCTGAGGCGGCTGCTGAGGACGCGGCTGAAGAAGAGGTTTCTGAGGTCGTAGCCGAAGAGACTGATGAAGCGTCCGAGAGCGCAGAAGCGGATGAGTCTGGCAAAGACAGCGGTGGCAAGACCATGGCTGCCAACACCGAAGGCGAAGACGCCGTTGTTTCCAAAGATCCTGAAACAGGTGAGGAAACTGAGACAGAAGCCAGCACTGGTGAAGACGCGGCTGAAGAAGCCCCTGCTGCTGACGCAGAGGTAGAAGATGCGGCTGTTGAGACCGTTGAAGCGGACGCTGTGGAGGCGGAGGCGACTGAGGCCGAAGCGGCCGAGGCTGAGATCGTTGATGCGGATGCCGCTGAAGAGGTTGCTGCGGAAGACACCCCAGCAGAAGAAAGCACCGAAGAGGCTCCGGCTGAAGAGGCCGCTGAGGAAACCGTTGCGGCTGACGCGCCGGAGGCGGCTGCAGAAGAGGCATCTGACGCGGAAGCTGCTGATGAAGC
Source organism: Shimia sp. R9_3 (assembly GCF_017743755.1). Lineage (NCBI taxonomy): Bacteria > Pseudomonadati > Pseudomonadota > Alphaproteobacteria > Rhodobacterales > Roseobacteraceae > Shimia > Shimia sp. R9_3. Next base: position 188,157 of record NZ_JAGHRP010000004.1, on the reverse strand, counting down.
TTCGGACGAGTCTGAGGCAGAGGGCGATGACTCTTCTGATGAGGATGACGACGAGGACAGCGAAGACAACGGCAAGAAAAACGGCCGTCGTCGCTCCCGCCGTCGCGGCAAGCGCTCTGATGCGGCCGAAAAAGACGAGAACATCGAATCTGTCGCGGATGACGATGACAGCGATGACATTCGCCCTCCACGTAAGCCACGTCCACGTCGCTACAAGATCCAGGAAGTGATCAAAGTGCGCCAGATCATGCTGGTGCAGGTGGTGAAAGAAGAGCGCGGCAACAAAGGCGCGGCGCTGACGACCTATCTGTCGCTGGCGGGCCGGTATTGCGTGCTGATGCCAAACACCGCGCGTGGTGGTGGCATTTCGCGTAAGATCACGAACGCCGCAGACCGCAAGAAGCTGAAAGAGATCGCGAGCGAGATCGACGTGCCACAGGGCGCGGGCCTGATCGTGCGCACGGCAGGTGCGAAACGCACCAAGAGCGAGATCAAGCGCGACTATGAATATCTGCAGCGCCTGTGGGAGCAGATCCGCGAGCTGACGCTGAAATCCATTGCGCCTGCGAAAATCTATGAAGAAGGCGACCTGATCAAACGTTCGATCCGTGACCTGTATTCGCGTGAGATCGACGAGGTTCTGGTGGAAGGCGAGCGCGGCTATCGCATCGCCAAGGACTTCATGAAAATGATCATGCCGTCCCACGCCAAGAACGTGAAACAGTATCAGGACGCGCTGCCGCTGTTTGCGCGCTATCAGGTGGAAAGCTACCTGTCGGGGATGTTCAACCCGACCGTGCAGCTGAAATCTGGCGGTTACATTGTGATTGGCGTCACGGAAGCGCTTGTGGCGATTGACGTGAACTCTGGCCGGGCGACGAAAGAAGGCTCGATTGAAGAGACCGCGCTGAAGACCAACCTTGAGGCCGCTGAAGAAGTGGCACGTCAGCTGCGTTTGCGCGATCTGGCCGGTCTGATCGTGATCGACTTCATCGACATGGATGAGCGCAAGAACAACACAGCGGTTGAGAAGCGTCTGAAAGACAAGCTGAAAACCGACCGTGCGCGCATTCAGGTGGGCCGTATCTCTGGCTTCGGCCTTTTGGAGATGTCCCGTCAGCGTCTGCGTCCGGGCATGATCGAGGCCACCACACAGCCGTGTCCGCATTGTCATGGTACCGGTCTGATCCGCTCGGATGACAACCTTGCGCTGTCGATCCTGCGTCAGCTGGAAGAAGAGGGCACCCGTGGCCGCTCTCGCGAAGTGCTGGTGAAAGCGCCGGTGGCGATTGCCAACTATCTGATGAACCAGAAGCGTGAGCATATTGCGCAGATCGAAGCGCGCTATGGCCTGTCCGTGCGTGTGGAAGGGGATCCTGCGCTGGTGTCTCCGGACTTCACCATCGAGAAGTTCAAGACTGCGACCCGTGTGGTTCCTGAGCCAAGCGCGCCGGTTGTGTCTGCTGATATGTCGATCATGGACGCGATTGACGAAGCTGAGGTTGAAGAGGCCGAAGAGGTCACCGCCGCCGCTGAGGAGGCCGCGCCAGAGGATGGTGAGGCGAAACCGAAGAAGCGCCGTCGTCGTCGTCGCCGTCGTCGTGGCGGGTCTGACAACGCGGGTGGTGACGCGAACGGCAATGACAACGCGTCGGACGAAAACGCAGAGGCTTCCGACAACGCGGATGCTGAGGCGAAAACCGACGAAGCGCCTGCAGAGGACGCAGAGGCGGAAGAGAAGCCCAAGAAGCGCTCCCGCAACCGCCGCAGCCGCTCCCGTGGCAAGAAGGCAGATGCAGAGACCAATGTTGAGGCCGAAGCGCCAACTGAGGAGGCATCCGCTGAGGACGCTGCGCCGGTAGAAGCTGAGGCAGATGCTGAAGCGGAAGCACCTGCTGAGGCCGTGGTCGAGGCCGACGCGGCAGAGGTGGAAGCGCCAGAAGCTGAGGCTGTTGAGGCCGTCGAAGAGGCGCCAGCACCTGCTGAAGAGCCCGCTGAGGACGCTGCCCCTGTGGTTGAAGAGACGGCGGAACCGGTTGCCGAAACAGTTGTGGAAGAGGTGGCAGAAGAGCCTGCACCGGAGGCCACACCTGAGCCTGAGCCAGCGGTGGCGGAGGTGGCTCCAGAGCCTGCCGCACCGCCTAAGCCAAAGCGGCGTGGCTGGTGGTCACGAGGCTGATAAATGAGAGACGCCGGGGTTTGCCCCGGCGTTTTCTTTTTGGATTGCGCTTTGACTTCATGTGAGCTTTGATCGCCAACGTGCTGAATTGACGTGTGAAACCTCTTTTTTAGGCTTCGATATTTCAAGCTTGAAAAAAATTCGTCTGCTTATTGACGGAAAGGGGGCTGAGCGCTCAAGGTTTGGTAACAGGATAAAAAGCGATAGGGAGCGAAGCGATGTTTTTAAGGACGGCGGTTTTGGCCGCGTCGACGGCCCTTTTGGGCGCCATGGCGCAGGCAGATGTGAAGGTTGGGATGATCACCACTTTGTCCGGTGGCGGTGCCGGGCTTGGTATTGATGTGCGCGACGGATTTATGCTGGCGGTCAAGCAGGCCGGGCGGGATGATCTGGAGGTTGTCATCGAGGATGACCAGCGCAAGCCGGATGTGGCGGTGCAGCTGGCCGACAAGATGATCCAGTCGGAAAAGGTCGATGTGCTGACCGGGATTATCTGGTCCAACCTCGCCATGGCCGTGGTGCCAGCCGCAACGGCGCAGGGCAAATTCTACCTCTCGCCAAACGCGGGCCCATCCCCATTGGCGGGCAAGGGCTGTCATCCGAACTACTTCAATGTGGCTTGGCAGAATGACAACCTGCATGAGGCAGCCGGGGCCTATGCCAATGATGCGGGCCTGAAAAACAGCTTCATCCTTGCGCCGAACTATCCGGCGGGCAAAGACGCGCTCACGGGCTACAAACGCATGTTTGGCGGGGAGCTGGCAAGTGAGCTCTACACCAAGCTGGGCCAGACGGATTATGCGGCAGAGATTGCGCAGATCCGGGCGAGCGGCGCGGACAGCGTGTATTTCTTCCTGCCCGGCGGCATGGGGATTTCCTTCCTGAAGCAATATGCCGCGAGCGGCGTGGATCTGCCGCTGGTCGGTCCGGCCTTCAGCTTTGATCAGGGCATTCTGCAAGCGGTGGGTGACGCGGCATTGGGTGTGAAAAACACCAGCCAGTGGAACAAGGACATCGACAATGCGGCCAACGCGGCCTTTGTGGAGACCTTCCAGGCGGAATATGGCCGTCTGCCATCGCTTTATGCAAGCCAGGGCTTTGACACGGCAAACCTGCTGATCTCGGCCATGGGCAAAGCGGATGTGGCGGATGCGGATGCCTTCCGGGCGGCGCTGAAAGCGGCGGAGTTCGACTCCGTGCGCGGGGATTTTGCCTTTGGCGACAACCACCATCCGATCCAGGACATTTATGTGCGCGAAGTGATCAAAGAGGGGGATGTGTTCACCAATAAGATCATCGCGACCGGCCTGTCCGATCATGCCGATGCCTATGCGGCCGAGTGTAAGATGTAAGAGACCTTGGGGAAGGCTCGCGGGCCTTCCCCAATGATGTTCCAAGCGCAGGCAATGGATGCGCTTTGGTGGGTAACTTTCTGATAGGTATGACTTTATGCCATGGGCAGAGCTGCGCTTAGGACCGGCGCGGGGTGGGGCAATGACAACTCTTCTATTCATAGAACAGCTGCTGAACGGGCTTCAGTTTGGCGTGATGCTGTTTCTGATGAGCGCCGGTTTGACGCTGGTTTTTGGCGTCATGGGGCTGATCAATCTGGCGCATGGCTCGCTTTATATGATCGGGGCTTTTGCGGCGGCAGCGGTGGCGGCGGCGACAGGATCGTTTCTGCTCGCGCTCATGGCTTCGCTGGCGGCGGCCGCACTGGCGGGGGCGCTGATCGAGCTGACGATTATCCGGCGGCTTTATGATCGGGACCATCTGGATCAGGTTTTGGCGACCTTTGCGCTGATCCTGATTTTCTCGGAAGGCACGCGCTGGCTATTTGGCTCGTTCCCGCTGTTTCTGGATGTGCCTGCGGCGCTTTCAGGGCCGGTCACCTTGCCCGGTGGCATTCAGTATCCGGCCTACCGTTTGACCATCATTCTGGTGGGACTGGCCGTGGCGGTGGGCATGTTTGCCCTGATCAACCGCACGCGGGTGGGCATTCGCATTCGCGCAGGTGAGGCGGATCGGGAGATGATCGCCGCACTTGGGGTGGATATTGCCAAGCTTTACACCTTTGTTTTTGCTCTTGGTGCGGCTTTGGCGGGCTTTGCCGGCGCGCTTGTGGGCGCGATCCAGTCGGTGCAGGTGGGCATGGGCGAGCCTGTGCTGATCCTGGCCTTTGTGGTGATCGTGATTGGCGGCATCGGCTCGATCAAAGGGGCCTTTGTGGGCGCTTTGCTGGTGGGGTTGACCGACACATTGGGGCGCTTTTTGCTGCCGCAGATATTTGCCCTGATCTTGGAGCCCTCGGCGGCGGTGTCTGTTGGTTCAGCTTTGGCCTCGATGCTGATTTACATCCTGATGGCCGGTGTTTTGATCTTCCGCCCGCGCGGACTTTACGGGGTGGCATGAGATGACGCGAGAGACCTGGACAAACCTCGCTGCTTTGGCCGTTTTGGCGGGTGTGCCGCTGTGGGCTTATGTGGCGGATGAGCCGTTTATCATCACGCTGGCGACACGCGCGGCGATCTTTGCGCTGGCAGGTGTGGGGTTGAACCTTGCGCTCGGGCTTGGCGGGCTGGTGAGCCTTGGCCATGCGGCGTTTTTTGGGATCGGCGGCTACGCCATGGGCATATTGGCAAGCCATGCGCAGGCCTATGCGCCGTTGGCGGAATGGCCCTTCCTGATTGAGGGCACAAAATCCATGCCGGTGATCTGGCTGGTGGCGGTGGTTGCAAGCGCGCTTGCGGCGCTGGCCATCGGGGCGCTGAGCCTGCGCACCTCCGGCGTGTATTTCATCATGATCACCTTGGCCTTTGGGCAGATGATCTATTACTTCGCGATCAGCTGGCCTGCCTATGGCGGCGAGGACGGGCTGTCGATCTATGTGCGTAACGGGTTTCCGGGGCTGAATACGCTGGATCCGATCCAGTTCTTTGGTCTGTGTTTCGCGGTGCTGTGTGCGGTGCTGGTGCTGATGTGGCTTGTGCAGAATTCAGCCTTCGGGCTGGCGTTGAGCGCGGCGCGGCAGAATGAGACGCGGGTGCTGTCAGTGGGCATGGTGCCTTACCGTCTGCGGCTGGTGGCTTTTGTGATTTCCGGGGCGATCACCGGATTGGCGGGGGCGCTGTTTGCCGACCTGAACCGCTTTGTCAGCCCGACGATGCTGAGCTGGCAGATGTCTGGTGAGATCATGATTTTCATCATCATTGGCGGGGTGGGTCGTCTGTTTGGCCCGGTGATCGGCGCGATGGTGTTTATCTTGCTGGAGCATACCTTAGGCGGGCTGTCAGAGTTCTGGCATGTCTATCTGGGAGCGCTTCTGCTTGGCATCGTGCTCTTTGCCAAAGGCGGCGTGATTGGCGCGATTGCGGGTCGGGAGAAAGCACATGACTGATGTGGTGCTGCGCACGGAGCGGCTTTTCAAAAGTTTCGGAGCCTTGAAGGCCACAAATGATGTGTCGCTGGATTTGCGCAAAGGCGAGATTCACGCGCTGATCGGCCCGAACGGCGCGGGGAAATCCACGTTGATCCAGCAGATCACGGGGCATTTGGCCTCTGACAGCGGTGCGGTCGCGCTGGAAGGGACAGCTCTGAACGGGCTTGGTCCAGCGCAGAGGGCGCAGCTCGGGCTGGGGCGGACGTTTCAGATCAGCGCGTTGGCGATGGAGCACACGGTTTTGCAAAATGTGGTGCTTGGCGCGCTGGGGCAGCGTGGCACCGTGATGCGGTTTTTCGCGCCCGTGATGAAAGACGAATCCCTGCTGGCAGCGGCCCATGAGGCGCTGGCGCAGGTCGGCTTGTCTGACTTTGCCAGCACGCGCACGGCGGACCTGAGCCACGGGCAGCGGCGGCAGTTGGAGGTGGCTGTTGCGCTGACGCTGAAACCAAAGGTGTTTTTGATGGATGAGCCAATGGCGGGGCTGGGGCTGGAAGGGGCGCAGCAGATGATTGCGCTGCTGACCGAGTTGCGAAAGGCCGCGCCGATCCTGCTGATTGAGCATGATATGGATGCAGTTTTTGCGCTTGCAGATCGGATCAGCGTGTTGGTTTACGGGGAGATTATTGCCACAGGCACGCCGGAAGAGATCAAGGTGAACCCGGAAATCCGGCGCGCCTATCTGGGGGATGAGGTGCCAGCATGAACCTTTTGACTGTGCAGAATATCGCGGCCTTTTACGGGCCAAGTCAGGCGCTGTTTGATGTGTCACTTGATGTGGGTGAAGGCGAGGTGATTGCGCTGATGGGGCGCAATGGCATGGGCAAAAGCACCACGGTGAAAGTGATCTGCCGGATGCTGGCGCATTCCGCCGGGCAGGTTAGTTTCGCGGATCAGGACATCGGCGCCTTGCCGTCACATAAGGCGGCGCGGCTCGGCATCAGCTTGGTGCCGGAGGGGCGGCGCTGTTTTGCAAATTTGTCGGTGCATGAGAACCTGATCGCCGCTGCGCGCAAGGGTGCTTGGGATTTTGCCGCGGTCTGCGCGCTGTTTCCGCGACTGGAAGAACGGCGCGATCAGCTCGCCGCGTCTCTGTCTGGCGGCGAACAGCAGATGCTGGCCATCGGGCGCGCTTTGATGACTAACCCCAAGCTGCTCATTCTGGATGAGGCCACCGAAGGGCTTGCGCCGGTGATCCGACAGGAAATCTGGGCGGCGATTGCCAAGCTCAAGGCGGAAACCGGCATGGCGATCATTGCGATCGACAAGTCGCTGCGTGAGCTGGGGCAGGTGGCAGACCGCGCGGTGATCCTTGAAAAAGGGCGCACGGTCTGGAGTGGTGGGTTCTCAGATTTGGGACCAGAAGAGACGGACCGCTATTTGGGCGTCTAAAATTTCGTCCAACAAATTTGCAACGCCTGAAATGAGCCCCATAGACCAGCCCCCTCCCTGGGGGAGGGTCGGGGGCTGGTCGGCTTCGCCTCTCAAGGGAGGGTCGAGACCGGCTGAGTCAGATTTTGAGGCTCCGCCTAGGGTTTCGCTTTTGGAAGCTTGGGCGCGGATTTGTCCAGCGCGAGTTCCGCATCTGAGAAGGTCCAGGGGCCGCGCACACCTTTGACGCCATCGGCCTCAATCACCATGCCGCGCGCTTGGATCTGGGGATCATTGAGCGTATCGGCCACCGCGTTGATCGGGCCTGCGGGCACGGTGGCGGCCTCAAGTGCCGCGAGCAGATCGGCAGCGGACCATTTGGATGTTTCGGTCTCGATTTCAGCGGTGAGCGCGTCACGGTTCGCGACCCGCAGCTGGTTGGTGGCATAGGCGGGATTGTCGCCAAGATCGCCACGGCTGAGCACACCACAGAGGCGCTGAAACTGCCCGTCATTGCCCACGGCGATGATGATGTGGCCGTCTGATGTGGGCACCACCTGATAAGGTGCGATATTGGGGTGGGCGTTGCCCTTGCGCGTGGGGCTTTCGCCGGTGGCAAGGTAATTCATGGCCTGATTGGCCAGCAGCGCGGTGGCACAATCCAGAAGGGACATGTCGATGTGCTGGCCGCGTCCGGTGGTGTGGCGCTGCTCCACGGCGGCGAGAATGCCGATGGTGCCGTAAAGCCCGGTGACCACATCTGTGACCGCAACGCCGACCTTTTGCGGCTGGCGCTCCGGCTCTCCGGTGATCGACATCAGGCCGGACATGCCTTGGATCATGAAATCATAGCCGGCGCGGGCAGCATAGGGGCCGGTTTGGCCAAAGCCTGTGATGGAGCAATAGATCAGGCGCGGATTGATTTTGGCGAGGCTGTCGTAGTCCAACCTGTATTTCTGCAGACCGCCGACTTTGAAATTCTCGATCAGAATGTCGGCGTCTTTGATCAGCTCCAGCACCTGCGCGCGGCCTTCCTCGGTGCGGAAATCGGCAACGACGGAGGTTTTGCCCCGGTTGGCGGCATAGAAATAAGCAGCGGTTTTGTCACCGTCCCGTTCGATGAAGGGCCGGCCCCAGGTGCGGGTGTCATCCCCCTGAGGGGCCTCGACTTTAATCACCTCAGCGCCAAGATCGGCAAGGGATTGCCCGATCCAGGGACCAGCGAGAATACGGGCAAGTTCAACAACTTTGAGACCGTGTAGTGGGGTCATGGGGAGCCTTTATCGTTCGGGGCCATTCCGTGATAGTCTGCGAAATATCACCGCAGCGCAAATGGTGTCGCGACCTTACAATGCGCAAAAAGACTGGCAAGGGAAGGCGCGGCTAATTTCGCGACGTCGCGGCCTTTATGCGCCATCGCCTTGACCTTGGGACAGTGCGGCGCATTGTGGGCCGCAACATAGGCACTCATGGACGTCCACTGAAGGGCGCGAGGAAGGAGATCACATGGCCAAAGATCTGGCACCGCAGTCCAAACCGGAACTGGGATCATTCAACTGGGAAGATCCGTTTCTGATCGAGAATCAGCTTCTGGAAGATGAGCGCATGGTACGTGATGCTGCGCGGGCGTATTGCGAAGAGAAGCTGGCGCCACGTGTCACCACGGCTTTTGAGAATGAAGAAACCGATCCGGCGATTTTTGCAGAGATGGGCGCGATGGGCCTTTTGGGCACCACCATTCCAGAAGAATACGGCGGGATCGGCTCCAGCTATGTGACCTACGGTCTGGTGGCGCGTGAGGTTGAGCGCGTGGACAGCGGCTACCGGTCGATGATGTCGGTGCAAAGCTCGCTGGTGATGTATCCGATCTATGCCTACGGCAGTGAAGAGCAGCGCCAGAAGTATCTGCCGAAGCTGGCGTCTGGCGAATGGATCGGGTGTTTTGGCCTGACCGAGCCGGATGCGGGCTCTGACCCTGCGGGCATGAAAACCACCGCGAAGAAAACTGACGGTGGTTACGTGCTGCACGGCTCCAAGATGTGGATCTCCAACGCGCCAATCGCAGATGTGTTTGTGGTCTGGGCCAAATCTGAGGCGCATGGTGGTAAGATCCGCGGATTTGTGCTGGATAAGGGCACCAAGGGCCTGAGCGCGCCAAAAATCATGCATAAGGCCAGCCTGCGGGCCTCGATCACCGGTGAGATTGTTCTGGACAATGTTGAGGTCTCCGAGGACGCCTTGCTGCCGAATGTGGAAGGTCTTAAAGGGCCGTTTGGCTGTCTCAATCGCGCGCGGTACGGCATTGCCTGGGGCGCGATGGGCGCGGCAGAGTATTGCTGGCATGCGGCACGCCAATATGGTCTGGACCGCAAGCAGTTCAACAAACCACTCGCACAGACTCAGCTCTTCCAATTGAAGCTCGCAAATATGCAGACTGAGATTTCGCTGGGCTTGCAGGCGGCGCTGCGCGTTGGGCGTCTGATGGATGAGGCGGAGGCCGCACCGGAAATGATCTCTATGATCAAGCGCAACAACTGTGGCAAGGCGCTGGATATTGCGCGGATGTCGCGGGATATGCACGGTGGCAACGGCATCAGCCTTGAGTTTGGCGTGATCCGTCACATGGTGAACCTTGAGACCGTGAACACCTATGAAGGCACGCATGATGTGCATGCGCTGATCCTTGGTCGGGCGCAGACAGGGTTGCAGGCATTTTTCTGATTTTAATCAGCGCATTGCTGCATGAATTTGATGCGCGTCACTCACGGGTGGCGCGCATTTTTGCACGGAGGGTCTCTGTGCATTCGGCATTATCATCCCCGGTGGCGGCGTTGATCATCACGCCAAAGAGCTCCCGCGCCTGAGGCGGGTTATAGCGGCCAAGTCGCACGTCTTCGACGACAAGCGCCGGGTCCCGCGCCAGCGGGTCGCCGTAGCCACCACCACCGGGGGTTTGCACATGCACCCGATCTCCGGGCGCAAGCGGGATGTCCTGTTCTTTGGACAGATGCTCAGGCGTGTAGGCCACGCCATCCTGCCAGACAGTGACGCGATTGATACCGCCGTCACAGCCACCAAGCGCGCCTTGCGGGCCAAAGCGCCCGTGATCCATCACGAAGCTTGCCTTGGCATGGCCGCGGCGCAGCTCGATTTCATAATCAAGCCCAAAGCCGCCCCGTTGCGTGCCCGCGCCACCGGAGCCTTCATGCAGGGCATAGCGGTGATAGAGCACAGGGTAGGCCTGTTCCATGATTTCAATGGGCGGCGCTTTGGAGATGCCGATGGTGGAGCAGCCGTTGGCCAGCCCGTCATGGTCCGCATTGCCGCCATATCCGCCGCCGGAAATCTGATACATCACATAGTCGCGCCCCTTTTCGGGATCATGCCCGCCCAGCGCAAAATTGCCGCTGGTGCCAGCGGGCGCGGCGGTGACGCGGTCGGGCAAGGCTGGCACAAGCGCGGCAAACACCGCTTCGGCGATGCGTTGGGAGACTTCGGCGGCGCAGCCTGAGACCGGGCGCGGGTAATGGGCATCCAGAAAGGTGTCCTCGATGCCGGTGACCGTGAAAGGCGCAAAAGCTCCGGCGTTCATGGGGACTTCGGGGAAGATATGGCGCATGGCGAGATAGACCGCGCTGAGCGTGGTGGCGCGTACGGAGTTCATCGGCCCCATACAGGGGGCGCTGCTGCCGTTGAAGTCAAAGGTCAGACCAGCGGCGTTGCGGGTGACCGAAAGCGCGATTTCAAGCGGGGTGTTCACCACGCCGTCGCTGTCGACATAGGCGGTGGCGCGGTAATGGCCCGGCGCAATCTCATCAAGGCAGCTGCGCATCTGGGTCTCGGCACGGGCGCGCAGCTCTTTGATGGCGGTTGCTACCTGCGCATCCCCATAGCGGTCCAGAAGCGTGCACAGGCGGTCCTGACCCACGAGCAGGGCGGCGGCCTGTGCCTGTACGTCGCCAATGCGCTGATCGGCCACGCGGATATTGGATTTGATGATCGAAAAGATCTCCTGATCCAAGACGCCCTGTTTGAAGAGTTTCACGGGGGGCAGGCGCAGGCCTTCTTGTTCCACAGCGGTGGCAGAGGCGGAAAACCCGCCGGGGACCGCGCCACCCGTGTCGGGCCAATGGCCGGTGTTGGACAGCCAGCAGAAGATCTCTCCGTCGCGGAAAAGCGGCGTGGCAAAGCGCACGTCCATCAGATGCGTGCCGCCCAGATAGGGATCGTTCACGATGTAGATGTCGCCGGGCTCGGGGGCAGCCACGTCGCCTGCGGCAATCATCTCAACCAGTGTGCGGGTTGAATACTGCATGGTGCCGACAAAGACCGGCAGCCCTGCGTTGCCCTGTGCAATCAGCGCCCCGTCGGTGGCGGCATAGATGCCATCAGAGCGGTCGTTGGCCTCGGCAATCACAGGGGAGAAGGCTGCGCGGGAAAAGCTGAGATCCATCTCGTCGCAAACCTGCTGAAGCCCGGCCTGGATGACGGTCAGGGTGATCGGATCAACGGTCATGATGCGCTCCCGATGGTGATGATCAGATTGCCGTCTTCATCTGGTGTGGCTTGGTCGCCGGGCTGGATGAGGACGGTGGTGTCGAGCTGTTCAATCACCGCCGGACCGGCGAGGGTGAAGGAGGTGGGAAGGGCATCCCGCTCATAAACGGGTGTTGTGTGCCACTTGTCCTCAAAGAACACATCGCGGGTGCCGGTTTGGGCGGCCTGCAGCGTGGGTTGGCGTTTGGCGGGGTCAAAGAGCAGGCTGAGATCCAGCGTTTCGCGGCGTCCGATCACAGAGCAGTTGACGTTCACCACGGCGGCGTGGATGTCTTTCAAGGCGACATGAAAACGGTCGTGATAGGCTTTCTCAAAGAGCGTCTGCAGGGCGTCCTGCGCGATATAGGGGCTGGACAGGGGCACGCGAAGCAGGTGGGTTTGGCCGACAAACTGCATATCCAGTGAATATAGCGTGTCAATGTCAGTGACAGGCAGGTTTTCACCTGAAATCAAGCGCTTGCCGCGTGATGTTTGCGCGGTGAGGATCTCGGAGATTTCGTTGGGCTGCAGATCTTTGAGAGGCGTGTTGATTGTTTGTACAAAATCATGACGCAGGTCAGCGACGACGCATCCGAGCGCGTTGGTCAACCCGGGGCGCGCAGGCACAAGCACGCGGGGGATATTGAGTTCGCGCGCAAGCGCGCAGGCGTGCAGCGGCCCGGCGCCGCCAAAGGCAAAGAGCGCAAAATCGCGGGGGTCGGTGCCCAGTGACAGCGAGACCATGCGGATGGCTCCGGCCATTTTGGTGTTGGCAACCTGGATCACGGCAGCGGCGGCCTGAGTGACGCTGCAGCCCAGCGCAGAGGCGATCTTGGTTTCAAAGATGTCTTCGACCGTTGCGCGTTGGGCCTCTCCGGTGATGGTGCTGAGGCCTGATGGGTTTAGCCGGCCAAGCAGCATGTTGGCGTCAGAGATGGTTGGGGCGGTGCCGCCCAGCCCGTAGCAGATCGGCCCCGGTGTCGCGCCAGCGCTTTGCGGGCCGATGTCAAGCAAGCCGCCGCTGTTGATCTTGGCAATGGAGCCGCCGCCCGCGCCGACGGTGCGCACATCAACCATGGGCACATGGATGGGCATGCCGTATTCCACGTCGATCTCATTTGAGACCGAAGGCGTGGTGTCGCGGATCAGGGCGACATCGGTGGAGGTGCCGCCCATATCATAGGTGATGACATTGGCGATTCCCGCCCGGCGCGCAGTGTAGGCGGCGGCCATGACACCGGACGCGGGACCGGACATCACGGTTTTGGCTGCCTCCTTGGCCACATGGGCCGCGCTGACCATGCCGCCGTTGCCATTCATCACAAGCAGCTCGCCGGGATAGCCTTTCTGGGCAAGGGTGGCGGCGAGCCTTTGCACATAACGATCGAGCAAAGGCTGCACGGAGGCATTCACGGCGGCGGTGACACCGCGCTCATATTCGCGGTTCTCCGAAAGAAGCTGGTGGCCTGCGGTGATGTAGCGGTTGGGCCAGAGGGACTGGATTTCGGCGATGGCCTCAAGCTCGTGCGCGGGGTTGGCGTAGGCGTGCAGGAAATGCACCACAATGGTCTCACACCCCGCATCCAGAAGCGTTTTGGCCGCCTCGCGCACGGCGGCTTTGTCCAGGGGGGTCAGAACTTGGCCGCTGCTGTCCATGCGTTCCGGCACTTCCAGGCGCAGATCCCGTGGGATCAAGGGAGAGAAGGTGCCGTGCATCCCATAGGCTTGCGGGCGGGTACGTCGGCCCAGCTCTAGAATATCGCGAAAGCCCATGGTGGTGATCAGCCCGGTGCGGGCCAGTTGGCGCTCCAGAACGGCATTGGTCGTTGTGGTGGTGCCATGCACGATCAGGGAAAGATCGGCGGGGTTGCATCCGCCCACGGCCAGGGTGTTGAGCACGCCCTCCGCCTGATTGGCGCGGGTGCTGGGCACTTTGGCGAGCTGCAGGCGCCCGTGCGCATCCAGCGCTACCAGATCGGTGAATGTGCCGCCTACATCAATGCCGGCCACCGCCGCTTTGGGCGTTTGGATCGGCTCCGGAGCAGATTCGGGCATAACGTGTCCTCCACGGCAAATTCATTTGCATACAAATGATGGAGGGCGCGGCTGGCCGCTGTCAATCGGCCAGAATACGAATCGCTGCGCTGATGGGTTGCTCTCCGGCCACATACGCCCTGTGGTCGTTGGTGGAGAGGGTCACGCGGATGTCGTGCTCTCCGGGAGGCAGCGCGCCGATGGTGGTGCTTGGCTCATACAGCCGACCAAGTTTCATGCCGTTGAGGTAGATGTGACCATGCCCGGTGCCGGGAACATGGGGTCCGTCCACGAGATGCGGCGTGAACTCGAAGTCCTGTGACAGCACCTGCACCACCCATTGATCACCGTTCTGGGTGGCTGAAAGGGTGATTTCCGGCGCAGGTTCGCCTTCTCCGACGCGGCAGATGTCGCCGATGCCAAAGAGGCCAAAATCGGGCGCTTCGCCGGTGGCGCGCGGTGCGACGATGCGGGCGCGGGTGTTGAGTGTGCCTGCGTTCTCAAAGGTGAGGGAAACGGGCAGGGTGCGCCCGTCGCTCAAAGCACCTGACACGCCTTTGAGGTGGACAAACATCCCATCAGCCGCCAGTGAAACCGCCGAGTCAGCAGGGATCGCGCGCCGGGTGTCCAGACCGCTGAATATGGCTTCCTCAGCGTCGGGGGCTGAGACAGAAAGCAGACGGTCGGGATGGCCATTGTTGGCAATTTTGAGGAAGACGGCGACCGCTTTGTCTTCGTCAACAAGCGGGGCGGCGGTGGCATTGGTGAGCAGCACGTCGTTTGAGCCTGCAGGGCGCATCAGCGTCCAAGCGGCGCCAGAGACACAGAGAGCGATGAGGAGAAGCCCCAGTGGTTTTCGCGCTTTCATCCCAAAGGCCCCTCAGTATTATCCGCCCATGCTCCAGAAAAATCTGCCTGCCATTCTAAGCTTCAAAGGGATCGCTGCAAAGGCTTCCCTTGCGTTTGTGATCAACCTGCTGTGCGCGGGTGGCGCGGTTGCCCACACAGCGGAAGGTGGATTTGTGCTGTTGCTGCCCACGGACATCTATATCGCTTCAGGCGTGTTGGCCGTTGCGCTGACGGTAGCGATGCTGTTGGTTTTGCCGGAAAGTTTTGTTTCTTTGTCTTTTAAAAACATAAGGTTGTGTCACGCTCCAAATCTGCGGATGTTGCCGGTTAGGCCGCATCATCTCAGCAGTTTATTGTCCGCGCTGTTTCTCTTCTGGCTGATCTATATTGGGCTTGAGGGGCCAAGAGATCCGCTGGCAAATCCGTTGCCTTTGACGGTCTGGACATTGTGGTGGATCGCCTTTGTGACGTTGCAGGGGCTCTTTGGGAACCTCTGGCGCTGGGTGAACCCGTGGCGCGGGGCGGTTTGGTGTTTTCAAGCGCTGTTTGGGCGCTCCTTCAGGTTGAGGTATCCAAGCTGGCTTGGCCACTGGGTTGGGGTTGGCGTGTTTCTGGCGCTGGTGGGCTTTGTTCTGGCGGATCCGGCGCCCACTGATCCGGCGCGGCTGGCGCGGGTGGTGGCGGCCTATTGGGCGGTGACATTCCTCGGCCTGATCCTCTTTGGCCCGCGTTGGGGTCACCGCGCAGATGGCGCGAGCATGATGCTGGGGCTTTATGGCAAGGTTGGCCTTTTTGCCCGGCGTGGCGCGCATTTGCGGCTGGGGCTGAACGGTTGGCAGCTGATTAGCCTACGGTCGGTGCCCTTTGGCGTGGCGGTGCTGTGCCTGCTGATATTGGGCAGCGGCATTTTTGACGGGTTAAACGAGACTTTTTGGTGGCTGGATCAGCTGGGCCTCAATCCACTGGAGTTTCCGGGGCGGTCTGCGGTGATCTGGCAAACGCTTATTGGGCTCGCGCTGACCAATCTGGCCGTTGTGGCGCTGTTCGCCTTGGCGCTTTGGCTGGGCTTGCGGGTGGGGCGCTCACAGATGCCGTTGCGCCGTGCGCTTTGCCTCTTTGCGCCAACGGTTTTGCCGATCGCATTGGGCTATCACGTGGCACATTACTTCACGAGCTTTCTGGTGCAGGCGCAATATGCGCTGGCAGCGGCGACCGATCCCTGGGCGCGGGGGCAGGACCTCTTGGGACTTGGCACATTTTATGTCTCCACCGGTTTTTTCAACACCCAAGACAGCGTGCGTGTCTTGTGGCTCTGTCAGGCCGGAAGTGTGGTGATTGGGCATGTGGTGGCACTGCTGCTGGCCCATGCGGTGGCGCTGTGCCACGTTGAAACGCGTGCCGCCCTTACGCAAGTGCCGGTCGCTATCTTTATGATTTTCTGCACGTTTTTTGGACTTTGGCTGCTTGCATCACCTCGCGGCTTCTGACACAAACCGCGCCCTCTAGACACAACCGCCAATCGTTTGCACTCTAACAAGCATTCTGATTGCGATATTTACGGTCACAAAACCATGTGAACACAGGGGGACACAAGATGACCAAATCGAAGACGATTACGCCTAATTCACAACAGACAACCCGGCGCGGCGCGCTCAAAACTCTGGCGCTTGGCGGGACCGCGGCGGCGGCTTTGCCGATGTGGGCGCGCTATGCAGGCGCGCAGAGTGCGGAGCCGATCAAGATTGGGTTTCAAGTCCACCGAACCGGCATCGGCGCGGCCTACGGGCGCTGGTATGACCGCACCACACAAGCGGCAGCGGCGCTGATCAACGAGCAGGGCGGGATCAATGGCCGCCCCGTTGAGATCATCGCGGAAGACGATGGCACCGACCCGAAGCGTGGCGCCGAAGTGGTTGAAAAATTTGCCAATCAGCACAATTGCGATATTGGCTTTGGCACGCTGTTTTCCCATGTGGTGATCGGCTCCGCGCCGCGCGCGGGTGAGCTGAAACTGCCGTATTTTGTGGTCAGCGAAGGCCATCATGTGGCGAGCGGCATGCTCAACCGCTACACACTGCAACCCGGCATCACCGATGTAAAAAGCCAGGTGCAGGCGATGGCGCCGTTTGTGGCCAGCAACCTTGGCAAGAAGGTCACGATGATCTTCCCGGATTTTGCCTTTGGTCATGACCACCGGGATTTCTTCACCGCCGCGATTGAAGCACAGGGTGGTGAGGTGCTGGAGCATATTGCCATTCCGCCCACAGAGACCTCTTTCACCAAGTACTTCCCCAAGATCCCGCGCGACACCGAGGTGATCTACCACGTGATGGTTGGCCCGGCTGTGTTGACATTTGTGAAAGAGCTTGGTGAGTTCTTTGGTCCGCAACGGCCTGAAATATTTGGATTTATCGACAGTCTTGAAGCGGTAGACATTGGCAGCCCGGGGCTAGAGTTCCTTGAAGGCACCTATTTCTGGGAGGGCAATCCACGCTATGCGCAGGCGGATCAATCCTCTTATGACGCCTTCTTCCGCGAGCGGGTTGGGGTGGATGCCAATGGGGCCTCGGTGAGTGATCCCAAGGATGTGTCCACCTATGCGCATATGTTTGGCTGCTGGGAGACCTTGCATGTGGTCAAGGCGGGTATGGAAGCGGCAGGCTATCAAAGCACCGCTGATCGCGCCAAGCTGATTGAAGCTGTCGAGGCGATGACCGACATGCCGCATTCCAATGCGCATCCACAAGGCGCGAAGGTGTTCAACGGCAAGACGCACCAGGTGTTTGGCCATCAGTACATCACCAAGGTGACTGACGGAAAACTGCTTCTGGTGCACACGACCTCCATTGAGGATACGTATTATCCGGACGAAGTGGACTACACCACACAACCGCTCTGATTGAGAAAAGTTGTGGTGCGCCAAGGGTTTGGCGCACCCTTCGTATAGGATGCGGCAGGAGCGGCAATGGATTTTGGACCTTATTTGATGCTCGCCACGCTGGAAGGCGCGGTGACAGCGGCGGTGTTGGCGCTGACCGCGAGCGGCTTGGCGCTAGTGTTTGGCCTGATGCGCGTGGTGAATGTGGCGCATGGTGAGTTTTTCATGCTGGGCGCGGTGCTGGCCTGGTGGGTGACAAGCTGGCTGGATGGCTATGCCGCGCCTGGGTTTGCTCTGGCGCTGTTGATTGTGCCGGTAATGGTAGGTGTTTTGGCCGCTTTGGCGGATGTCACGGTGTTGAAGCGCCTGTCCTATGATCCAGAGCGCACCATCGTTGCCACCATCGGGATTCTCTATATTTTGCAGCAAGTTACGCTGATGACTTACGGCCCGGATGCGCGGCCGGTTACGCCGCCGTTTAACACGCGGTTGGCCTTGCCCTGGGTGGAGATGACGGACACGGGGCTCAGCCTTTATTGGCCCTGGGGGTTGAGCATTACGAGCTACAAACTTGCGGTGATTGGTGCGGCGGCGGGCGTGTTGGCCGCGCTCTGGCTGTTGATGACGCGCAGCAAGCTTGGTCTGATGATGCGAGCGACCGAGCAGGATCGGGAAATGGCATTGGCCTTTGGCATTCCGGTTGAGCGCGTCTATGCGCTGGTCTTTGGTCTGGGGGCAGGTCTTGCGGCGTTGGCGGCTGTGTTGATCGTGCCGATCCAGCAGGCCCACTACCTGATGGGGGGCGATCCGCTGCTGCTGAGCTTCATCGTGGTGATCATCGGCGGTTTGGGTAGCCTGCCGGGAACTGTGCTGGCCGCGCTGTTGATTGGTCTGTCCGACGGGATCATTTCGGTGTTCTTCTCACCCACGCTGGCCAAAATCATGGCCACGGTTCTGGTGGCGCTGGTGCTGGTGTTCCGCCCGCAGGGTCTTTTCGGAGCCAGCCGCGCATGACATCAGAAGTGAGGAAAATCTTAGGGTTGCATGGAGGTGTTCTGGCAATCCTTTTGGTTCTGCAATTCGTGCTGCCAGCCTATCACCATGGCAATCTCGCGCGGATCATGGTGCTTGCGACCTATGCCATCGGTTACAATTTGTTGTTTGGCTACACAGGGTTGCTGAGCCTAGGGCATGCACTTTTCTTTGCGGCGGGGCTCTATGGCATGGGGCTTGGCATGACCCAGCTTGGGCTAAGCGCCGGGGGCGCTTTGCTGCTTGGTGTGTTGGCAGGGGCCACGGTCGGCGCGGTCATCGGCGCGTTGGCGCTGCGCACCGAAGGCGTGGCCTTCATGATTGTGACATTGATGTTTGCGCAGGCCGGATACCTGACGGTGCTCTACTTTGGGGCCTACACGCGCGGAGACGAAGGATTTGTGATCCAGCAGGCGGACCGCATGTTGTTGGGCTTTGATCTGTCTGATCCGAGCAACCGGTATTTTGCCGCCTTTGCCGTATTCGCCGTGGCTTTTCTGGCGCTGCTGGCTGTGCTGAGATCGCGGTTTGGCCGCGTTTTGATCGCGATCCGGGAAAACGAAGAACGCGCGATGATGCTGGGCTATGACGTGATGCGCTACAAACTGATGGCGGTGGTGCTGTCAGCGACTTTGTCTGCGCTTTCGGGCGCGGCCTATGGGCTGCTGTTCGGCTACGTCGGGGCGAGTTTTGCCTCGGTGCAATACTCCATTTTCCCGCTGCTGTGGGTGCTTCTTGGTGGCGCTGGAACCGCGCTCGGCCCCTTGGTGGGGACGGTATTTATGTTTTACCTCATAGACTTAAGCTCCGGCATTACCACGGCTTACATGCTGATCGCCGGGGTGGTGCTGGTCTGTCTGACGCTGTTTGCCCCGCAAGGGTTGATGGGAGAGATCCGCAACCGGTTCTGGAGGTGGTTGCCATGAGTTTGCTTGTTGCGAAGGGGCTTTCCAAGCAATTCAATGGCTTGCTGGCCGTTGACGATGTAAGCTTGGATATTCCGCATGGTCAGGTGCGCGCGTTGATTGGGCCAAATGGGGCGGGCAAGACCACTTTGGTGGGCCTTCTGTCTGGCCGTTTGCAGAGCAGCGGCGGGGAAATTTCCTTTGATGGGCAGGATTTTACGGCGCTCTCTGCTCACAAACGGATTGCGATGGGAATGGCCTATACATTTCAGATCACTTCGATTTTTCCGAACCTGCCGGTCTGGGAGAATGTCGCATTGGGCGCGCGCCGGGTGTTTGCTTCGGCAGCTGAGGCAGACCGCAAAGTAGAAGCCGCGTTGAGCCGTGTGGGCCTGTTGGATCGCGCGTCAGAGGATGCTGGCGATTTGAGCTATGGCCATCAGCGGTTGCTGGAGATCGCGATGGGGTTGGCGCAGGCGCCAAAGCTGTTGATCCTGGATGAGCCAACGCAGGGCCTGGCGGATGGAGAAGTTGCGGCGTTCAACCGTTTGATCGGAGAATTGCGGGCAACCACAACCGTGCTTCTGATTGAACACAACATGGATGTGGTGATGCAAGTTGCTGATTTTGTGACAGTTTTGAATGCCGGTCAGGTGCTTTTTGAAGGCACCCCAGAAGAGATTCAAGCCAGTGCGGCGGTGCAGGGCGCCTATCTCGGAGGCGAAAATGCTGAAGCTTGAGGCGGTGGATGCAGGTTATGGTCGTGCGCAGGTGCTTCGGCAGGTGTCATTCGAGGCGCAAGCCGGTGAAATCACATGTCTTTTGGGCCGTAACGGTGCAGGCAAGACCACCACAATGAAAGCCATTATGGGGCTGCTGCCGCTGATGGGCGGGCAGGTGCGGCTGGAGGCGGAAACGCTCTCCGCACTGCCCGCGCATCAGGTTCCGCGTTGTGGCGTCGGCTATGTGCCGCAGGGGCGGCGATTGTTTGGGGAACTGACGGTTGGGCAGAACCTCGAAGTGGGGCGATTTTCCAAGCCGGATAACGAGGGCGTTTTGGAAGAGGTTTTGCAACTTTTTCCGAGGCTTAGAGAGCGCTTTTCTCAGCGTGCGAACACGTTGAGCGGTGGGGAGCAGCAGATGCTCGCCATGGCGCGGGCGCTGAGTTTGCGGCCCAAGGTGGTTTTGCTTGATGAGCCGACAGAAGGGCTGCAGCCTTCCATGATTGCGGCCATTCGCGACGTGACAGAAACCATGAGAGATCAAGGCGTTGCCGTGGTTTTGGTCGAGCAGAGGGTCGAGGCGATTTTAGCGCTCGCAGATCGTGCGGCGTTGCTTGAAAACGGACGGATGCGCGGTGTGGTCTCTGGAGCAGAGATGCGTGATGACCCGAGCATACTTGCCCGTCATCTGGGTGTCTGACGATGCGGTATGACGGCGTAGGTGCCAAACACTCAGATAAGTTTTTTCAGGAGCAGAGCGAAGATCGTCTGTTCGGCCTCATTCAGCGGGGCAAGCGTGTCTTTGGTGATTTGTTCGGCGGCGGCGGCAAGCTCTTCATAAAGTGCCCAGCCCTCGGCGGTCGGTTTCAGCAGGACGCGGCGCTGGTCTTCGGAGTCGGGCGCGCTGGCCACCAGAGATTTGTTGCGCAGACGGTCCACCACGCCTTTGATGGTGGCAGCATCCATGGCGGTGGCGCGGCCCAAGGCGTTTTGCGACACCGCTCCAAGCGCGCAGAGTTTGGCCAAAGCGGCAAACTGTGTGGGGGTCAGATCGGTGATATTTTCGGCGAAGATCGCGAGATGGCGCTGTGTCGCGCGCCGCAAAAGAAAGCCAACCTGATCGTCCAGATCATAACGCTCTGCCGCTGTGTGCGGTGGAATTGGGGGCTGAGACGTGTCCATCGGGGGCATGTGCTGGGCCTGACTGCGGTCGCGCAAGAGGGCGCGATGGCTGGGATTTGTTGACACAGGCGCAGATCCTGCCGCAAAATCCGTTTGTATACCAACAAGATTTTGAGCAATGCGCCCTAAGGGCTGAGAGGACAGCATGGGGATTTATCACCGCCCCGACAAGTTGAAAGATGCGCTCGCGCTGCTTGAGGCCGAGAGGGTGATCATTGCGGCGGGGTGTACGGATCTCTTTGCGGCGACGGAGGCCCAAGAGCTGGGCAGTGGGTCTGGCGATGTGGTGCTGGATGTGACGGCGCTTTCGGAACTTCAAGGTATTCAAAAGGTTGCCAAAGGTTGGCGGATCGGTGCTGCAGCCACGTGGAGCGATCTTGTGGCGGCCTCTTTGCCGCCGGCATTTGACATGCTGAAGCAGGCCGCACGGCAGGTTGGCGGCATACAGGTGCAGAACGCAGGCACCTTGGTTGGCAACATCTGCAACGCCTCACCTGCGGCGGATGGCGTGCCGCCGTTGCTTGCCTTGGATGCGGAGGTCGAATTGCTGAGGCCCGGTGGTATCCGCCGGGTTGCTTTGCGTGATTTTGTGACCGGCCCGCGCCAGACTGCGCGGGAAAACGATGAAATTGTGAGCGCTTTGTTGGTGCCGGAGGGGAGCATCTCCGGTCACAGCGCGTTTGAGAAACTTGGCAGCCGCAGCCATTTGGTGATTTCCATCGCGATGGTGGCCGCGTGTTTGGAGGTGAGCGACGGACAAGTGACCGGCGCAGCGGTTGCCGTGGGGGCCTGCAGCCCAGTGGCTGCGCGCTTGAGCGCGTTGGAGACCGCGCTGATCGGGGTGGTGGTTGATGATATTGAGGACGTGGTCGGGGAAGCGCAGATCAGCGCGGCTCTAAGTCCGATTTCAGATGTGCGGGGCAGTGCGGAGTACCGCTTCGAGGCGGTTCCCGAGCTTGTGCGGCGCGCCCTGCGGTCCGCAGCGGAGGCTGCGGGATGTTCCATCTGAAGGTGAACGGAACACATCATGAAGTGGCTGCCGCGCCGGGGCGGCGGCTTTCAGATGTGTTGCGTCATGATTTGGGGCTGACGGGCACCAAAGTGGGCTGTGATGGCGGAGATTGCGGCGCCTGTACCGTGTTGCTGGATGGAGCTGCGACTTGCGCTTGCTTGACACCTGTGGCGCAAGCACAGGGGCGTCACATTGAAACCATCGAAGGGCTGTCTGATTCGGGGCCAAGTGCCCTGCAGCGGGCATTTTTGCGACACGGAGCTGCGCAATGCGGGATTTGCACGCCGGGCATGGTGATGGCGGCTGAAGCACTTCTGCGGCGAGAGCAAAAACCTGATCGGGCGGCGGTTGAAGCGGCGCTTGGTGGGGTGCTTTGCCGCTGCACCGGCTATGCAAAGATCATTGATGCGGTGCTGGATGCAAGCGGCAGCGGTGCGGGCCCTGAACCGGATGCGGCGGCCTCGGTGGGTGCACGGGTTGAACGCCTGGATGGGGTGCCTAAGGTCTTGGGAACAGAGGCTTTTGGAGCGGATGTGCTGCCAGAGGGCGCGCTTTGGGTCAGAGCCATTCGCAGCCCCCATGCGGCGGCGCGATTTGTGTTCGGAGATCTGAAAGGCTGGGCCGCGGTGCATGGCGTTGAGGTTTTCACGGCGGCGGATGTGCCCGGGCGCAATGTGACGGGGGTCATCCCGGCCTTTGTGGATCAGCCTGCCTTGGCGGACGGGCATGTGCGTCTGGCCGCAGAGCCTGTGGCACTGGTGGCGGGGGCGCGGGAGGTGGTCCTTGCTCTTGATCTGGCGCAGGCCCCGATTGAATGGCAGCCGGAGGCTGCGGTGCTGGATGTGGCTTCGGCGCGCGCAAGTGATGTAAGGCAACTGCACGCGAGCCGTGCGGACAATCTTTTGATCGCAGGTGTGGTGCGTCGAGGTCAGGCTGCGGATGCGGTTTCCAAAGCTGAGTATGTGGTGTCAGGCCAGTTCACCACAGGGCATGTTGAGCACGCCTATATCGAGCCGGAGGCCGGGGCGGCGTGGATGGAGGGCGATGTGCTCAATATCCGGGCCTGCACGCAAGCGCCCGTTTTGGATCGCGATGAAACGGCGGCAGTGTTGGGGCTGCCGCAGGACAAGCTGCGCATCCGGCCAGCCGCGACGGGTGGCGGGTTTGGTGCGAAATTGGATCTGTCTGTGCAGCCACTGATCGGGCTGGTGACATTGCTGACAGGGCGGCCCAGCGTGATGGTCTATGGACGTGCGGAAAGTATGCTGGCCTCCACCAAAAGGCATCCGGCGCAGATGACCGCAACGCTGGCCGCAGATGCGGATGGGCAGCTGACAGGAATGCTCTTTGACGGTGATTTTGACACCGGAGCCTACGCGAGTTGGGGACCGACGGTGGCGGTTCGCGTGCCGGTGCACGCCAGCGGGCCTTATGCGGTGCCCAACTATGCCGCCGAGGCGCGGGCGATCCATACCAATGGGCCGGTGGCAGGCGCCTTTCGCGGCTTTGGTGTGCCGCAGGCGGCGGTACTGCAGGAAACCCTGCTGGATGAATTGGCGGGTAAAGTTGGCATGGATCGGTTGGCGATCCGGCGTAAAAACGCTCTGAGTGAGTCTGCAGAGACTGTTTGTGGGCAAACAGTGCAGGGCGTTGGGATTGGCGCTTGTCTTGAGGCGCTGCAGCCGCGCTGGGATGCGGCGCAAATCGCAGTAGCGGGCTTTAATGCGCAAAACAGTGGCAAGGCGCGCGGGATCGGGGTGGCCAGTTGCTGGTATGGCTGCGGAAATACAGCTCTGCCGAACCCTTCGACCATGCGGATGGGGATCACAGCGGACGGGCGGATTTGTCTGCATCAAGGCGCGATGGATATTGGACAGGGGGCCAATACGGTGATCGCGCAGATTGCTGCGGATGCGGTGGGCCTGCCGGTGCATCAGCTTGAGGTGCTGGATGCGGATACGGGCGTCACACCGGATTGCGGCAAGACTTCGGCCAGCCGGCAAACAGTGGTAAGCGGCAAAGCTGCGCTTTTGGCGGGGCAAAGCTTGCGGGCGCAGATATTGCAGATGGCCAACATGGGGCCGGATGCGCGGATTTCCTTGCAAGGAGGCCAATTGCGCATTTCTGAGGCCGGAGCGACGCGAGGGATAGATCTGAGCGCGTTGCCTGCGGGGCCTGAGGGCTATGTATTGATGGCGGAGGAGACTTATGATCCGCCCACCGAAGCATTGGATGAAAACGGGCAGGGTGTGCCCTATGCGGTTTATGGTTACGGAGCGCAGTTGGCTGAGGTGGAGGTTGATCTGGCGCTTGGCACGGTGAAGGTGCTAAAGATCACCGCCGCGCATGATTTGGGTCGGGTGATCAACCCGCTGCTCGCAGAGGGGCAGATTGAGGGGGGCATCGCACAAGGCCTTGGCATGGCCCTGATGGAAGAGTTTGTGCCGGGGCGCACCGAGAACCTGCATGACTATTTGATCCCGACAATCGGCGACATGCCGGAGGTTGTATCGCATCTGATTGAGATGCCGGATCCGGAAGGACCGATGGGAGCCAAAGGACTTGGTGAGCATGTTCTCATTCCAACTGCACCCGCCATTTTGAACGCAATCACAGATGGTTGCGGGGCGCGGTTGAGGCAGTTGCCTGCGCGGCCAGATCGGGTTTTGGCGGCGATCAAAGCAGCAAAAAAGAGGTCTGGGTGAGATGAACACGACATCGGGCAAAGAGACACGTATGCGGGAGGAGAAGATCCGCTGTGATGCTTGCCCGGTGATGTGCTATATCGGTGAAGGCAAAATCGGAGCCTGTGACCGCTATGCAAACCAGGGCGGTGAGATCGTTCGCTGTGACCCGCTGACGGTGCTGGACCGCACGCTGGAACATGGCGGAGAGGTTCGTCCGTTTCTGGGGCGCGACTGGCACGACGGGCTGTCGACCGATGATCTGTTTGTGACGGCCGTGGGCGCAGGCACCACCTATCCGGACTATAAACCCGCGCCGTTTCTGGCGAGCCGCGAGGTGGATGGCGCGGATTTTGTGACCGTGGTGACGGAGGCGATCTTCTCCTATTGCGGCGTTAAGGTAAAAATCGACACGGATCGGCATCTTGGACATGAGGGCGCGGTGATCCGCCACCAGGGGGAAGCTGTCGGGCTGATGATCACCAGTGAATATGGCTCTCAGATGATGAGCCTTGGCGGGGTTGATCACCTGACCGGCGGCAGCAAGTTGGAAGGGCGCGTGACCTGTGATGTGCTGTTACGGCTGCTGAACCGTGAGGCGGTGACTCTGACCGTTGATGGCGGTGCGGAAGTGGTGGTGGAGGCCGGTGTTGCCCCGATTGTGGACGGGCAGCAAGAAGCGCGGATGCGGGTGGGCTGCGGGTCGGCCACCATTGGCATGTTTGCCAGTCAGTGGCAGGGGCTGGTTGACGAGGTGGTGGTGGTGGATGACCACATCACCGGCGTTGTAAGCGAGCATCAGGCGGGCAAAGTGCTTGGCTGGCCGGATACGGGCATTCGCATCAAAGGACGGCGCAGCACGCCGGGGCGTTATTTTCAGGTGGCAGAGCCGGGGCTGGGCTGGGGCGGCACCAATATTGATGATCCGCTGTCGATCCTTGGCCCGTGGCTTGAAAAGAAAGGCGCGCGGGAGGGGTTGAGCCTGTTGATGGTGTCAACCACCGGGGAGCATGCGGCTTATTTTGAGCTCGACGCGGAATTGGAACCGCAGGCCAAGCCGATGCCGGAGGCGTTGAAGCCGTCGGTGGCCTTGATCGCCGAGAACTGCGAGCCCGCGCTTTGCACGGTGATGTTCATGGGCGGTGCCGGTGGCTCGTTGCGATCCGGCGTGACCCGTAATCCGGTGAAGCTGACCGATGCTGTTCAGGCCGGGCGCGCGGATGTCACCGTGGGCGGTGCGAAGTCATTTGTCTGGCCGGGTGGCGGCATCACGCTGATGGCGGATGTGACGCAAACGCCCAAGGGGGCCTTTGGCATGGTGCCAACCCCAGCCATTGTCGCGCCGTTGGAGTTTACCGTGTCCAAGGAGGAATATGAGGCGCTTGGCGGGCATGTTGACTCGGTGCGGGATGTTCTGGATATTTTGCAAAGCGGTGGCGCTTATGCGCGCGACAGCCATGTGTTTGGTAAAGGTGAGGACAGTGAATGACTGTTATGCCACAGGTGGCGTGGTTGCCGGACGGGCGGCGCTTGCATCTGCATCATGGGCCTATTGATCTGATTATTGAAATCTGGGGCGACGGGCGCGCTGAGGCCTATGTTGCGGTGGTGCAGCGGTTTGAGACGGTTTTGCAGGAATTGGTGGATGAGCTGCCGGGGCTGAGGCAATCGGCCGATCAGGAAATCGTTTTTGAGGGGCAGATTGCCCAAAAAATGCAAAAGGCTGCGCGGGTCGGGTTGCCTGATTTTGTCACGCCAATGATGGCAGTGGCCGGTGCGGTGGCAGATGAAATCGCCAATATCATCGCCAATGTCCCCGGTGTGGCACGGGCCTATGTCAACAACGGTGGCGATGTGGCGCTGGTTTTGACGGAGGGGGAAACCCTGCGCGCCAAGGTGATTGGCAACTCAGCAGGCGTGAAAGTGAACGCGGAAGACCCGATCCGTGGCGTGGCGACCTCTGGTTGGTCAGGGCGCAGCCTGTCCCTTGGCATTGCGGATGCGGTGACCGTTCTGGCGCATACGGCGGCAGAGGCGGATGTGGCGGCAACCTTGATTGCCAATCACGTGGATGTGCCCGGGCATCCGGCGATCAAAAGAGCGCCTGCCAATGAGGTGCGAGAGGATACGGATTTGGGCGCGCGGCTGGTGACCGTCGATGTCGCGCCGATGCCTGCTGAAGATGTCGAGCAGGCCTTGCTGCGCGGCGTGCAATACTCGGAAAAGCTGTCACAAAAGATGCCCCTGGCCGGTGTATATCTCTATGCGCAGGGGCAAGCGCGTTGTGGGCTCAAGTTTCTTTCATAACCCGTGCAAGCGCGCAGAATTGCTCCAGTGAAACCTGTTCGGCGCGTTCGGTGGGCTGGATGCCTGCGGCCAAGAGCCGGTCCTCGATATCTGGTGCCTGACCTTTCAGGGCTGCGCGCAGCATCTTGCGGCGCTGGTTGAAGGCGGCAGCGACCACGCGCGACAGCGTTGCGGCATCAGCGGGATAGCGCGGCTCTTCCAGAGCGGTCAGATGGACCACAGCGGAATGCACCTTGGGTGGCGGGGAAAATGCGCCGGGTGGCAGGGACATCACGATATTGGCGTTGGCACGCCATTGGGCGAGGATCGCAAGGCGGCCATAGGCTTTGGAACCCGGTTGCGCGGTGATACGTTCGGCCACTTCGCGCTGAAACATCAGGGTGAGGCTCTGCCAGAACGGCGGCCATTCCTTTGGCGTGAGCCAACGCACCAGAAGCTCTGTGCCGACGTTATAGGGCAGGTTGGCCGCCACGCGGATCGGCGGTGTGAGATGGGCAAGCGGGTCCACTTCAAGCGCGTCGCCGTTGATGACTTGGAGCTGGCCGGGGTAGGCGGCTTCGATTTCTGCGAGCGCTGGGATGCAGCGGTCGTCTTTCTCGATGGCGAGCACGCGACGTGCCCCTTCGGCGAGCAAGCCGCGGGTCAGGCCGCCGGGGCCAGGGCCGATTTCCAACACGTCACATTCGGTGAGATCGCCTGCGCGACGGGCAATCTTGGCGGTCAGGTTGAGATCGAGCAGAAAGTTCTGCCCCAGAGACTTGCGGGCAGAGAGGCCATGGGTGTCGATCACCTGACGCAGCGGGGGAAGATCATCAATGGCGCTCATGGTGTTACCTGTGGCTTACCTGTGTGATTGCGCGCGCAGGGCGCGATATTGGCCTTGGGCGGGGATATGTGCCGCCCTGTGACGCGTCAAGCGCTTTGTGGGCGGCTGTCGGCCATGCGAGCGGCCATGCGCAGCGCGGCAATGGTGCTGGACGGGTTGGCCTGACCTGTGCCTGCGATGTCA
The DNA here is from genome assembly GCF_017743755.1 of Shimia sp. R9_3. NCBI lineage: Bacteria > Pseudomonadati > Pseudomonadota > Alphaproteobacteria > Rhodobacterales > Roseobacteraceae > Shimia > Shimia sp. R9_3. The sequence goes on along the minus strand of NZ_JAGHRP010000004.1, from coordinate 160,018 downwards.
AAGGCGGTGCCGTGATCCGGTGAGGTGCGGATGAACGGCAGGCCCAGCGTGACATTGACGCCGCCGTCAAAATCCAATGTCTTGATCGGGATCAGCGCCTGATCGTGGTAGGCACAGATGGCCACGTCATAACGCGCGCGGGCGGCGGCATGGAACATGGTGTCAGCGGGCAATGGACCTGCGATGTCAAAGCCCTCAGCGCGCAGTTTGTCGAGAACGGGGGCGATCACGCTGGCATCCTCATGGCCCATTGCGCCTCCCTCACCCGCGTGCGGATTGAGTCCCGCCACCGCGATCCGGGGATTGCCGAGGCCAAACTGATCTGTGAGGCCTTTGGCGGTGATGCGGATGGTGTCTTCCAGCAGTTCAGGTGTGAGTGCGGCAGGAACCTCAGACACTGGAATGTGGATGGTGGTGGGCACAACGCGCAGCATTTCGGAGGCCAGCATCATCACCACATTGTCCACGCCACCGAGATCCGCAAGAAATTCTGTATGGCCCGGATAGGCGAAATCAGCGCCGTCTTTCAGGGCTTTCTTGTGGATTGGCAGTGTGCAGACCGCGCTGGCGCTGCCGGACATGGCCATGTCAACCGCTTGGGAAATCACATCAATCACGCCTTCGGCGTTCTCAGGATCTGCCTGACCGGGTGTGCGTGGCGCGCCAAATGGATGGGGAAAGACCGGCAGGGCCTCTGGCATCAAACCCGCAGCCTCCGCCGGGTCGTCTATCATCTGATGCGGCACCGTGCCGGGCAAATGATCGGGATCGGCGATCAGGAAGAACGGCAGCTCCTCTTTCAGGGACTGCCAAGCTTTCTCGGCGATCTCAAGGCCAATGCCCCCCGGCTCACCACAGGTGAGGGCAATGGGCGCGCGCGATGATGGGTTTGTCACTTTTCAATGATCCGGGCTTGGGCGCGCAGCTGGCTGAGATAGCTGTTGGCGTAGCTCTCCAGACGCTGGTTGCGCAGGGCCTGGGCCACGTCTTCGCGCGAGATTTCCTCAGCCAGCTGGGCTGTGCGGCCGCAGAGCATCAGAAGAATGAGGTTCTGCCCATCTGCGGTGGTCAGATTGTAGGAGGCCTCGTTGTCGTCGAGCTTGGCCAGCTCCAATGCCACGTCCTGCGGAATTTCATTAGGCGCCTGTGTTTCACGCACCAGAATTTCCGCGGGCTGATCCTGTGCAATGGCAAAAAGATCGTCACAGCGGTCAAGGCTGCCAGCAAGTTCGTTGGCTTTTGCGAGGTTTTCCTCGGTGCGGCCACCCGGCAGATAATACTTCATGTAGTCGACGGCGGAATAGGTCGGTGTTGAGCGGCCGGTTTCAGCCACATCCCGCAGCTGGAACAGCGCCACGGCGTTGGGCAGCGGCAGCGGACGGCTCACTTCGCCGGGGCGCAGAGCAGTCACAACAGGGCGCAATTCGGCGGGCAGATTGGTGACGTTCATCCAGTCGACACGTCCGCCTTCGGCTTTGGTCGCGGCGGCGGAATAGGTGCGGGCGGCGTTTTCAAAGCTTTCAAAGCTGGTGAGCTCTGAAAGCTGCTCTGCCAGACTAAGCACCTGACGCTGGTTTTGCGGCGTCAAAGGAATGATGATTTCATTCAACAGCACGCGCACGCCGCCGGAGCCGCTATTCTGGGCAATGGCGCGGTCGATCTCTTCCTCGCTGACCTGGGCATTGCCCCCGAAGCGGGACTGCACAACACCGCTCCAGGTGATGTTGGAGATGATGAAGTCGCGCAGTGTTTCTTCGTCGATCCCTTCACCGGATAGCGCCTGAACCAGATCGTCGATGTTCATGTTGATGCGGGCGGCGAAGTTGTCGAGGCCGTTCTGGATGCCTTCATCCGTGGCCGCGATGCCGGTGAGGCGGGCGGCTTGCAATTTCAAGCGGTCATCGATCAGCTGTTCGCGCGCCAGTTTGCCGGGATCACCCGGCGCATTCATGATGGCAAGCAGGCGCGCGCGCTGATCAAGCTCGTAGTAGCTGACGGCGGAGTCGTTCACCAAAATCGCTGGGCTGAAAGCGCTTTGCGCGGAGGCGGGTCCGGTCAACAAGGCAGCTGCCGCGAGTGTGCTGGCGGTGCCAGTGAAGGCGCGCAGAAGGGAGCGGATGAAAGGGCGTCGCGTCATGAGAGTGTCGTCTTCCTGTAATTCAGCCACAGGTGCGGCTATAGCTCTTATCGTTTGAATTGACCGAAAATCCAAGCAGGGCCACGTTGATGCCAAAGGTGTTGCTGGATTGTACGGTATCGGATGTGGAGAAGCGGCGCGAGAGCGAAAGTTCGACCTGCACGCATTCGTTACGATACTGCAGTCCGAGGCCCGCGCGGGCCGATTTTCCGGCCACGGCGTCATAGCGCCAGTCGACCAGTCCGGTCCAATGGCGCGAGAAACGGTAGCTGCTGTCCAAGGTCCATTCCGAGATGCGCTCGTCACGCGCTTCGCCGGGATCTCTTGCAAGCCAAATGTAGCTGGCATCCACCATCAGCATCGGATTGCTCCAGCCCAGGCGGGCGGCTGCCTTGTTGAGGGTGCCACCAGAATCCAGCAGGCCTCGGGCAGAGGCCACCAAACCGTTTTGGTTGTTGAACTGACCTGCGATCAGCAGATCTGAGGTCTTGCCGGACAGGCCGGATGTTTCAGAAAAATCACCTTGGGACTGATCGCGGAACACTTGGCCAAAGGTGAAATGCCCTTCCCAGCCCTCAGAGGTGACGCGCGACCAGTTCACGCCGAGAGCCGCAGCCAGGCCGCGTTCGCGCCGGTCATAAGACGGGAAGCGGGACAGGGCGAGCAGGTTGCCCTCGTCAAATTCCGCGCGGGTGCTTTCATCATTGGCAATGTCGAGATCGCTGCCACCGGTCCAGCCGACCTGTGCAAGAGGTTCCAGCAGATAGGTTGCCCCGTCGGTGCCGCGTTTGACCAGCGGGTATCGCAGGCTCACGGCGACTGTGGGGGTGAAGCCGCTGTCGAAAGAGCTGAAATTTGAGTCGTTCAGAGTTTTATAGGCGTCAAAGGCCAACCCACCGGTTGCGCCCACACGCAGACCGCCGGCCATCGTCCAGTTGCGCAGCCATTCAACAGAGGCATTGGTGCGCGCCACATCACGGCCGTCATCACCATCCGCACCTGAATCCCGCTGGTGGGAATGCGCCTCTAGCCGGGTGCGCAGCTCGCCGCCAATAAGACTTGGGAAATAGCGGCGCTCGGTTTCGGCCTGAAACACCAGCGTTGGCAGGGTGTTGTTGTCTTCGTCATCGCGCAGCGAGCGGAAGTGGTACACGCCAAAGCTGGTGTTCTCGTAGCGAGAGGCGCGCTGTACCTTCACGCTGCTGTTGAGGCGGTCGAGATCTGAATAGTCGTAGTCAGAGAGATAAGCATCATCTGATACGGCTTTGATATCAAAGGTAAGTTTGTAGTCTCTTTGCAGCTGGAAGAGTCCATTTGCAAAGGCGTAACCACGGGTTTCTCCGGGGCGCAGGTCGTCATCAGAAATCGCGCCATCAACCTGAAATCCGCCATTTTCAAACGCCTGCCGATAGCGGAACTCCAGCGTGCGGGATTCGGTGGAGATATAAGGCGTGAGCGTGATGTCTTTGTCTTCGCCGATCGGGAAAAAGTAAGGCAGCTTCACCCCGTTGCCGAGCAGCGACGTGCGTGTGAATTGCGGAAACAGAAAGCCTTTGCTGCGTTTCAGCGTTGGATCGGGCATCCGCAGGTAGGGGAAATAGAACACGGGCACATCGCGGACGAGAAAGCTCGCCTGCTCAAAATACACCTGCCGCTCTTGCTGATCGTGAATCACCCGTTTGGCACGGATTTGCCAAAGGGGGGCTTCGCCGGTTTCGCAGATCCGACAGGATGAAACTGTCGTTTTGGTCAGGACGTTGTAGCGGCCCTCAACGCGATTGAGCTGTTGGGCGGCCATTTGCACCTGATCGGCAAGCACAAGGCGTGCGCTGCGGATCAGTCCTGAACGGAAATCGGCATCAAGCTCGGCAGTGTCTGCAACAATGGAGACCTCATCCCCATCACTGATCCGGATGGGGCCAATGAGGCTGATTTCGCCAGTTTCATTGTTGTAGGTGACCTCACGGGCTTGCAGACGGGTGTTACCGGAGACGGCTTCGACATTACCGCGCGCTTTGAGGATATTCTGGCCGACCAATTCCACGCTATCGGCAATCAGCACCACATTTTGCGGCGCCTCTTGGGCGGTGTTTGAACCTGCCGCCGATGCGGGGGCGGATTGCGCGTAAGTGTGCAGAGTAAAAGCGCAAGTCAGTGCGGTGGCCGCCATCAGGCGGAAGAGGAGCTTCGTCATCCGTCCTCCATATGCAACAACAGCCCCAGTGCCAATAAGACACTTGCAGAAGGTGGCGCCCAGGCTGCGAGGAGCACAGGGATCTGACCGTTTTCCCCAAGGATCTGGGCGAAGTTGCGGATAAAATAGAGGCTAAAGCCAACAAGGATGGCAAACAGAACGGCGACGCCGGTGTTGCCAAAACGGGTGTGGCGCATGGTGAAAGCGGAGCCGACCAGAACCATGGCCATCAGGAACAGAGGCTGGGCCAGCTCCATGTGCAGCCAAACGGTGTGGCGGCGCGATGAAAACCCTGCTTCGTCAAGCTCTTTGATAAATTGAGGCAAGAGCCACACGGATATCGCTGAGGGGCTGCCGAAACGGTCGCGGATGCGGTCGGGCGTGAGATTGCTGGCGAGGTGGAGCGTTTCGTGATGCACGGCCTCGGCACCTTCGGTGACGCTGCGGTTGAGGTTCCAGACGCGGGCGTTGGTGAGTTCCCAGCCTTCCTCAAGCAGGCGCGCGGTTTCTGCTTCGATGCGCGATTGCGGCCCGCCGTTCTCAGCGTATGTGATGACGCTGAGGTTGATGAACTGGCTTGCATCCGAATTGGTGCGGTCGGCGTGAATGACGGCGTGACCTTCTGGTCCGCCTTGGCGTAGCCAGATGCCTTCTTCGGTAAGGGAGAGCGCCTCGCCGCCATTGTTGCGCAAGGCGTCGCTTTGCTTTTCATATTCCAGAGATGTCGTTGCGACCAATGGGTTGAGAACTGTCACCGCAAGCAGCCCCAGCAGCATGGCCACAACAACAGGTGAGAGTACGGCGACGATCCCGGATCTGCCCGCGGCGCGTACCACCACCAGCTCTGAGCTGCGGGCCAGGCCGATGAATAGGGCCACGGTGGCCAGAATAACAATCAACGGCAGCAGCTGATAAAGCCCCTGTGGCGCGCGCAGGAGCGTGAGGCCGAGCACGCGGTAAAACCCAACCTCATCCACATCAAAGCGGCGCAGCTGTTCCATCATGTCCAAAAGCATGGTCAACACAAAGAAGACGGTCAGGATGCTGAGGAACATCCAGAGGAATTTGCGCGCGAAATAGAGGTGCGTGGTCATGCGGTTGCCCTCCGCAGGCGCAGAGGATTTGATGCGAAATATAGCAAGCCAAAGGCTACAAAGAAGCCAAGGGCCGCGGGCAAATAAAGCAGTGGCCAGAGGTCCGGGGCGTCCAGAACCGGATCAGAGACCACGTTTTTGAGCGCTTCGAGCACAACGAGGATGGCGAAGGCTGACAGGATCTGCCGCCAGACCCCAAAGCGGCTAAAACTGCCAATGATCAGCATGCCAAAGCCGATCAAGGCAAAGACGATACACATGATCGGCTGCGTGAAGCGGGCGTGGAATTCTTCTGTGACTTTCCCAAGGCTTTCTCCGGTTTCGGCAGACACAGAGGCCAGGGCGCCAATAACATCCCAGGTTGGCATGAAGTCGATAGAGCCGCGGGAGGCGACATCCGGGTCAACAAGGGCGCTGATGTCATAAGAGAAGTCAGCGAAATTGGTGGTCATCAGGCGATCCGTGCCGGTGGGGTTGAGCTGCATGAGGCCGTCGACCATCACCAGTTTGGGGCCGCTTTCGTCCTGTACCAGATAGGCCTCCGCAGCGGTGTGAACCGTAGAACTGCCGGGGTTGCGGCTGTCAGCCATCAGCACGTCTCTGAGCACACCATCGGAGGTGATTTCGCGGATGTAGAAAGTGACCCCGTCAATGGGATGCAGAAAAGTGCCATCCGTCAAAAGGCGTGCAGTGACATTCTCGCTGATCTCGGACTGGCGCTGGCTCAGTTCTTTGGTAGAGCCAGGCACAAGAAAATGGGTCAGGGCGCTCATCATCAGAGCGGTGATCAGGCCAAAGATGGCCACCGGGCGGGCCAGACGCCATGGGCTGAAGCCGGTGGCCTGCATGACGGTCAGTTCGCTTTCATTGGACAGACGGTTGGTGACATAAACCGTGCCCGCGAAAACCGCGATTGGCAGCACGCGCCGGATCACGTTTGGCAGGGTCAGAACCGAGAGTTCCAGAAAGACAGCCACGTTCTGGCCGCTGGCGATCAGCTGGTCAAACAGCGACACCGCCTGGTTGACCCAATAGACCGACACAAGGATCAGTGCGAAGAAGCCAAACAGGGTTAGGAACTGCGACAGGATGTATCTGTCGAATCTGCTCACGCCGTGGACTCCCTCAAGTGCCTATTCTTTCGGCGCAGTTTAGTGGAATTGATTGCGCGGTGAAACTGCAATCTGGCGATGGCCACTGGTCAAGCCAGATCGGGCGCGCTAGGTGTTTGGCATCAGTAAAACGGAGACACCAGAATGCGCCCTGTGCAGTTTGCTTTTGAAGAAACCCTATTGGATGAAATTGCAAAGGCAGAGGGGCGGATCGCGATTTTTGTGCCTCAGGAGGGTAACCTCGATCAGGGCGCACGCCGGATCAACCGGCTGACCCGTGGCGCTATTGAGCGTTTGCGTGAAGAAAAGGTTGAGAAAGCCTCAAATGGCGATCTGATCAGCCTCGCGTTTCCGGCTGGTTTGGCCGCAGAAGCTGTTGATGTTGTGGTGCTGCCGCGCCGTTGCAGTGTGGAAGAGGCGCGCAAGGCTGGGGCTGCGCTTGGTAAGGCGCGTGGCAAAGCGGCACTGACCGTTTTGGCTGGCACCCATCCCAAAGCGGCGCAGATCGCTTTTGGCATTGCGATGCGTGACTACGGTTTTGATGACCACAAAACAGCAGAGGCCAAGGATGATGCGCGCGCGGTGCGCATGATGGTGAGCAAGCCTGACGATGTTGAGGCCGCCGCCAGCCCCTTGTTGGCCGTGGCAGATGGGGCGTTTTTCACACGCGACCTTACCAATGAGCCCGCCAATGTGCTGACCACCACCGAATTTGCCGACCGTCTGGTTGCGCTAAAGGACATCGGCCTTGAGGTTGAGGTGCTGGAAGAGGACCAACTCAAGGAATTGGGTATGGGCGCGCTTCTCTCTGTTGGTGAAGGTTCTGAAAGCCCGTCCAAAGTTGTTGTGATGCAATGGAAAGGCGGCGATGCCAAGGCCGCACCGTTGGCGTTGGTTGGCAAAGGTGTGGTGTTTGATACCGGTGGCATTTCGCTGAAGCCTGCTGCTGGCATGGAAGACATGACCATGGACATGGGCGGCGCAGGTGTTGTGGCCGGCACCATGAAGGCGCTGGCGTTGCGCAAGGCAAAGGCCAATGTGGTCGGCCTTGTAGGGCTGGTGGAAAACATGCCCTCTGGCCGCGCGACCCGTCCGGGGGATGTGGTGACTTCTATGAAGGGGGACACCATTGAGGTGATCAACACTGATGCTGAGGGGCGTTTGGTGCTGTGCGATGTGATGCATTACGCGCAGGAGCGTTTCAAACCGGCAGGTATGATTGATCTGGCCACTTTGACGGGTGCGATCATCATCGGTCTTGGCCATGAAAATGCAGGCGTTTTCTCCAACGATGACATGCTGTGCAACGCCTTCCTGAAAGCAGCGGATGCGGAAGGGGAAGGCGCGTGGCGGATGCCGCTGGGCAAAGGTTATGCCAAACAGCTGAAATCGCGGATTGCAGACGTGAAAAACGTCGGTGGCCGTCCGGCGGGGTCGATCACAGCGGCGGAATTCCTGCAGCGCTTTGTGCAAGAAGACATGCCGTGGATTCACCTCGATATCGCGGGCGTGGCCAGCGTGAAGTCGGAAACAGCGCTGGCACCTGCTGGTGCGACCGGCTGGGGCGTGAGCGCGCTGAGCCGGTTGGTGGCGGACAACTTCGAGGTATAAGCCCTTGGGCGCGGCCTATTTTTATCACCTGACACAAGCACCGCTTGATACCACGCTGCCGCGTCTTCTGGAGAAGGCGCGGGGCGCGGGTTGGGCGATTGCGGTGCGGGGGGTGGACCCGGGCCGCATGGAATGGCTGGATCAAAAGCTCTGGCTTTTGGGCGATGAGAGCTTTCTGGCGCATGGGCTGGCAGGTGGACCCTATGACAGGTTGCAGCCCATCTTGCTGACGACGTCGTCTGATACGCCCAATGAAGCGGCGTGTATCATGTCAGTGGATGGCGCGGCGGTGAGCGCGGAAGAGGTCAACACAACCGAGCGTGTCTGTATTCTGTTTGACGGGCATGACCCGGAGGCCGTTCAGCATGCGCGGGGGCAGTGGAAAGCGCTGACCGATGCGGGTTGCCCGGCGCAATACTGGTCTGAAGAGACCGGTGTCTGGCAGAAGAAAGCGGAGAGCGGCGGAAGTTAAGACCCCCGGCTTACCGCGTTAGAATCAAACGGTTTCCGGCGATGGTGATCTGCGCATAGCGCTGCAGATAGGACATGCCGAGGAGCGACTGCGGCATTTCGCCTTCGTTCACCGTGGCGCGCACGTCGCGGTCCGTAAAATCTCCCAGAGAGATTTCCTCGATCCAGACAGGCGCAATCCGGACTTCTCCGTTTGCGGTCATGGCGCGGCCCCAATAGGTGAGGTTGTCCGGATCAAGACCGGCGCGGCGGGCATCTGCTTTGGACAGCACGATTTCAGATGCACCGGTATCCACCACAAAGTCGATGTTGGCTCCGTTGAGACGCAGTGTGGCATAGTAGTGGCCATCGTTGCTGCGCGGGATTTCGATGCGGCTGCCGTCATCCAGCACGGTTTGCATGGGACGCACCGTGGAGCGGATGTCTTCCCACATGCCAGCCACCGCAATGGCCCCCAGAAATATCAGCACCCATATGGCCGCGTTGCGCAGGGTCTGGCCAAGTGCAAGGCGGCCCGATGAGATGTACCACATCAGAACCATCACCAGTAGCAGGCTCAGATATGCGAGGTGGCCGATCTCAAATTCGCTCATGATGCGGTTGTCCCAGATGCGCTTTGCTAGCCAACAAGCCCAAAATCTTTGAGGCCATCAAGGATAAATTGCACGGCAAGCGCTGCGAGCAGCATGCCGAGAAGGCGGGTGATCACGGTGATGCCGGTGCGGCCAAGAAGGCGCTCCAGATAGCCTGCTGTGAGGAACAGACAGAACACAATGGCTAGAACCAAAAGCGCAACGCCAAGCACCGCGAGCGTGGCCTGCACGCCGGTATCCTGACCTGCGAGCAGGATCACAGAGGTGATCGCGCCGGGGCCTGCCAGCAGCGGAATGGCCAGCGGGAAGATCGAAGGATCCGGGTAGTCTTCCTCAGCTTCTTCGGCCTGATCCTCGCGCCGTTTGGTGCGGCGTTCAAAGAGCATGTCGAAAGCTGTTACAAAAAGCAGGATCCCACCCGCAATCCGGAACGCAGGCATGGAGATGCCAATGCCGTTTAGCACAGCTTCGCCAAGGAAGCCGAAGAGCGACAGGATCACAAAGGCCGTGACGCAGGAACGGATGGCGATTGTGCGCCGTTCGCGCGCGGGCACGCCCTGTGTCAGCGACACATAGATCGGGAAAAGGCCAATCGGGTCGATGATCACAAAAAGCGTCACAAAGGCCGTGATAAAGGCGGCGCTGTCCATGGTGGTTGGGTTTTCCTTTTAATGATGGAGAAAAGGCTAAGGTCAGCCTTCGGCTTTTTCCAGCTTTTCCAGCGCTTTCATCCAAAGATCTTCGGCGCGGTCCTGAGCATCGCGGACTTCGGCATATTTCTTCTGCCAGACTTCCATTTCGCCAAGTTTCTCGCCCTCATAGAAAGCCGGGTCCGCCAGTTTGGTTGCCAGCTTGTCTGCCATCTCGTTGAGTTTTTCGACCCGCTGCTCTGATTTTCGCACCTCGGCACGCAGAGCCAGAATTTCGTCGCGGCTGGCTTTTTTGGCCACGGGTTTGGCTTTTGGTTTTCCACTGACCGGCTTGTCAGAGGTGAGCAGAAGTTTGCGGTAAGCCTGAAGGTCATCCTCATAGGGCTTCACCGTGCCATCTTTGACCAGCCAGAGGCGATCGGCCACCAAGGTGAGCAGGTGCATGTCGTGGCTGACCAGAATGACCGCGCCGGTATAGGCTGTAAGCGCCTCAACGAGGGCCTCGCGGCTCTCAATGTCGAGGTGGTTGGTCGGTTCGTCGAGGATCAGAAGATGTGGCGCATCCAAGGTCGCAAGCAGCAGCGACAGACGCGCCTTTTGGCCACCTGACAAGCGCCCGACTTCGGTTTCCGCCTGTGCGGCACCCAGGCCAAATCCTGCAAGTCGTGCACGCAGGTGTGCCTGACCTTCCGCCGGACGCTCGCGCATCAGGTGCTGGATAGGTGTCTCGTCCACGTAAAGCTCATCAACCTGATGCTGCGCAAAGAAGCCGATGCGCAGCTTGGATGAGGTGGTGAATTTGCCTCCCATCGGCTCAAGTCGGCTGGACAATAATTTCGCGAGAGTCGACTTACCCTGACCATTTTTGCCCAGAAGTGCGATGCGGTCATCCTGATCTATGCGCAGATTTAGGTTTTTAAGCACAACCGTTTCGCCGTAGCCGGTCGAGCCTCCTTCAATCGCGATGATGGGCGGGGACAGCTCTTCGGGTTTTGGAAAGGTGAAGACCACGCGCGCCGCATCTTCGGGCGCGGTGATCGGGGTCATCTTTTCCAGCATTTTCACGCGGCTTTGCGCCTGTTTGGCTTTGGAGGCCTTGGCCTTGAAGCGGTCCACAAAGGCTTGCAGGTGTTCGCGCTGCGCCTGCTGCTTTTTGGCGGCCGCAGCCTGAACGGCGCGCTGTTCGGCGCGTTGGCGGGCGAATTGATCATAGGGGCCGGTGTAGTAAGCCAGCTTGCGCTCATCCAAATGCAGGATCGCGCCGACGGAGCGGTTCAGAAGCTCGCGGTCGTGCGAGATGATCAGAACGGTGTGCGGATATTTGACCAGATAGTTCTCCAGCCACAGCGCGCCTTCGAGATCGAGATAGTTGGTCGGCTCGTCAAGCAGCAGGTAATCAGGCTGCGAAAACAGCACAGCCGCCAAGGCTACACGCATGCGCCAGCCGCCGGAGTAGTCGGAACAGGGGCGCAGTTGATCTTCGTGATCAAAGCCAAGCCCCTTGAGGATGGAGGCAGCGCGGGCCTCTGCACTCCAGGCGTCAATGTCGCTGAGGCGGGTTTGAATTTCGGCAATGCGATCTGAGTCGGTGGCGGTTTCTGATTCAGCCAGCAATGCTGCGCGCTCTGTGTCGGCCGCCAACACCGTGTCGATCAGTGACACCTCATTTGAGGGCACCTCCTGCGCCACACCGCCAATGCGGGCGCGTTGGGGCAGGGTGATGCTGCCACCTTCCAGAGACAACTCGCCGCGGATCAGGCGGAAAAGGGTGGTTTTTCCGGCACCGTTGCGGCCGATCAAACCCACTTTGTGGCCGGTGGGAATGGTCGCGGAAGCGCCTTCAAACAGTGGGCGGCCTTCGACGGAATAGGAGATGTCAGAGATCTTAAGCATGACGCGGGTTTGGCGCAGTATTACGGCGGCGTCAATCATCGCTTTTCAAGTCGTTAATCGCGTGCTATCGGAGCGGCAATTCGAATGCGGGGCGGGCGTGGTGCTGGCCCCAATCTTATATGGAGAAAAGAGACATGGCTCTGGAACGCACCTTCTCGATCATCAAGCCTGATGCCACCCGCCGCAACCTGACCGGCGCAATCAACGCCAAGTTCGAAGAAGCTGGCCTGCGCATCGTGGCGCAAAAGCGCATTCACCTGACCAAAGAGCAGGCAGGTGTGTTCTACGCCGTGCACGCAGAGCGTCCTTTCTACGACGAACTGTGCGAATTCATGGCATCTGCGCCAATCGTGGCACAGGTTCTGGAAGGTGAAGGCGCAATCGCGAAAAACCGCGAAGTAATGGGTGCAACCAACCCAGCAGACGCAGCACCAGGCACCATCCGCGCCGAGTTCGCTGAATCCGTTGGCGAAAACTCCGTACACGGTTCTGACGCACCAGAAACCGCAGCGGTAGAAATCGCATACTTCTTCTCCGGGTTGGAGCTGGTGGGCTAAGCATTGCCCCGGGGCGAGATTATCGCCACTATGAATTTACGGATGGGTCGCGGGAATGCCGCGGCCCATTTTTTGTTCTGAGAGGGTGCTGATGGACGTTTGGAAAACAAAGGCGCGGGAAACGGTTTTTGAGGCTGCGCCCTATGTGAAGGTTGCCAAAGAAACGGTGGAGCTGCCCGATGGGCGGTTGATCGACGATTTCTACCAATTGGAGCTGCGGTCGTTTGCGCTGGTTGTGCCGGTTATGGAAGACGGCAGTGTGATGATGTTGCGGCAATACAAACACGGGCCGCGCAAAGTCTCTGTCACTTTTCCGGCGGGTTTCATTGATCCGGGCGAGGAGCCGGAGGTGGCAGCAAAGCGCGAGTTGATGGAAGAAACCGGTTTGGCGGTTGGCACGCTGACCCCTATGGGCAGCTATGTCGACAATGCCAATCAGAAAGGATGTGAAGGCCACTACTTTCTTGCGCAGGGATGTCGGCGGGTTGCCACGCCGGATGCCGGTGATCTGGAGGAAATGCAGGAAGAGCTTTGGACGATAGAAGAGCTGGATCGCGCCATGTTGAACGGTGATCTGGCGGTCACGCACCATGTGGCGGCCTGGGGCATGGCGCGCCTTCGGCTCTAGCGTTTTTCGATCACGCCAATTTTGTTGAGCATGTCTTCGAGTTCTGAGCGCCCCTTGTCATGGGCGCGGGCCTTGAGTGCATCAAAGCGTTTGCGCAGGGCGTCTTTCTCTTTGCCTTTGCAGTCGTTCCAAGGGCGGCCTTGCAGCCCCATGACCAGCACGTAGTACCCAATGAAATGAGGCTTGGTGCCGGTCTTTAGCAGACGGGCATAGGTTTCATCGGCCCCCAGCGCCCTCAGCTCTTCAGCGGTGTGAATACCGGCGCGGGCGCAGGCTTCTTCGTAGGCCGGGCCGAGGTTGCGGATGGAGGAAATCGGGTCTGACATGGCCCAACCATAAGGTGGGACCAAATCGTGAACAAGAGGGGATGTTAGATCATCGCCCAGTCAGTGAATTTTGCATCCGCGTTTGGCGCAGGTTTTGCTGCAGAAGCAGGACTTTGTGGCTGTTGTGCGTTCTGGGAGGGGTGCTGTGATTCAGGTTTTGATGTGGCCATGATCCTGCTCCTTTTGATCTAAGTGTCTGATCTCTTTTGGTGTGCCTGTGATCCAACCTTGGGCACAGGCGTGAGGTGTCTCCTAACATTGCGCCGCAATGTGCGGCCGGCAGGCTTGCTTTGAGGCAAATTCATGCCCTTTCAGGTGGATTTGAGTAAACTTTGGGCGCGCTTTGCGTGTTTGGTAGGAAGGCTCGCGGTCTGCTCCAGTTTGCGACTCTGCCGGATTGGCCAGCGGGTGTTGGGATTTCACATCGAGGTAGGTGATCTTTTCCTTGATCAGCCCGTTTTCAAAGACGAGCACATCCAAAGCCGGGAGAATAACTGACGCCTCTGAATTTGTTTGCCGCCGTGGACAGCCGGGCACGACGGTTTCGGCATCAACCGTCAGATCGTGTTTGAGAGCCGTATAGTGTGCTCCGGAGAGAATGGTCTTGCGGCCGGTTTGTTTTGGCGGAGCTGCGGCATAGAGCGCGGCGAGTAAGGCGTTCAGGCTGTCGTTGTCCTGCGCGGGATTGATGCCGGCTGCGACCAGACGAAAGGCGGTGTCCTCGGGTTGGAGCGCGACAAGCGCGTCCATGTCGTGGCTTGCCCAGCTTGAACCGTAGGTGGCCAGCAATGTGGCGAGATCCTGTTTGGCTGCGGCACTGGCCGAGAGCGTGGAGAGTGTGGCGGCAAGGGCGAGGGTGGCCGGAAGCGTGAAGAAGGCACTTGGGGCTGTCTTGGACATGTCGCAATTCCTTTCGCGCAAAGAAGCGGTTGCGCCGAGATACTCATGTGCCAAGGGCTTTTAGCTGGCTCTCATTGAGGTGCGGCAATGGGCGCGGTGTATCTCCATGATAGGAACAGGCCGCGCTGCATCTGAATGTTGACTTCGGTCATGCAGACGACAGTTTCGGACAGGCGAGCCGATAGTACGCGCCAAGTTTGGCCGCGACTGTTTTGGCCAAGACGGTGCAGTGCAACGTCTTGCAGGCCATGTTTGCTGAGGCTTGGACGCCTTAGAGCTTCACGATTTTGATCGCGGATCCTTTGGCGGCGAGGGCAACTTCGCCTGTGCAGAGACGCAGGGCGTCTGCACCAAAGACCTCATGCCGCCAGCCATGCAGCGCGGCAACATCGCGCCCGCCGGAGGCCAGAGTATCCAGATCAGCGGAAGTCGCGATCAGCTTTGGCGCCACACCGGAGCTTTCGGTTTTGGCTTTCAGAAGCACGCGGAGAAGATCAGCCAATGCCGGGTTGACCTGTTGTTTGTCATCGCGTTTGGGCAGACGTGGCATCTCATCAGACGGGCAAGACACCCCCGCTTTGACAGCGGCGAGAATGCCATCGGCAATGTCACCCTTGCGCGCTTCGCGCAGCAGAAGGCGGGAACGGCCCAGATCCTGCATATTGCCGGGTTTGGTTGAGGCCAGTTCTACCAGAGCGTCGTCTTTGAACACGCGGTTGCGCGGCACGTTGCGCTCTTGCGCATATGCTTCGCGGAATTTTGCAAGCTCGCGCACGATCGCAAGGAATTTGGGGGAGGTGGTGCGGGTTTTGACCCGTTTCCACGCATTTTCCGGATCGATGATGTAGGTCTCCGGACGGGTGAGCATCTGGATCTCTTCTTCCACCCAATGGGCGCGGCCGGTCTCTTTGAGCTTGGCAGCAAGGAATTCGTAGATTTTGCGCAGATGGGTCACATCCGCCAGCGCGTAGGTTTTCTGCGCCTCGGTCAGCGGACGGCGGGACCAGTCGGTGAAGCGGGAGCTTTTGTCCAAGCCCTGCTTTGCAATCTTGCGCACGAGGGTCTCATACCCAACCTGCTCGCCAAAGCCGCAGACCATGGCTGCAACCTGCGTGTCAAACAGCGGGTTCGGGAAAACACCGGCCTCAACAAAGAAGATCTCAAGGTCCTGACGCGCGGCGTGGAAGACCTTGACCACAGAAGTATCGCGGAAGAGTTCATAGAGCGGTTCAAGGGAGATGCCGTCCACCAGTGGGTCGACCAGAACCGCCTTGTCCTCTTCGTCACCGGGCATGTCGCTGGGCACAGCGAGCTGAACGAGACACAGCTTGGAGTAGTAGGTGCGTTCCCGCAGAAACTCGGTGTCGATGGTAACGTAGGGGGCCTTGCGCGCCATTTCGCAGAACTGCGCAAGCTCTTCAGTGGTGGTGATGGTCTTCATAGGTGGCGTATCTTCTTCGTCCGTATTGCCGTGCTCTTCTAACCAGCACTAAGCAGAAACATAGGGGAAAGCAATTCACCAACCCTTAAAGCGTGAAGGGTGTGGTATTTCCGGCGGCGAAACGGCGCAGAGCGGCGGGATAAAGCCGGTGCTCCTGTACCAAAACGCGTTCCGCGAGAGTTTCGGGGGTGTCGTCAGGCAGGACCGGCACACGCGCCTGGCCCAGAATGGGGCCGTCATCCAGCAGAGGCGTGACCATATGCACGGTGCAGCCATGCTCTGCGTCGCCCGCTTCGAGCGCGCGCGCATGTGTCTGCAAGCCTTTGTATTTGGGCAGCAGGGACGGGTGAATGTTCAGCATCCGGCCTTCCCATGGAGCGACAAAGCCTTCGGTGAGCACACGCATGAACCCGGCAAGGCAAAGAATGTCCGGCTGGACCTTATCAAGCTCTGCCTGAAGCGCGGCCTCAAAAGCCGGGCGGTCGCCTTTGAAGGGGCGGTGATCAACCGACACCGTTGGCACGCCCATGGCCGACGCTTTGGAGAGACCGCCAGCATCGGCGCTGTTGGCAAGCACCAGAACAGGCTCCGCCTCATGGCCGGGTGCGGCCATATCCTCCAGCAGGCGGACCATATTGGACCCGCCGCCGGAGATAAAAATCGCAACGCGTTTTTTCACAGAAGCGATCCGCTGTAGGTGACGCCTTCGCCTTTGGTCACGGTGCCAAGGGTGTAAACGGTTTCACCCTGCTCGCGCAGAAGCGCCGCAAGCGCATCGGCCTGATCCGCTTCCACAGACAGGATCATGCCCACGCCGCAGTTGAAGGTCTTGAGCAGCTCAGCTTCCTCCATGCCGCCGGTTTTGGCGAGCCATTGGAACACAGGAGGCAGCTCCCAGCTGGAGAGGTCAATCGCACCGGCCAGACCTTCTGGCAGCACACGGGGCAGGTTTTCGGTGAGGCCGCCGCCGGTGATGTGGGCCAAAGCATGCACGCCGCCCGCGCGCACGGCGGCCAGAGCCTGTTTCACATAAAGACGGGTTGGCGCGAGCAGCGCAGCACCGAGGGTTTGGCTGTCATCCCATGGGCAGGTGTCATCCCAGCCAAGGCCGGAAACCTCAACAAGCTTGCGCACAAGGCTGTAGCCGTTGGAGTGTACGCCGTTGGAACCGAGCCCCAGAAGCACATCGCCCTCTTTCACGCCGGCGGGCAGGTCCGCGCCGCGTTCCATCGCGCCAACAGAGAAGCCGGCAAGGTCAAAATCGCCCGCTTCATACATGCCGGGCATTTCAGCGGTTTCGCCGCCGATCAGAGCGCAGCCGGACTGGTAGCAGCCTTCTGCGATGCCTTCGATGATGCGGGCGGCGGTTTCGGTTTCGAGTTTGCCGGTGGCAAAATAGTCGAGGAAGAACAGAGGTTCAGCGCCCTGACACACCAGATCGTTCACGCACATGGCCACCAGATCAATGCCCACGCCGTCAACATTGCCGGTGTCGATGGCAATGCGCAGCTTGGTGCCCACACCATCGGTGGCCGCAACCAGGATCGGATCGTTGTAGCCTGCGTCTTTGAGATCAAAGAGCGCGCCAAAGCCACCAAGGCCCGCCATCACGCCGGAACGTGTTGTACGTTTGGCAGCGGGCTTGATGCGCTCCACCAGCGCGTTGCCTGCGTCGATGTCCACACCTGCATCTGCGTAGGTGATGCCGTTTTTGCCGTCGCTCATGGGGCGTGTCCTCTCAATCAATACTTGGCGCGTTGCTTAAAGGATCACTTGGGCAAAGGGAACCATGGATTGCACCGTCTGCGCTAACAGACGGTGCATCTGAGTATTTAGGCGCCGTATTGCCACGGAGCGGCCTGATAGCTGAAGCCATTCGCCGATTTCTGCACCTTGCCAAAGCCCGGGAAATCCAGATGCGCGCCGGTGACCAGCAGGTTGTCAGCGACGGCGCGGTCAAACATCTGCAGGCGGGTGTCGACGGTCTGTTTCGGATCTCCATCAAAGGCGAGGGTGAGGCCGGGATTTGCGAACTGCAAGGCGGTCATATGCACGATGTCGCCCCAGAACAGCAATTGCTCACCACCGGATTGCAGGAGGTAGCCGGTGTGCCCCGGCGTGTGTCCCGGTAGGGGCAGAGCGACCAGCCCCGCCCAAGGCTCCTGTTCATTGGTATGAAACAAAAGCTGAGCCTTGTAAGGTGCCACACTGTTGCGCGCCATCTGGAAGAAGCTACGGCTGCTTTCAGGCACGCTGGCCATGATGGCATCATCGTGCCAGAAGTTAAATTCGGTTTCAGAAACAGCGATCTGCGCATTGGGGAAAGCGGCGCTGCCATCGGTGTTGAGCAGCCCGCCAGCGTGGTCAGGGTGCATATGGGTCAGCGCAACGGCGTCGATGTCCATGGCAGACACCCCGATGGCCTCAAGGGCTGCGCCCATCGCGCCAAGCGTGTCTCCCATCAGGTTGGAAGAGCCAGCGTCGATCAGGGTTTTTCTGGCGCCCTGTTCGATCAAGAAGGCATTTACAGGAATGCGCACGCCGCCCGGTTGGAGCGTTTGCTGCGCGTCTGCCAGTGCAGAAGTAACGGCTGGTTCGTCAAAATCAGACAACAGCCCGGGTGCTGCGTCGAGATAGCCGTCCAAAAGTGCCGTCACGGTGGCCTCTCCGACCGTAAAGCGCACAGTGGCTGGCAAGGCTTTGGCGGCGGGGCCTTTGGCGTGGAGTACTTTCGGCAGGCTGATCAATGCGGGTGCTGCCATTGAGGACATGAGGAAACGTCTGCGGGACAAAGACATAAGGAACTCCGATATCGTTCACAGGGGTTAATTCGCCAGCTTGTGCTGGTGATGATGAAATAGCATTGCTAATATGGTGCAGTACCGGGCTGCGCCTGATAGTTGATATAAGAGGTGCTAATACCATGGATCGTCTGGGACTGCTGGAAACATTTGTGAGCGCAATTGCTGAGGGCAGCTTGTCTGCGGCGGGGCAGCATCGGGGGCTCACCCAGTCTGCGGTGAGCCAGCAGATCAGGCAGCTGGAGGCGGCCATGGGTCAACAGCTTTTGCACCGCTCACCCAATGGGGTTTCTGCGACGCGGGCAGGGGTGCTGGTCTGGGAACATGCGCTGAAGCTGCTTGAACGCCATGATCTGATGCTGGCGGAGCTTGATGCGCTTGGCAGCGAGGTTGCGGGAACCTTGCGGATCAGCGTGGGGCATTTTCTCGGGCGCGAGGTTTTTGGGCCGGTTCTGATCGGTCTTGGCAACGAACATGCCGAGCTGGATATTGTGCTGAAGCTGGAAGACCGTTTTGTGGATGTGGTGCGTGAAGGTTATGATCTGGCCATTCGTGCTGGAAAGCTGGGTGAAACTTCAGGCTACGGCCGGAAGATTGCGGCGTTGGAGACGGTGTTTTTTGCAAGCCCGAGCTATCTGGATCAGCATGGGCGGCCGGAGAAGCCTGAAGACCTCAAGCGGCTCAAGTTCATTCAGCACCATGAGGACAAATCGCTGGGCTCGTTTTCAGTGACGCGGGACGGGATCGAATATCAGGCTCCGGTCCGGATCGGTTTCACTGCGGATGATCCCGACATCATTTTCAAAGCGGTGAAATCAGGGGCTGGCTACACGCGGGTTGCGCGCATGTTGATCCAGAAAGAGCTGGATGACGGCGTGTATGAAGAGATTCTGCCGAGCTTTGCTGCGCCGACAAAAGATTTGTTTGCAGTGACGCCAACGCGGATCATTCCAGGCTCCAAGGTCGAGCTGGTGATCAATACGTTTGTTGCGAAATTGGCCGCGATCCACAGGCAGGCGGTCGCGGCGAACACGAATAACAAACTGACCGCTTGACGCCGTCTTTGGCATTTCATAACCAAGCATCAGGCGGGCCTGTAGCTCAACGGTTAGAGCAGAGCGCTCATAACGCTTTGGTTGCGGGTTCAAATCCTGCCGGGCCTACCAAACACCGCCTGTCTCTCCCAAACATCTGACACAGAAAATCTCTGCCAAAGGCGAAATGCCTTTGACGTGAGGATGTTAGCTGCCGCGCCTTTAGCGTGCGCGGCGATCCAGGGTGTTGTTTGCTGCAGCCACGCGAATGGTGCGCACGCCTGCCATCTGCTGATCCGTCAGAACCACCGCGGTGGTGATCTCACGTGTCAGATCCGAGCCGCCAAGGATCGGGTTCTCGGGGGGGATCGCCAGAAAATCAAGCGTCAGAACGCCGCCTTCGACGCCACCGTCGCGGGCAATCAGGCGGGCATCATGGGTGCCATGCACAGAAGAGACGCCAACCGCCATAACAAGCTGGCCCTCGGTCACGCGGTGCACTTCGACATTGGAGACCTGCGTAACCGGCTGCCCGACGTAGGCGACAATCTCGTCGCGGGCAAAGATCGAGCGGCCGCCTTCTTCCTCCGCATCGGGAATCAGAGGGTTGCCTTCCACGACTTGGTTGCTTTTGCCGCTGCCATCAAACCAGTTGACCGGGTTGAGGCGGGATTGACAGGCGGTCAAAGCCAAGGTGGAGGTCAGCAAAATCAGGACTGGAGTGCGCATCGATAAGCCTCATTCTTTGACACCATGGGTTATCCTATTCGTATTGGCTTGAAAAGCATGGATAGCGGGGCTGGACCTTTTGTGACTGTCCACTTAGGTGAAAGACAGACAGAAGGAGAGCCGACCCTATGGCTGCGCAAGCGTTTGAAGACATTGTCGAAGACTTCGAGTTCATCGAGGATTGGGAAGACCGCTATCGCTATGTGATCGAGCAGGGCAAAGATATGGCCCCGCTGGATGAGGCGCTGCGCGTTCCGGCGACCAAGGTGGATGGCTGTGCCAGTCAGGTTTGGCTTCATCCCAAGATCGAAGACGGTGTTTTCAGCTTTGAGGGCGCAAGCGACGCGATGATTGTGAGCGGTCTGATTGCGGTGTTGCGCAAACTCTACAACGGGCTGTCGCTGGCTGAGGTCTTGGCAGTAGATGCCCGCGCGGAAATGGAGCGACTGGGGCTGAATGAGCATCTGTCTTCGCAACGCTCCAACGGGTTGCGCGCGATGATTGAACGTATCCGTCTTGTGGCCGGTGAAGCGGCCTGATCACTTGAAAGCGCCCCAAAAAGGGCGCTGCCTCCGGCGGGGATATTTTGGGCAAGAGGAAGCCTGCGGGCTAAAGCGCGGCGTGCTGCGATTTGCTGCGATAGTGGTTGAGAATGTAGAGGCGAATGGCTGTGGCAAGGCCCGTTTCCAAGTCTCGATCTGCATCAATTTGCGCTGCCAATTCGTTGATTGGAATTGATTTTTCCTCGGCAATCTCTCGGAAGGCGCGCCAGAAATCTTCTTCCAGGGAAACGCTCGTGCGGTGGCCGCGCAGGGTCAGCGAGCGTTTTTGAGGGCGGCTCATTCCGGATCTTTGCTGCGTTCTTTGCCGTCCAGATCCCGCTCGGATTTATCCGCCTGCGCCTCTTCCAATTGCTTCTGCGCCTTGGTGCGTCCGAATTTCACGGCGTTCTCCTCTGCCTGCGCTTTTTGGTCGGCGCGTGCGCGCGCTTTGCGGAATTTGTTCAGGTTGATAATCTCGGCCATGGACCCAAGGTATCGCGGCGTGCCTGATTTGCATAGAGGCCTTTGCATTTGATCCAAAACGCTTTTTGCAAGCTTTTCAGAGACCCATCACATCAAGAGATGTTGCGCAGGCCAAGCCGCCATCGGTGGCAAAGACCGGCGAAGAGGCGAGGGACAGGCCGCCAAGCACAAAGATGATCAGCAGAAAGAGTGGGGGAAGAAATTGACGTTTCATAGGGCGCTCGTTGATCAGGATATGGAGGTGATACGGGCGCGGCGTTGAATTCCGTCGCTGATTTTTGACATTTCCAAAAGAAAAGGCGGCCCGAGATGGACCGCCTTGTTGTTTAGTGGAGCCTGAGAGATCAGTCCTTGGGGCCGATCATCTGCTCCGGGCGCACAACGGCGTCAAAGGTTTCCGCGTCCACAAAGCCAAGCGCGATGGCTTCCTCTTTGAGGGTGGTGCCGTTTTTATGCGCGGTTTTGGCAACGGTCGTAGCGTTGTCATAACCGATGGTTGGGGCAAGAGCGGTCACCAGCATGAGGCTCTCTTTCATCAGCTTGTCGATGCGTGGCTCATTGGCTTTGATGCCGTTGAGCATACGCTCGGTGAAGCTGTCGGCCACGTCACCCAGAAGCTGCATGGATTGCAGTAGGTTGTAGCTCATCATCGGGTTGTAGACGTTGAGCTCGAAGTGGCCCTGAGACCCGGCAAAAGTCATCGCTGCGTTGTTGCCCATCACATGCGCGGCGACCTGCGTCATCGCTTCGGCCTGTGTTGGGTTCACTTTGCCCGGCATGATGGAGGAGCCTGGCTCGTTTTCCGGCAGGATCAGCTCGCCCAGACCGGAGCGTGGGCCGGAGCCGAGGAAGCGGATGTCGTTGGCGATTTTGTACATTGCGCCAGCAACAGTGGCGAGCGCGCCGGACATGAAGACCATTGCGTCATGGGCCGCAAGTGCTTCGAATTTGTTTGGCGCAGTCACGAAGGGCAGGCCGGTGATTTCGGCCATGTTGGCCGCCACAGCTTCGCCCCAGCCTTTCTGCGTGTTCAGGCCGGTGCCAACGGCGGTGCCGCCTTGTGCCAGCTCGTAGATGCCCGGAAGCGCCGCTTCAACACGTGCGATGCCCTGGCGGATCTGGTGGGCGTAGCCGCCAAATTCCTGGCCCAAGGTGAGCGGAGTTGCGTCCTGGGTGTGGGTGCGACCGATTTTGATGATATCTTTGAATTCTTCGGCTTTCGCCTCAAGACCTTCGGCCAATTTATTGAGGCCGGGCAGGAGCACATCGCGCACGGTCATTGCGGCCGCAATATGCATTGCGGTTGGGAAAGTGTCGTTGGAGGACTGACCCATGTTGCAGTGATCGTTGGGGTGCACTGGGTCTTTGGAGCCAATCACGCCGCCAAGAATTTCGATTGCGCGGTTTGCGATCACCTCGTTGGAGTTCATGTTGGACTGGGTGCCGGAGCCGGTCTGCCAGACAACCAGCGGGAAGTTGTCATCAAACTTGCCTGCAACCACTTCGGAGGCTGCCTGGATCACCGCGTCTGCGATTTTCTCTTCCAGCTTTCCGGTTGCCTTGTTCTGCATGGCGCAGGCTTGTTTGATCACGCCAAGCGCGCGCACGATGGCGACCGGCTGCTTTTCCCAGCCAATTGGGAAGTTCATGATAGAACGCTGGGTCTGTGCGCCCCAATATTTGTCAGAAGGAACTTCCAGCGGGCCAAAGCTGTCGGTTTCGGTGCGGGTATCTGCCATCGTGACCTCCGGTAAAATATGTCAGGAGTGTCATAGCGGAATGGGGCCAAAGTGCAATACAGTATACCGTGGGATACCGCTAACGCAGCCCTGAAACTTCAAGCAAACTGGTGCAATTTGGCCAAGCCCGCGACGATTGGCGCGGTGAGGCCTTACTTGCGGAAACTGTCCAGTGAGACAACTTCGGCGTCTTTGCGGGGCTCTTCGACAATCTCTTCGAGGTTGATTTCCTCAGGCAGCTCGTCGAGCTCTTCATCTTCCAGCTCGTCCTCCTGCGTTTCAAAGCGCAGGCCAAATTCAACGGACGGATCTACGAAGGTCTTGATGGCGTTGTAGGGAATGTAGAGAGGCTCAGGTGAATCGCCGAAGTTCAGCGTGACCGCAAACCCTTCGTCTGAGACTGTGAGATTGTCATACCAATGCTGCATCACCACGGTCATTTCGCCGGGGTAGCGGTCTGCCAGCCATTCGGCGATCTCCACATCCGGGTGCTGTGTGTCAAAGGTGATGAAGAAGTGGTGCTCGCCCGGAAGTCCATTGGATTGCACGTCGGTCAGAACCGTCTGGATCAGACTGCGCATCGCGCGGTGCATAAGGTTTCCGTAGTCGATGGTTCCGGACATGGGCTAGCTCCGATGGTCTACAATTCCGACAATAGCTCATTGAGCGGGAAACGAAAGATGATGCATGTCAAAAAGTGCATCATATCCAACCCAAAGCTGTCGCGCTTGCGGCGCTGATAAACAGTGTTGTGATGAGTGGCAACCGAAGGGTGAGCAGAGCGAGGCCTGCGAGGACGCAAAGCAGCGCGGATTGCGGGTCAAAACTCGTTAGAACGGGCAGGGGGCCAAAGCCGGTTTGCACGGTTTCTCCAAACAGCAGATTGAGCGTGAACCACAGGCTCAAATTGAGGATCACTCCAAGAACGGCTGCGGAGATCAGGCTGAGGGCGTGGCTGAGGCGTGGCTCGGATAGGATGCGCGCAACATGAGGGGCACCTGCAAATATCCATAGAAAACAAGGGATAAAGGTGCACCAGAGCGCTGTCAGCCCTGCGGTGAAGGCGAGCCATGGTCCGCCCTGCAAAGCGCCGGAAAGGGTTGCGACAAATTGTGTGACAAGAATCAGCGGGCCGGGAGTGGTTTCGGCAAGGCCGAGCGCATCCATCATCTGATCGGTCGACAGCCAGCCGAAGTCTTGCACCACGGTCTGCACCATGTAAGCGAGCAAGGCATAGGCACCGCCAAAGCTGACGACCGCCAGTTTTGAAAAGAACAGCGCGACGTCTTTTAAGAAGCCTCCCTGCATCCACAGAAAGAGTGCGGGAGCGGCCCAAAGGCTGCCCCAGACCAGAATGGCCTTGAGCGACGTTGTGATGGGCTTGCCGCTGGATGGTGTCGGGCTTGCCGCGACATGTGTGCTGTCTTTGGACGGGATCAGAAAGCCGATTGCCGCAGCGATGAGAATGACCGCCGGAAAAGGCATGAGAGCTGAGAAAAGCGCCAGAAAGCTTGCCAGTGCAACGGCGGTATTTAGTTTGTTTGTCAGCACCTTGCGTGACAAACCTAACAGCGCTTGCAGAATGATCGCAACCACGGCGGCTTTGACACCCACAAAGGCGGCAGCGACCAGAGGCAAGTTGCCATAAGCGGCGTAACCGGCTGCAAGGCAGAAGATAAGCGCCGCACCGGGCAGGACAAACAGACTGCCAGCAATGAGGCCGCCAAGAGTGCCGCGCAGCTTCCAGCCACAGAAAGTTGCGAGCTGCATGGCCTCAGGGCCGGGCAAAAGCATGCAAAAGGAGAGGGCGCCAAGGAACTCGCGTTCCTCAAGCCAGGGGCGACGCTCGACCAGTTCCTGATGCATCAAGCTGATTTGCGCCGCCGGACCCCCAAAGGACAGCAGACCTATGCGTCCAAAAACGCGAAAAAGATCGGAAAGAAGCGGCGTCTGTGACATGCGCTCATGGCTAGCGACGCGGGTCACAGATGCAAGAGATTCGTTTCAGTCTTAGGCGACCTTTTGTCCGGTCAGGCAGAGTGCGATGGTTTGCTCTGGCAGAAGGCCGAGCTGCTGGAAAAATCCAACCATATCAAAGTTGTTATAGGCTTCGACCATAACTTCGCCTTCAA
Source organism: Shimia sp. R9_3 (assembly GCF_017743755.1). Classification (NCBI taxonomy): domain Bacteria; kingdom Pseudomonadati; phylum Pseudomonadota; class Alphaproteobacteria; order Rhodobacterales; family Roseobacteraceae; genus Shimia; species Shimia sp. R9_3. Next base: position 134,951 of record NZ_JAGHRP010000004.1, on the reverse strand, counting down.
AGCGGACGAAAAGCTGGCCAAAGCCTTTGATGCGGTCCCCGCCGGTCGGGTTGGCGATGCTCATGGTCCAGAGTGCTGCGGCCCAATCGCCATCATCCATCACCTTGTCCACGGTCACGATCGGATCCTCGACGAGCGCCAGATACATGGTCGCCATTTCCCGGAAGTCGTCAGGGCCAACGCCAAAGCCGGGCAGTACCCCTTCGGCAGTGCTGTCCGGGCGGAACATCTCGTCGATGGCGTCCATATCTTGTTCGATCCAAACCCGACGAAACCAGTCCTTGATGATTTGCTGCTTGTCCACAGTCATTGTTTCGTACCCTACTTTGTTATCCCCACAACCACGCTAGGTTTTAAAGAGTAAGTGAAAGGTTAAAAAATTAGATCAAAAGGTGGCGAAAATGTGTTTTTTGCACCTCACGCCGCTTTTTGAGATCTAATTCATTAGTAACCACTCGCCAAGGTTGAGCTGTTAACCAATTTCACGTTGGATTCCAAAGCTCTCGCCAGTTTTGTGGGTAGTGTCTTAACGTAACTTAAGTGCAGGTTTCTGTTGCCAGGTACCTGCGAACCCCGCCTGAAGCTGCAAGCGTCAGGGCTTAGAGTTCGGTGTTAGGCACTGCTTACGCAGCGACTGCTACCGGTGCACGATTGTCATTTGCAATTGTACGATTTTCGCCGATAACGGTGGCAGACAGCCGAGACAAAGCTAACTTCTTTAGACGTCCGTCGATCCTATTTCGTCCCCATGATCCCCAAATGAAGGATGTTTGGTGGAGACGCCGGGTACCGCCCCCGGGTCCGATCCGTTTATTACAAGCGCGTTTATGTCCATAGTCCCCGAGGAGACACCCTTTAGATAGTCCGGAGCCGTTGCCTGTGCAAGCGGGTGTTAACGAGTTTTTTCTGCGTCTGTATTGCGGCTGTATCGCGGCGGTGCGAATTTCGGTCGGCTGAATTGTGTTATTCGACCGTACGTTGCGCCGCCGCTGGCCAATTAGGCCGCGTAGGACGCATCCCAGAAGGCGCGCTCCAGTTTGGTAGCGCGCAGAAACAGCGCCTCAACCTCGGCTTTGGCCTCATCAGACAATGTTGCCCAAACCGCATCCAACTGGCCACGCAGATAGTCCACCACGCCTTCGAAGCCTTCGCCTGCGTGCAGGGTGATCCACTCGGCAAAATAGAACGGCAGATCCTCTTTGGGCGGGTTCACCGGGCTGGCCCAGCTGAGGTAGACCCATTCCGCGACCACAAGCACCGCCAGCATCAGCTCATAGCGGCTGGAGGCCGCGGCCTCTGCCATCAGCGCGATGAAACCTTCGGTGGGGGCAGCAGGCGGCGGGGTCTGGGCGGCTTCGTCCATGCCCAGCGCCTCAAAGGAGCGCAGGAAGTAGGTGTTTTCCGGACCTGTGACCAAAGCCAGAAACTGCGCCGCTGGAACAGAATCAGCGAGTGACGGCGCATGGGCAATGGCGCTGGCCAAGAGCCGGACAAAGCCGTCGATGAACTGGTAGTCCTGCGCCAGATACCAGCGCATCTTGTCCAGATCCAATGTGCCCTCTGCAAGCTCTGCGCAAAACGGGTGGGTTGTGGCGGCGATCCAGTCTTCTCCGGCAAGCTCTCGCAGATGATCAGTGGGGCGCATGGGGGTCTCCTGTCCGTTGGGCGTTTTGCCCGTTTTGGCGGAGAAAAGCGTTTGATGCGGAAAACCGCAAGCAGGTTTTAGCGGCGACGGCGCGGGCGGCGCACCCGAACGTCCCAAAGCACCCAGAGGGTGATGGCAGGCACCGCCATGCAGGTGAGCCATTTTGAGACCGTGCCCATGGTGCCTTCGATCAGAAGCGCATGGACCACGGTGGAGATCACGATGATCAGGGCCAGCGTGTTGTGCAGGATCGACCAATGCAGAAACCGCAGCGGCAGGCGCTGGCGCAGCGTGACCAGCAGCGCTGTGACGATCAGCCCATAGAAGGCAATCGCGCCGTAGACGGAAAATGGCGTTGGAGCGACCAGCAGGAGCGCATCCAAAGCATCCGGCGGGCTGGTCAGATAGAGACCTCCGATGTGCACGGCCACGGCGATCAGGATCAGGCTGCCCGTGGCGCGGTGCCAGAGGCGGGCGCTGCGCGGGCGCAGGCCGGGCAGGTGATTGGCTGCCAGCAAAGGTTGCACAAAAAACAGCAGCAGCGCGATGATGCCCGCAAACCCGGCCAGGATATAGGCGAGGTTGCGATAGGCGAGATAGGGGCTCTGGGAGGCTATGATCAGCGGCAACAGCAAGGCCATGCCAAGCGCACTCCAGATGAGTGCGGCCTTTCCGGGCGTGGCGATGGGCTTCTCTGTCACTTCTGCCATGCTAGGCAGGCTGCAGCACAAAATCGACGGTGAGCGAGGTGTCTTGCGCGCTTGGCATCACCGGGCGCAGGAAGAGCGTTTTATACGCACCGTCGTCGTAGGCGAGATGGGCATGCGGCTCTCCGAAGTTTGGCACGATCTGCTCCATCTCCAGACTGTAGGTGCCGTCCGCGCGGGTCAGCACCGAGCCGTGATTGCGCGGCTCTCGCTCTCCGCCAAGCGTGGTTGCGGCCCAGATCTGGATGCGGGTGTTGGCGACCGGTGCGCCGTTTCCAGCGCGCAGAACGGTGCCGGAGACAATGAAACCTGAGCCGAGACGATCCACCAATGGCGCGTTGGGGCGGTAGTTGTTTGAGCCGCCGCGCATGGTTTGGGTGGGTTTCAGCCCTGCGGCTTGCGCGGGGGACACAAGGCCTGCCGCCAGTGCTGTGCCAGCAAGGCCCGCCCCGATAAAGAAGCGGCGGCGGTTGTAGTAGGGGGCATTCATGAGGTGGCTCCTTTCTCGGAAAGAACAGGTGCGGTCCTCAAAAGTGTGCCACAGCTCCGAAAAGGGAGTGCACACAAATTCGTGAGCTGCCTTGGAAAGGCAGGAGATGGCTTATCGTTCTGATTGCGCCTTGGCAGCGGCGCGGGCGGCCATGGCCTCTTCTCCAAGTGTCAGGGTGTAGGCCGTGAGTTCGGCCAGCGCGGTGTCTGCGGCGGCGCCGTCCTGCGCCTCCAGAGCGTTTGCGATGCGGGTGTGCAAACCGATGATCACATCGCGGTTGCGCTGGGTGAAAGTGATCATGTTCATCAGAGGCTGCATCGCCTCAACTGCGCCGGCCAGTTGATAAGACAGCACCGGATTAGAGGCCCCATCCACCAGCGCGCGGTGAAAGGCCACATCTGAATCGCAAAACCGCTCGTCTGACAGGCCGGGCTGGGCCTGACGGTGAATTTCGGCGCGCATCGTGGCCAGATGATCCGGCGTGCGGCGTTTTGCTGATAGGGGTGCGCAGGCGCGCTCCAGCGCAAAGCGGGCCTCACAGGCGGTTTCAAAATCCACCGCATTCATAGAGAGCAAAAGCGTGCTGGTTGTGATATGCTGGGCAAAGGCCTCGTCATAAGACAGCCTGCGCACAAAGGCCCCACCGGACGCACCACGCTGTGTGCGGATCAGGTTTTGCGCGGCCAGACGTTTGAGCGCCTCGCGCACTGTGGGGCGGGAGACCTGAAACTGATCTGCCAGTTCCGCCTCTGAGGGCAGGCGCTCATCCACGATCATCTCCCCAGAAATGATGGCGTCCCGGATCGATTTGGCGATTTGCGCCGAAAGGTCGGCGGAGCTTTTGGGGTCAATTTTCATTTGTCTGACATTTAATGTTTGCTGCACCTTCAATTGTCTGACATTAAATAGGGAAATGCACGAGTCGCCAAGGGAGGGGAGATGTCGCGCTTTGATTTTCTTTCCGTAAGAAGCATTTTATGGCTTAGTTTCTTTGCCGCCATTCTGGCTGCATGGTGGGTCATGTACGATATGGCCATGTCGATGGACGTGGATCTGATCGGGCGCCCTGGCGAGATGGGCGCGCGAATGGCGGCGATGGATCCGCGCATGCCGATGTATATGCCAATGGCGAATTTCGGCCCGCTTTTTGTGATGTGGGCGGTGATGATGGCGGCGATGATGCTGCCGACCATGGTGCCCACTTTGACCAATTATCAGCGCCTGATGACCTCTGCGGATGGCAGCTGGGGCGGCTGGGTTGGTGTTTTGCTGGGCTATCTGATTGTCTGGGTGGCCTTTGCGGCAGTGATCACTGGAGTGCAGCTTGCTCTGCTGTTTGGCGGCGTGGTGGACATGCTCGGCATTGCGAAAAGCCCCTGGGTGTCAGCAGGTCTGCTGATTGTCGTGGGCGCGTTTCAGTTCACCCGTGCCAAAGAGGTGTGCCATGGCGTGTGCCACAGCCCGATGACCTATTTCCTTGGCCACTGGCGCACCGGTTTTGACGGTGGGCTGCGCATGGGGCTTGGGCTTGGGGCGTTTTGTGTCGGCTGTTGCTGGGGCTTTATGGCGCTGGGTTTTGTCGGCGGCGTGATGAGCCTGTTGTGGATGGGCCTCGCCACGCTTTTCATGGTGCTTGAGAAACTGCCACAGATTGGCCATCGGGTGACCAAACCCATGGGCGTGGCGCTGATTGCTGGGGGTGGCGTTCTGATCGCCATGCCAAGCTTGTTTTATGGAGGATAAACATGGCTTTGGAGCGTAAACCTGACGCAGAAAAACTGCCGGTGTCGCAGCGGATCGACAACCGGATGAGCAACCCCAAGCGCCGCAAGATGACGCCGACGGAATGGGCGATCAAGGGCGAGTTGATCCTGAACTGCTCCTGCACCGTCTTCTGTCCTTGCGTGGTGTCGCTGGGCCAGCATCCGCCCACCGAAGGCGACTGTAAGGCCTGGATGGCGATTGCCATTGATGAGGGGCATTATGAGGGCGAAGACCTGAGCGGGCTTAATGTGGGCCTGATGGTCTATATCCCGGGCAAGATGGCCGAGGGTGACTGGCGTGTGGCGGCCTATGTGGATGAGCGCGCCAGCGGCAAGGCTTACAACGGTCTGTTGCAGATTTTCTCGGGTCAAGCGGGCGGCACCACGGGCCTCTTTACCATGCTGGTGAGCGACATCTTCTCCGCAGAGCGTGAAAAGGTCGACATCATTCGCGACGGCAAGAAGCGTGCGCTCTATGTGGGGCGCAAAATTCAGGGTGAGGTGGAGATGCTGGAGGGCGCAAGCCCGGATCATCCTGTGATGATTTCCAACTCCAAATACTGGATGGGGCCGGACATCATTGCTGCTGTGGGCACAAAATCCAAAGTGCGCGACTTTGGCCGGGTCTGGGACTTTGGCGGCAAATCTGCAGAGATCTGCCCAATTGACTGGAAAGGCCCGCGGTAATGATTTCGCCTGCGTACTGTCAGATGATGGCGCGTTATAATGCTTGGCAAAACAGTCAGTTGCGCAGTGTTTGCGACACGTTGAGCGATGCAGAGCTGCGCGAGGATCGCGGGGCATTTTTTGGCTCGATCATGGCGACGCTGAACCACATTCTGTGGGGCGATACCCTGTGGATCAGCCGTCTGGACGGGGGCGCAGGGCCCAAAGTGCCCGCCAAGCAGCATGCGGAGCTCTGTGCGACCTATGCGCTTTGGTCTGAGGAGCGCTTGGCCGTGGACCGGCGGATCGCAGCGTGGGCCGAGGCGCTGCGTGCGGAGGAACTGGAAGGTGATCTGAAATGGCACGCCCAAATGCTGAATGCGGATATGCAAAAACCGGTTGCGCAATGTGTGGTGCAGCTCTTTAACCACCAGACCCATCACCGTGGCCAGATCCATGCCATGCTGACCAGCATTGGACATGATCCCGGCGATACAGATGTGGCTTTGTTGCCGGAGGGCGCGACATGGCTTTGATTTCTCCATCCCGGCGCCTGCGCCGCACGCCGTTCTCTGACGGTGTCGAAGCGGCCGGTGTGAAAGCCTATACGGTTTACAACCGCATGCTTCTGCCGACGGTGTTCCGCTCGGTTGAGGAAGATTACCGTCACCTCAAGACTGCCGTACAAGTCTGGGATGTGGCTGTGGAGCGGCAGGTTGAGCTGCGCGGACCTGATGCCGGGCGCTTGATGCAGATGCTGACCCCACGCGATCTGCGCTCGATGCTGCCGGGGCAGTGTTTCTATGTGCCGATTGTCGATGAGACCGGCGGGATGCTGAATGATCCGGTGGCGGTGAAACTGGCCGAAGACCGCTGGTGGATTTCGATTGCCGACAGTGATTTGCTGTTCTGGGTCAAGGGCATTGCCTATGGTTATCGTCTGGACGTGCTGGTGGATGAGCCGGATGTGAGCCCTCTGGCGGTGCAAGGCCCAAAGGCCGAAGAGCTGATGGCGCGGGTGTTTGGCGACAAGATCCGCGACGTGAAATTCTTCCGCTTCGGTTGGTTTGATTTTCAGGGCCGCAATCTGGTGGTGGCGCGCTCGGGCTACTCCAAACAGGGCGGGTTTGAGATCTACGTGGAAGGCAGCGACATTGGCATGCCCCTGTGGAACGCCTTGATGGAGGCGGGCAAGGATCTGGATGTGCACGCGGGCTGTCCCAATCTGATTGAACGGATTGAGGGTGGATTGCTGAGCTATGGCAATGACATGACTGACGACAACACGCCCCATGAATGCGGGCTTGGGCGGTTCTGTAACACCAATACCGCGATTGGCTGTGTCGGGCGCGATGCATTGTTGCGGGTGGCACAGGAAGGGCCGGTGCGTCAGAACCGGCCGATTGAAATCCATGGGGAGGCCGTGCCGCCTTGTGACCGGCTCTGGCCGGTGATGGATGGAGATCAGCATGTGGGCAATGTGAGCAGTGCAGCCTGGTCGCCGGACTTTAACACCAATGTGGCCATCGGCATGGTGCGCATGACCCATTGGAATGGCGGTACCGAGCTGGATGTACTGACACCGGATGGGGTGCGTGCGGTCACGGTCTGGGAAGCTTTCTGGAGCTGACACCTGCGGCGGAGGTTGGATGTCTCCGGCGGGGATATTTTGAGAATGAGAAACCTGAAATGACATGCGCCTAGGGCGTTTGGCGCAACAGTTAGGAGAGATGAGATGTTTAAGGCATTGGTGATGACGCAGGGCGAGGATGGTCTTGCCAGCGGGGCCATTCAGGAGTTGGACGAGAGCCAGCTGCCCGAAGGAAATGTGACCGTTGCGGTAGAATATTCCACGGTGAACTACAAAGACGGGCTGTGCCTGTCCCCCAAAGGCGGCGGTCTGGTGCGCGCCTATCCACATGTGCCAGGCATCGATTTTGCCGGCACCGTGGAGAGCTCTGAGGATGAGCGTTACAAGCCGGGCGACAAGGTTGTGCTGACCGGCTGGCGCGTGGGTGAGGTCCATTGGGGCGGTTACGGCCAGAAAGCGCGCGTGAACGGCGATTGGCTGGTGCCGCTGCCGGAAGGGCTGAGCACCAAACAGGCCATGGCTGTGGGCACGGCGGGTTTTACCTCCATGCTGTCGGTGATGGCGCTTGAGGATCACGGTGTTACACCTGAGAAAGGCCCGGTTCTGGTGACCGGTGCGGCAGGGGGCGTCGGCTCTGTGGCTGTGGCGATCCTGGCCAACCTTGGCTATGAGGTTGCCGGTGTCACCGGGCGTCCGGAGACAGCGGACTATCTGAAGTCGCTGGGCGTGACCCAGATTGTGGCGCGTGAAGAGCTGAACGAGACCATCAAGCGCCCCATGGAAAGCGAGACCTGGGCGGGATGTATTGATGCCGTGGGCGGCGCCATGCTGGCCCGTGTGCTGGGTCAGGTGAAATACGGCGGCTCGGTTGCCGCTGTTGGTCTCGCGGGCGGCGCTGGTTTGCCTGCGACCGTGATCCCCTTCCTGCTGCGAGGTGTGAACCTCCTTGGTATCGACTCTGTGATGCGCCCCTATGAGGACCGCGTGCGGGCCTGGCAACGGATCGCCACAGATCTGCCGATGGAGAAGCTGGAAGCAATGGTGAAGCCAGCGAGCCTATCGGATCTGCCGCAACTGGGCGCCGATATTCTGAAAGGTCAGGTTCAGGGGCGTGTTGTGGTGGATGTGAACGCCTGACATACACTGAGCGTGAACGTTTTAAGGCATCCCTTCGGGGGTGCCTTTTCTTTTCTGAGGAGAATCACATTCATAAAAAGGAATGTATATGATTTCGATCAAAGGCGCGGAGATAGCTTTGTGGTGGTGTGACATCCAGAGATGTCTCCGCATTATCCCTTTGCGGGCATCTGTCTGATTTTTGGATGAAAGGATGCCATTGTGACCCGATTAAAAACACACCTTACGACCGCTGCCGCCACGCTTTGCCTTTGTGCTGGCTATACGACAGCGCAGGAGGCGCCAAAGCTCGTGACCATTCTGACCGAGGCCGCACCGCAGACGCAGTTGATGGCGATGGTGTTGACCCTTCAGGCGGCGCAAGAGGGGGCGGCTCCGCATGTGTTGCTGTGCGATGCGGGCGGTGACCTGGCGCTGAAAGATGCGCCGGAGAGCGCCACTGCCGGGCAACCCCCTATGGATGTGAGCCCGCAGGGGCTGATGCAGAAGATCATGACCATGCCCGGTGCAAAGGTTGAGGTCTGCGCGCTTTATCTGCCGGGATTGGGGCAGGGGCCGGAGATCCTTCTGGAAGGTGTGGGTGTCGCCAAACCCGGTGCCATGGCGCATGCGATGATGGCGGCAGATGCGCGTATGAGCTTCTGATCCGTCCACGCGGCTTTCTGTTCATCTCCCACGGCACGCACGATTGCAAATCGGCTTGCACTCGGGGGGTGGCAGAGGCACGTTGGCGGCCAACGAACACCACCACAGCGGAGCGGCGTGGCCATGTCTTATGACAGCGACAATATTTTTGCGAAAATCCTGCGGGGCGAAATCCCGAGCGAGAAACTCTATGAGGATGAAGACACCTATGTATTTATGGACATCATGCCGCGCGCGGATGGCCATTGTCTGGTGATACCCAAAACGCCGTGCCGCAATATGCTGGACGCAACACCCGAACAGCTCGCCGCCTGTCTGAAAACGGTGCAGAAGATGGGCCATGCGGTGATGAAGGCGTTTGAGGCGGATGGTGTGACCGTTCAGCAGTTCAATGAGGCTGCGGGCGGTCAGGAGGTGTTCCACCTGCATTATCATGTGTTGCCGCGCCATGAGGGCGTGGGCGTGCGCCCGCCGGGCACCATGGCCGATTTTGACGTGCTGAAGGCGCAGGCCGATAAGATACGGGCCACGCTGGCTTAATCTGTTTTGTCGGGGTGCATCCCCGCTTGACCTTCCCCCGCATCAAGGCTCTTCTCTGACGCAATCAAAAGTGGAGAGCCCTGATGCTTGATGTGGAGTTTGTACGCAGCCAGTTCCCGGCCTTTGGTGAGGATGCGCTGAAGGGTCAGGCGTTTTTTGAGAATGCCGGGGGCAGCTACACCTGCGCGCCAGTGATCGAGCGGCTCTCACGGTTTTATCGGGAACGTAAGGTGCAGCCCTATGCGCCTTACCGCGCCTCAGAGCTGGCGGGAGCGGAGATGGATGAGGCCCGTGCGCGCCTTGCCGCTGTGATGGGCGTGGACACCGACGAAGTGTCTTTTGGCCCGTCCAGCACGCAAAACACCTATGTTCTTGCGCAGGCCTTTCGCCAGTGGATGGACCCGGGCGATGCCATCATCGTCACCAACCAGGACCATGAGGCCAACAGCGGCCCCTGGCGGCGTCTGGCGGATGAGGGCATCGAGGTGCGCGAATGGCGCATTGATCCTGAAAGCGGGCATCTGGACCTTGAGGCGCTGTCCGCGCTGCTTGATGATCGCGTGCGGCTGGTGTGTTTTCCGCATTGCTCCAATGTGATTGGAGAGATCAATCCGGTGGCCGAGATCACGGCGCTTGCGCATGCGGCGGGGGCGTTTGTCTGTGTCGATGGCGTGAGCTATGCGCCTCACGGGTTGCCGGATGTGGGCGCGATGGGGCCTGATATCTACCTTTTCTCCAGCTACAAGACCTATGGTCCGCATCAGGGCATCATGGTGATCCGGCGCACGCTGGGGGAGCTGTTGCCCAATCAGGCGCATTACTTCAACGCGGGCACACTCTACAAACGGTTCACACCGGCAGGTCCGGACCACGCGCAGGTTGCGGCCTGTGCCGGAATGGTGGATTATTTTGAGGCGCTGGCCGCCCACCACGGAGTGATGGGCAGCACCGCAGCGGCCACGGGGTCAGCGGTGCATGATCTGATGAGAGATCATGAAATCAAGCTCTTAAAGCCGCTTCTTGATTTTGCCTCCACGCGCAATTCGGTGCGTCTTTTGGGGCCCAAAGATGCGAAAAACCGCGCGCCGACCGTTGCAATGGTTGCCCAAGCGCCCGGTGCTGCCCTGGCCGAACGGCTGGCGGCGCATGACATCATGGCGGGGGGCGGAGATTTCTACGCGGTGCGCGCGCTGAAGGGTATGAATGTGGATGTGACCCATGGCGTTTTGCGGGTCAGCTTCGTGCATTACACCTCTGAACAGGAGGTCTCACGGCTGATTGACGCGCTGGACGCGGTTTTGTGAAAATTCGTGTGATCCACTCTCTGTAAAATCCCGTAAACTCAGAAACATACGGGATAGGACAACCAGACTTGGCCCAGAACCAAAACTCCAAAGCCACCACTCTCTTTTGGTTCCGGCGCGATTTGCGGCTGTGCGACAACCCTGGCCTTGCGGCTGCGGCCGCACGCGGCGATGTGGTGCCTGTCTTTGTATATGACGACGCAGTCAAGCGACTGGGGGCAGCGTCAAAGCTGCGGCTTGAGATGTCGTTAAGGGCGCTGGCGCAGGATCTGGACGCGCACGGAATGCGGCTGATCCTGCGCCGTGGCGCGCCAGCGGACATACTCCGAGAGATCGCAGAGGAAACCGGCGCAGATGCGGTGCATTGGAGCCGGGCCCATGCGCCGGATTGGGTGGCGCGGGACACTGAGGTCAAAGCGACATTAAAGGCCGCAGGCCTTGATGCGCAAAGCTTTGCTGGCACGCTTTTGTTTGAGCCCTGGACGGTGGAGACCGGGCAGGGCATGCCCTATCGGGTTTATACGCCGTTCTGGAAGGCTGTGCGGGGGCGCTTTGTTGAGGCGCCGCTTGCGGCGCCAGAGCTGACAGCTCCTCAGGCTTGGCCTGAAAGCGACGATTTGGAAAACTGGGGTCTTTCGGCTGGCATGCGCCGCGGCGGCGCTGTGGTGGCGCAGTTTGTGAGCGCTGGCGAAGCTGCAGCTCAGGAAACTCTGGCGCGGTTTCTGGGAGAAAAAATCGCGGATTACAAAGAGGCGCGGGACCAGTTGGATCAGGCGGCGACCTCTGAGCTGTCTGATGCGCTGACCTTTGGGGAGATCAGCCCGGCGCAGATGTGGCACGGTGGCCAGCGAGCGCTTCAGAGTGGTGCGGCGGGTGCGGAGCATTTCCTCAAAGAGGTCGTCTGGCGTGAGTTTGCCTGGCATTTGCTGTGGCATTTTCCGCAGCTGCCGGAGGCGAACTGGCGCGAGAGCTGGGATCAGTTTGACTGGATCGAGGATCCGGAGCATCCGCATTTTCAGGCCTGGTGTCAGGGGCGCACAGGGGTGGTGGTGGTGGATGCCGCGATGCGCGAGCTCTACATCACCGGCAAGATGCACAACCGCGCGCGCATGATTGTGGCCAGCTATCTGACCAAACATCTGCGCATCCACTGGAAGCTTGGCCTGAAATGGTTTGAGGACTGTCTGGTGGATTGGGATCCGGCCTCCAACGCCATGGGCTGGCAATGGGTGGCTGGCTGCGGGCCGGATGCGGCGCCTTATTTTCGCATCTTCAATCCAGACACGCAGGCCGACAAATTTGACCCCGACCAGCGTTATCGCCGCCGCTGGCTGGCGCATGAGGCCGGTGCGGGCAGCGCGACTGCGCAGCTGTTTTTTGAGGCGATGCCGCTCAGTTGGCAGGCCGGTTTTGGCCGCCCGCAGATACAGCCGATTGTCAGCCTGCCAGAAGGGCGCGCACGGGCCTTGGCCGCCTATGAGGCTTTCAAAGCTTAATAATTTCTTGCCGCTAGGCGGTTTCTGCGCCTAGGATTCAGACCACGCTAAGAGGAGGGAGAAAGATGTTCCTGACTTCAACACAAGGTGAGACCAACTTGCCGCGCTATTTTTCCGCTGTTTTTGCGACAGCCCAAAAGATCAATCACGGGCGGATTGATTTTGTGATGGAGGATGGCCGTGTGTTCCGAGCCGAAGGTCCAAAGCCCGGTCCGGTCTGCGAGATGCATGTGCACAATGGCGATACATTTGGCCGTTTGATGCGCGAAGGCGAGCTCGGGTTCTCTGAGGCCTATCTGGAAGGTTGGTGGAGCACACCGGACTTGCAGGCGTTTTTTGATTTTCTGCGCGCGGATAATGACGCTCTTTATGATGGTTTTCCGGGGATGTTTTTTGTGCGCGCCTATGAACGTATGCGGCACTGGATGAACAACAATTCCAAGACGCAGGCCAAGAAGAACATCAGCTATCACTATGATTTGGGGAATGAATTTTACGGTCTGTGGCTGGATGACACGATGACCTACAGCTCGGCCCTGTTCAAAACCGGTCAAGAGAGCATGGAGGCGGCGCAAACCGCAAAATACGCCTCCATGGTGGATCAGATGGGCGTGAAGCCCGGCGATCATGTGCTGGAAATCGGCTGTGGCTGGGGCGGTTTTGCGGAATATGCCGCCAAGGAGCGCGGGCTGCGTGTGACAGGGCTGACCATTTCAGAAGAGCAGCTCAAATACGCGCAGGATCGCATTGAAAAGGCTGGTCTTTCTGACCTTGTGGACTTCAAGCTTCAGGATTATCGCGACGAGACCGCGCATTATGACGGGATTGCCAGCATCGAGATGTTTGAGGCCGTGGGCGAGAAATACTGGCCGGTCTATTTCCAAACCGTCCGGGATCGTCTGAAGCCCGGTGCCAAGGCCACGCTGCAGATTATCACGATCACCGAAAGCCGCTTTGAAGAGTATCGTAAAGGTGTTGATTTCATTCAGAAATACATCTTTCCGGGTGGCATGTTGCCAAGCCCGACCGCGCTTAAGGATGAGGTCAAGAAGGCCGGTCTACTGTTCACCGGGTCGATTGAGTTTGGCGAGAGCTACAGCCAGACCCTGCGGCGCTGGTATGACACGTTTAATGCGCAATGGGAGCGCATACAGCCCATGGGGTTTGATGAAAGGTTCCGCCGGATGTGGAATTTTTACCTAACCTCTTGTGCCGCGGCGTTTCACAGTGGAAGTTGTGACGTAACGCAAATCACAATATCCAAACCGGGCGCATGATCTCATCCAACAAACTGATTGCTGCCATCTCACTCGCCGTGGTCGGCGGGTTTGTGGCGGAATTCGCCAAGCCGCAAATGCCGGAAGGCTCAAACCCCGGCTATATGACGCTGATCTCCGCAGCTGTGGGGCTTTGTGTTGGCTGGCGCATTATGGGGCCGCGCGCCGGGCGCAGCGGCTCCTTCGGTTTGGGGATGCTTGGTGTGGTGTCCTTGGTTTTCTGGGGATTGGCGGTGTTTGGCACCATCGAGATGCTGAGACTTGCCATGCGCCGACGGTTTGACGAACCGGTTGAGGCGCTTGAGATGATTGTGACCATCGCGTTGAAATATGGGCAATATCTCGCAGCGACGCCGGTCTATATCACCCTTGCGGTTGGCATTGTGATCAGCGGATATGTCACCAACTTTGCTTATCGCCGCTGGGGTTGATTTATGAAAAATCTGTTTGTTTATGGCACGTTGCGACACGTGCCTTTGCTTGAGGCTGTGCTTGGGAAAACCGCCGAAGCCCTGAAGCTGGCGCCAGCGCGCTTGAAGGGTCACGCGGTTTACGCGGTGCAGGGGCAGGATTTTCCGATCATCAAGGATGCACCGGGAGAGGTTGCCGAGGGGCTTTGGATCGGCGCACTTACCGAGGCGGATGTGGCGCGCCTGGAGTTCTATGAAGGCGGCTTTGATTATGATCTTGAGCCGGTCACTGTGGATCTGGAGGGAACGGCCCAGACCACGGAGGTGTTCAAAAGCGAGGACGCGGGTTGGGTGCCGGATGGGCCTTGGTCACTCAGCGCGTGGCAGGAACGATATGGTGTGGCGGCAGTATTCGGTGCCATCGAGGAGATGAGTTATTTCGGCGCGCGCAGCCGCGAGGACGTGGACCGGATGCTGCCGATGATCCGGGCGCGGGCGACATCCAAAGCGCAGGCGCAAGCGCGCAATCTCGCCGTCAGCCCAAGCGGCATGACCCGCGATGACGTCAGCGATGTGACGCTGAACCGCCCCTATGCAAAGTATTTCACGCTGGAGGAGCTGACGCTGAGCTTTCGCCGCTATGACGGTGCGCAAAGCGAAATGGTGGAGCGAGCGGTATTTGTGGCGACTGACGCGGTGATCGTGCTGCCGTATGATCCGGTGCGTGACCGCGTGATGCTGATTGAGCAGTTCCGTCCCGGCCCATATGTGCGTGGCGATGCGCTGCCTTGGCAGTTGGAGCCGATTGCCGGGCGCATTGATGCCGGAGAAACAGCGGAGAACACCGCACGTCGGGAGGCGGAAGAAGAGGCGGGACTGACGCTGGGCGCGCTGCATGAGGTGGCCAATTGCTATGCTTCGCCGGGCTGTACGACCGAATTTTACAACATATTTGTCGGGCTTGCGGATCTGCCGGATGACGTGATCGGCGTCTCTGGTCTGGATCAGGAGGCAGAGGATATCCGCTCGTATCTGTTCAGCTATGACAGGCTGATGGAGATGGTGGATCAGATGCAGGCGGTGAATGCGCCGCTGGTGCTGGCGGCGCTGTGGTTGGCACGCCATCGTGATCGTCTGCGCAGGACCGCTTGAGTTCCGGCGCGCCCTTGCCTACACAGGTTTTCAAACATCCATAAAAGGACCGCGCAACATGCATATTGCCCGTGATCTTGCCCAAGCGATCGGCAACACCCCTTTGATCCGTCTCAACAAAGTGAGCGAGGCGACCGGCTGTGAGATTTACGGCAAGGCGGAATTCATGAACCCTGGCCAGTCGGTGAAAGACCGTGCGGCGCTTTACATCATCAAAGATGCGCTTGAGCGCGGTGAGCTGAAGCCCGGTGGCACCATTGTGGAAGGCACCGCCGGCAACACCGGGATCGGTCTTGCGCTGGTGGGCGCCTCCATGGGGTTCAAGACCGTGATTGTGATCCCTGAGACGCAATCTCAGGAAAAGAAAGATATGCTGCGCCTTGCGGGTGCGGAGTTGGTGCAGGTGCCCGCCGCGCCTTACCGCAACCCCAACAACTATGTGCGCTACTCTGGCCGTCTGGCCGCAGAGCTGGCCAAGACCGAGCCAAACGGCGCGATCTGGGCGAACCAGTTTGACAATGTCGCCAACCGTCGCGCCCACGTGGAAACCACCGGCCCCGAAGTTTGGGAACAGACCGGCGGCAAAGTGGACGGCTTTATCTGTGCGGTCGGCTCCGGCGGCACGCTGGCCGGTGTGGCCGAAGCCATTCAGGGCAAAGGCGTGAAAATCGGTCTGGCCGACCCAATGGGCGCGGCGCTGCACAGCTTCTACACCACAGGTGAGCTGAAATCCGAAGGTGGCTCGATCACCGAAGGCATCGGTCAGGGCCGGATCACAGCCAACCTTGAGGGCTTCACCCCGGACATGAGCTATCAGATTTCTGATGAAGAGGCGCTGCCGTATGTCTTTGATCTGCTGCAGGACGAAGGCCTGTGCCTTGGCGGCTCCTCCGGTGTGAACATCGCCGGTGCGGTGCGCATGGCGAAAGAAATGGGCCCGGGCCACACCATTGTGACCATCCTCTGTGACTATGGCACACGCTATCAGTCAAAACTCTTCAACCCGGCGTTCTTGAAGGAAAAAGGCCTGCCGACCCCGGAATGGCTGGGCAACAAAGGCCCATCCAGCATTCCGGGCGTGTTTGAAGACGTCTAAGGGCAACTGACGATGCGCGCTTTCGCCCGGACCCTGCTAGCGGCAACCCTGTGTTTGGTTGTCTGGATGACGGCGGTCTGGGCGCAAAGCGCCAGCGGGCCAGATGCCGGGCCAAACTACGAGGATTGGCGCTCCGTCGCGGCCCGTGCCGAATTGGCCATTGAAAACAATCGCGCCTCTGAAGGTGCGATGACCGAGCTGCGCAAACAGTTGGTGGACTGGCGCCGACAGTTTGCCGCCGACAGTTCGCGCAGCAGCGTGTCTTCTCAGACCTTGGAGGCACAGCTGAACCGTCTGGGGCCGGTGCCTGAGGGCGGTGAAGCCGCAGATGTGGCCGCCGAGCGGCAGCGATTGGAAACCCAGCTTTCTGAGGCGCAGGCCCCCATCCGGCAAGCAGTGCTCGCTCAAGCGGAGGCCAATGAGCTGATCCGTGCGATAGATGCTTTGCTGCGGGACCGGCAGACAGATCTGCTTCTGGAGCCGGGGCCAATCCCGTTGATCCCCTCGCTTTGGCCTGCGGCCTTTGTTGAAGTGGGCAAGACCATCCGCCTGCTGACGCTGGAGTTTGAGGGCAACTGGAAGCAGCAACGCCTGCGCCATGAGCTGCGCAAGTCATTGCCGCTGATGCTGTTCTATCTGGCGATTGGCGCCTTGCTGGTGACGCGCGGTATGCGCTGGACCGATGCGGCCCTGAGCCGGATTGTTTCTCAAAGCGAGCATATGTCGGCGCTGCGCTGGATCTCGGTCTTTTTGCTGTCCTTTGGTCAAGTGCTGTTGCCGATGCTGGGCGCGGTGGCTTTGGCAGAGGCGGTTTATGCCACTGATCTGGCGGGGCTGCGTGGTGGCGTTATCCTGTCACTGCTGCCGCAGATGACCTTTGAGCTGTTGGTGGCAAAATGGCTTGGAGAGCGCTTTTTCTCGCGCCATGAGCGTCCTTTGATGCCGGTCAATCTGACGGAGAAGGACAAACGTCGCGGACGCCGGGCGGCGACAGTGCTGGGCGCGTTGCTGGCTTTGGCGACGCTCACCGGCGAAATGTCTCGCTTTGAAAGCTGGGATCGTGGCACAGAGTCGGTGGTGTTCTTTGTGCTCTGCGTTCTGGCGGCTGTCTGCCTCGTGCAGATCGCTTTGCTGGGCAAGAAGCATGCCCATAGCCTGACCGATGAAACCTCGCTGAGCCGCTCGGCGCTTGAGCAGATGCTGCGCATTCTGGCGGTTTTTGCCATGGGCGCTGCGGTTGTCGGGATTGCGGTGTCGCTGGCTGGTCTGGTGCGCGGCGGCAGCTTCCTGATTTTCTCCACCGCCAAGACCATGTTGTTGGTGGGCTTCTTGCTGGTTTCCCAACGGGTGATCCAGAAGGTCTACGCCGCGCTCGAAGGGCGTGATGACGATGAAAGTTCGCTGGCGGCGGTGATCACGGGCATCGCCATGGTGATTGCCGCGCTGCCGATACTGGCGCTGACCTGGGGCGTGCGCACAGCAGACCTTCAGGAGCTGTGGACCCAGTGGAACAACGGGCTGAGCTTCAGCGGGCTGACCCTGTCACCGCGGGTGATCCTGATCCTGATTGTCGTGTTTGTGATCGGTCACGGCATCACACGTTTGATGCAGAGCTTCCTGCGCGACAACATCCTGCCCAAGACGCGCGTGGATGTGGGTGGGCAGACAGCGATTGTGTCGGGTGCAGGCTACATTGGTAATTTCATCGCCATTCTGGTGGCCCTGTCGATTGCCGGCATCAACCTGAGCAATGTGGCGCTGTTTGCCGGGGCGCTGTCTGTTGGGATCGGCTTTGGTCTGCAGACCATCGTGTCCAACTTTGTGAGCGGGATCATCCTGCTGATTGAGCGCCCGGTGAGCGAGGGCGACTGGATCGAGGTCGGCGGCCAGATGGGCTATGTGCGCGATATTTCGGTGCGCTCCACGCGGATTGAGACCTTTGACCGCACAGATGTGGTGGTGCCGAACTCCGACCTGATCTCTGGCACGGTGACCAATTACACGCGCGGTAACACGGTTGGGCGTGTGATTGTACCGGTGGGCGTGGCCTATGGCACAGACACGCGGCGGGTTGAGAAGATCCTGATGGAAATCGCGGAAGGCCATCCGATGGTGCTGGCCAATCCGGGGCCAGCGGTGGTGTTTCAGGGCTTTGGCGCGGATGCGCTGGACTTTGAAATCCGCGCCATTCTGCGGGATGTGAACTGGATGCTGACCGTGAAAAGCGATCTCAACCACGCGATAGCGGAGCGGTTTGTTGCGGAAGGCATCGAGATACCCTTTGCGCAGCGCGATATCTGGTTGCGCAATCCGGAAGCTTTGCGCAGTGCACCTGCTGCGGCGCCGAAGCCTGTGGATGCGGAGGACAGAGCGCCAGTTGCGCCCGCCAAGAGCAAGCTAACGCCGCCTGACGCGGAGGATATGGGCGGTGACGGGACCGCTGAGGGGGAGCCTGACGGGGAGGGGCGATGACAGACTTGTTGTTTTTGAAAGATGCGTATCTGAAGGAAGCACCGGCAAAGGTGATCGGACACACGCCGGAAGGCGGCATCCTGCTGGATGAGACGCTGTTTTATGCAACCAGCGGTGGGCAACCCGGCGACAGTGGCGAGCTGCGCTGGGACGGTAAGACGTTGAAAATCGCCACGGCCGTCAAGGTGCCGGATGGCGGCATTGCGCTGGTGCCTTCGGAACCGGAGGAGCTGCCACCCGTCGGGGCGCAGCTGATGCAGGTGTTGGATTGGCCCCGTCGTCACCGCCACATGCGTGTGCACACGGCGCTGCATCTGTTGTCTGTGGTGATCCCGCTGCCGGTGACCGGTGGGTCGATTGGCACCGAGAAAGGCCGGCTAGATTTTGATATGCCGGAGGCGCCGGAGGACAAAGAGGCCTTATCGGATGCTCTTAACGCGCTGATCTCTCAGGACTTTGCGATTTCAGAGACCTGGATCACGGATGAAGAGCTGGAAGCCAATCCGGGGCTTGTGAAGACTATGTCTGTTGCGCCCCCTAAAGGCGCCGGTCGTGTGCGGCTGGTGCGGATCGGCTCTGACACGGAACAGGTGGATTTGCAGCCCTGTGGTGGGACACATGTGGCGAGTACCGGTGAGATTGGGCGCGTGCGGATCGGCAAGATCGAGAAAAAAGGGCGTCAGAACCGCCGCGTTTATCTTCATCTTGAAGGGTAAAGTCGCAGCGAGGCTCAAGGGCAATATCTATGCGCGAGCTGTGTTCTTTAGTGCATTGAATTCACGGTAAAAAACGAAAAAAGGCGAGGTGCCATGACCAAATAGACCTCGCCTTTTTCGTGACCAGTGGAGGGTTCTCCAGAGGTCTTAACTGTCAGTCACCACAAGCCGCAGGTGGGCGTGTTTGGTGGGGGCCAGAGTTGTCTGCACAGGTGTCTTGGGCGCTTTGGCGCTTTGCGCGGCAGGATCAAACTGAGGCATGGAAATCTTCTGCGGGCGCAGGATAGTCGCGACCGGCTCAGAGCTGTTCTCGCTTGCGGCTTCGATGCGGCGCAGGAAGCTGCCTTCCAGATCAAAGCGTTCCGGGCTGCGGCCAACGTCGCCATCGATGGTGATTGCGCCGAGGATACGGTTCACCTCACCGGAGTCGCTGCGCAGGGGCAGGAGCATCATTTCGCCCTGCAGACCGGTACGGCCAAAGCTGCGGCGGGAGGTAAGTTCCAAACGGCCTACGGCGGGTGCGGAGAACACTTTTTCCAGCACTTCGCCAAAGCCCTCGCGGGAGTCGCCGTTGATCAGGGCAGACATTGGCATGCCGCGCATGTCCATGCCCATCACGTCAGAAAGGGTGTTGCAGGAGACGCGCAGACGGGCGAGACCCGGTGCAATGCGTTCCAGAATGAAAGCGTGCTTCAGGAGTTTCTGGATACGGCGCGGATCAACATCGCTGCGGTATGGAATGGAGTCGCCATCACGGAGACCTTCCCAGTAGGCTTTCACCTCCTGCATCACCTCGATGCTGTGCACTTTGGCGGCACCAGATTTTCCGTCTCCAAAAATTCTCACAACTCTCTCCCCGAATACCTATGGCGTTAGTCGTTACTCGTACGCAGAAGCTTTCGTTCTTTCTTGATTATCTGTCGGAACGGAAAGCGTTTACAACTCGTAAAACACTTATCTCACATTTTATTTGTTTTGCGCCCAAAATAGTCAAAATTGGTTAACGCATCGGCGCGTTAACATTGCTCTTCAGCTCAGAATAGATTTAGGTGCAGCAATAGCTTAGCGGCAGGAGGATCTGATGCTGGAGTCAATGACAGGATATGCGTCCCATAAGGGAGACGCGCTGGGACACAGCTGGACGTGGGATCTGCGCAGTGTGAATGCCAAAGGGTTGGACCTGCGTTTGCGGGTGCCTGACTGGATTGAAGGTTTGGAGCCAGCGGTGCGCGGCGCTTTGTCCAAGGCGCTAGCGCGCGGGAGCGTGAACCTGTCGCTGCGTGTTCAGAAAGATGAAGAGCAGGGTGGACTGTCGGTGAATGCCGGACAGCTGGCCGCCGTGTTGAGTGCGATCAAGACGGCAGAGGCACAGGCGGCAGAGGCCGGTGTGAAACTCGCACCGTCAAAGGCCAGCGATGTGCTGGGCATCCGGGGCGTGTTGGAAACCACTTCTGAGGAGACCGACACCAAAGCGCTGTTGCAGGCGCTGATGGCGGAGGTGCCTGCGCTGCTTGAGAGTTTTAAGGCGATGCGCCAACAGGAAGGGCAGGCGCTTCAGACCGTGTTGATGGATCACCTCAGCCAGATTGAAACACTGACCGCGCAGGCGGCGGAGGCGGCAGAGGCGCGGCGGGCGGAAAGTGCGGACACCCTGCGCAGCAATCTGGCGCGGGTTCTTGAGAACAGTGACGGGGCGGATGAAGCCCGAGTGGCACAAGAGCTGGCGATGCTGGCGGTGAAATCCGACGTTATGGAAGAGCTGGACCGGCTGCGTGCCCATGTTGAGGCCGCGCGTGGGCTGATCGAAACCGGCAGCCCGATTGGCCGCAAACTCGATTTTCTGATGCAGGAATTCAACCGTGAGGCCAATACGCTCTGTTCCAAGGCGCAATCGGTGGATTTGACGCGGATTGGGCTGGACCTCAAAGCCGTGATAGATCAGATGCGGGAACAGGTTCAAAACGTGGAATGAGACTATGAGCAACAGACGCGGCCTTCTGATCATTTTGTCGAGCCCCTCCGGCGCAGGGAAATCAACGCTGGCGCGGCGCCTGATGGCCTGGGATCCGGGGCTGAAGTTTTCGGTTTCTGCCACCACACGTGCGCCACGCCCCGGCGAAGAGCACGGGCGCGAATACTTCTTCATGAAAGAAGATGCGTTCAAAGCGCAGGTGGCGGAAGGCCAGATGCTGGAGCACGCTCACGTCTTCGGGAATTTCTACGGCTCCCCAGCGGGCCCTGTGAAAGAGACCATCGATTCCGGTCAAGACGTACTGTTTGACGTCGATTGGCAGGGCGAGATCCAGATCCGCAATTCGGATCTCGGCAAACACGCGCTGTCGATCTTTATCCTGCCACCCAGCATTGTCGAGCTGCGCCGCCGTCTGGAAACCCGCGCGCAGGACAGTGAGGATGTGATCGCCAAACGTATGCTCAAGAGCTGGGACGAGATCAGCCACTGGGGCTATTATGACTATGTGCTGGTCAATGATGATCTGGATGAGACTGAAGCGCGCTTGAAAACCATTGTCGAGGCCGAGCGGATGCGTCGGATTCAGCAGCCGGAGCTTCAGGATCATGTGCGCCAATTGCAGATGCAGTTTGAGGAGATGTCCTGATGGCGATTTACGAGCTGGATGGGGTGCAGCCGCAGCAGGACGAGAACAGCTGGTGCGCGCCGGATGCCAATCTGATCGGTAATGTGGTGTTGGAGGCTGGTGCCTCGGTCTGGTTTGGCAGCACGTTGCGCGGTGACAATGAAGAAATTCGCATTGGCGCTGGCTCTAATGTGCAGGAAAACTGTGTGCTGCACACGGATATGGGCTTTCCGCTTTCGATCGGCGCGGGTTGTACGATTGGCCATAAGGTGATGCTGCATGGCTGCACCATCGGCGAGAACAGCCTGATCGGCATGGGTGCAATCGTTCTGAATGGCGCAAAGATCGGCAAAAACTGCCTGATCGGGGCAGGGGCGTTGATCCCGGAAGGCAAAGAAATCCCGGATGGCAGCCTTGTGATGGGCACGCCAGGCAAGGTGGTGCGCGCGTTGGATGAGGCGGCGATTGCCAAGCTGCGGCTGTCGGCGCTGCATTATCAGGAGAACTTCCTGCGCTACAAAACCGGGCTGCGCGAAATCTGACGCGTGGGTGGTGAAATATGACAAAGCTGGCTTTGCTGGCCGGGTTTGTCATATCTCTGTTACAAATCTGCGGTTTGAGCCTTGCAAGTGCGCCATGCCGGATTGGCGCGGTGTTTGAGGCAGGGAGTCGACATGCAGCGTGAGTTTTACAGGTCTTATCTGGAGGCCATCCCCCTACCAGCGGTGCTGGTGGACAGCCGCGCCCGGATCATTGGCGGCAATGCGGCGGCGGTGAAGCTGAACCCGCATGCGGATGGGGATCGCCCCCTGATTCTGGTGTTTCGCCAGCCGAGCCTGAACACGGCGGTTGAGGATTGCCTGCGCGAGGGCGACGCGCAGCGCGCGATCTATCTGCACAGCGAAGGTCCACAGGAACACCGCTATGATGTGACCTGTTCGCCCGTGACACTGACACCTGATGACCGCGGGCCACGGGGCTTGCGTCTGCCGCAGGGCGGGCAGAGCTTCAAAGGTGTGTTGATCTGTTTTCAGGACGTCACTGAAATGCAGCAGCTCGATCAGATGCGCCGCGACTTTGTGGCCAATGTGAGCCACGAGCTGCGCACGCCGCTGACTGCAATCCTTGGGTTTGTGGAAACGCTGCAAGGGCCTGCGCGGGCGGATCCCAAGGCGCAGGACCGTTTCCTTGGAATCATGTCGGCAGAAGCAAGCCGGATGAACCGCCTTGTGGGGGATCTGCTGTCTTTGAGCCGTGTGGAAGAGGTTTCACGGATGCGGCCCACGGATCCGGTGGATCTGGATCAGGTGGTCCGCTCTGTGCTGCAAAATCTTGGGCCAATGGCAGAAGACAACGATTGCGCGCTGATCTATGAGCGGGAGCGCGATCCGGCCGTGGTGGCAGGCGATGCGGATCAGCTTTTGCAGGTTGTCACAAACCTTGTGGAGAACGCGTTGAAATACGGCGGGCGCGGCACGCGGGTGACCGTGACCCTCAAAGAGCGCAGCAATAGCAATGGCGTGATGGGGCCGGGCTTTGCGCTGGCGGTCAAAGATGACGGTCCGGGAATCGACTCTGTGCACATTGCACGTTTAACGGAGCGTTTTTACCGGATCGACTCTCATAGGTCGCGGGAAATGGGCGGAACCGGCCTTGGCCTCGCAATTGTAAAACACATTATTAACCGTCACCGGGGGCGTCTGCAGATCGACAGCGTGGTGGGTAAAGGTAGTGTTTTCAAAGTGTTGCTACCGCTGCGTTAACCTTTACCTAACGTCTTTTTTGCGCAAAAGACATATTTTCTGGCCCACTGTCATACAGCTGTTACATAGCCGTCACAAAAGCTTCGAACAGGCGCATTAGACCGCGTCGTGAGACTGGCAACGACACAGTCCACAACACATGGAGTTAAATTAATGTCTGTCAAACTGACTGCCTCTGCTCTGGCCATCGCGGCCGTTGCTGCCACTTCTGCCGCCGCGCGTGACCAAGTTCAGGTCGCCGGTTCCTCCACGGTTCTGCCTTACGCTTCCATCGTTGCAGAAGCTTTCGGCGAAAACTTCGATTTCCCAACCCCGGTTGTTGAATCCGGTGGTTCTTCCGCAGGTCTGAAGCGCTTCTGCCAGGGTGTTGGCACCGAGCACACCGACGTTGCAAACGCGTCCCGCAAAATCCGTGACAAAGAAATCAAAGCCTGTGCCGAGAACGGTGTGACCGACATCATCGAAGTGCGCATCGGTTATGACGGCATCGTGTTTGCTTCCCAGCTGAACGGCCCTGAGTATGTGGCTTTCACGCAGTCTGACATCTTCAACGCGCTGGCACCAAAAGTTATGGTTGACGGCAAGCTGGTCGACAACCCACACAAAAAATGGTCCGACTTCAACGCGGACCTGCCAGCCGAAGACATCCTGGCGTTCATCCCTGGCACCAAGCACGGCACCCGTGAAGTGTTCGAAGAGAAAGTTGTGGCCGCAGGCTGTGAAGCCACTGGCGCTTTTGAAGCGATGATCCACGCTGGCATGTCCGAGGACGATGCAGAAGACGCATGTCTGGAAGTGATGTCTGACGGCCGCGCCGTGGACATTGACGGTGACTACACCGAGACCCTGGCCTCCATCGACTCCAACGCAAACGGCATCGGCGTGTTTGGCCTGGCGTTCTATGAGAACAACACCGACAAGCTGAAAGTGGCGACCATGGCGGGCGTTGAGCCTTCCACCGAAACCATCTCCACCGGTGAATACCCAGTGTCCCGCCCGCTGTACTTCTACGTGAAGAAAGCGCACATCGGCGTGATCCCAGGCCTGAAAGAATATGCTGAGTTCTTCATCTCCGATGAGATCGCAGGCGGCGACGGCCCTCTGGCAGAGTACGGCCTGGTGTCCGACCCAGCACTGGTTGAAACTCAGGATGCAGTTGCTGCTGAGAAAACCATGGGCGGCGACAGCTAATCCGACCTGAGTGTCGATGAAACAACTTGAGGCGGCGCTCGTCGCCGCCTCTTTTCCAATTTGTCTTGGAATAAGACCTCTGGGGGACCCATGCCTGTAATTTGGCTCTGTGTGATTGTGCTGGCGATATCCATCGTCGGCTTTATTTTTGGGAGACAGCGCGCGTTGAGCAGCGCTGGTGGTGACGCACGAAATCTCCATTCCCTGCCGAACTACTACGGCTGGAATGTGTCTATGAAAGTCGTGGCCCCCGCGTTCGGGTTGATGATTGTTTGGCTGATTGCCCAGCCACTTGTCATCCAGAACAGCATTTCCGGTATGATCCCTGAAGCCGAGATCAAAGAAGGCTCCAGCATTGGCCTCGTGATGGCCGAGGTGCGCCGCACCGCGGACGGGCTGAACAACGCGGTGGCCGCCGGTGTGATCTCTCAGGATCTGTCCAACGATCCGGGTGCCGATGTCGAGGCGCTGACCGCCAGCCTGAAAGAGGCGGGGCAGGTTGTGACCTCCACCATCACCCAGCCAATTCTGCTGGCCGCGCAGGCCTACCGCACCATGACCAACACCGGCAGCCTGATTTTGGCCGCACTGGTGCTTTTGGTGTCGCTGGGTGCTGCGGGCTTTGCCGTGCGTCAGGCGGACAAGGACTACAAAGCGCGCAATGTGGTGGAGCAGGGCGTTCTGGCGCTGCTGATGGCGGCGGCTTCTGTCGCTATCCTAACCACCATTGGCATCGTGCTCTCGCTGGTGTTCAACACCGCCGAGTTCTTCCGCCTCTATCCGGCGGCGGACTTCTTCACGCTGCTGGAATGGGCGCCAAGCTTCTCCGGCCGTGGGGGCGCTTCCAAGCTGGGCATCCTGCCGCTGCTGTGGGGGACGATCTATATCTCGATCATCGCGCTTCTGGTGGCGGTGCCGATTGGCCTGTTCGCTGCGGTCTATCTGTCTGAGTACGCCACACCACGGGTGCGCGGCATTGCCAAGCCGCTGCTTGAGATCCTCGCGGGTATCCCGACCATCGTTTACGGTCTCTTCGCGCTGCTGACCATTGGGCCGCTACTTGTTTCCGTGTTCGGCGAAGGTGGCGCAGGTTGGATGAGCGGTGGCCGCGCAGTGATGACCGCTGGTATCGCCATGGGCATCATGCTGATCCCGTTTGTGAGCTCGCTGTCTGATGACATCATCAATGCTGTGCCGCAGGCGATGCGTGATGGCTCCTATGGTCTGGGCGCAACCCAGTCTGAGACCATCAAACAGGTGATCCTGCCAGCCGCATTGCCGGGCATCGTCGGCGCGATCCTTCTGGCTGCAAGCCGCGCGATTGGCGAGACCATGATTGTGGTGATGGGGGCAGGGGCCGCTGCAAGGCTGTCTCTCAACCCGTTTGAGGCCATGACCACCGTGACCGCCAAGATTGTCTCTCAGCTGACCGGGGACTCTGACTTTGCCTCCCCTGAGGCGCTGGTCGCCTTTGCCCTTGGCATCTCACTTTTTGTTCTGACTTTGGGGCTGAACGTCTTTGCCCTCTACATCGTCCGTAAGTATCGGGAGCAGTACGAATGACCGACGCAAGCCTTCCCAACGCTGGCGCAAAGCCGCAGTCCGGCTCGCTCACGACCGTGGACGCGCGCACCAAGAAGCGCAATGCCGCCGAGAAACGCTTCCGCGCCTATGGTGTCGCGGCGATTTCGACAGGCATCCTGTTTCTGATCGTGTTGCTGTTTTCCATCGTGACAAGCGGTATTGGCGCCTTCCAGCAGACCTTCATTACGGTGCCGGTCTATCTGGATGAAGCCAAGCTCGACAAAAAGGGCAACCGCAACATCGACGACATCAAGAAGGTCTCAACCTTCGGCTATAACCCTCTGATCCAAAAGGCTGTTCTGAAAGCGGTTGAGGATGCGGGCATTGAAACGCCGCTGAAAAAGTCCAAAGACATGAAGGCGCTGATTTCGGCCTCCGCAGCTGGTCAGGTGCGCGCGGCGGTGATCGACAATCCGGCGCTGATTGGCCAAACCGTAGAGTTCAAGTTCCTCGCTTCCAGCCGCGTTGATGGCTATCTGAAGGACCGCGTGAAGCGCGAACATCTGGCGCGTGACAAGAACATCGACGCAGAGCACCTCGACATCGTGGATGGGCTTCAGAAAGCGGGCGTTCTCGCAAAAACATTCAACCCGGCCTTCATCTTCGGCGCGGATGCATCCGAAAGCCGCGCAGAGCAAGCCGGTATTGGTGTCTCCATGCTGGGTTCCCTGTTCATGATGTTTGTGGTGCTGTTCCTGGCGCTGCCATTGGGCGTGGCCGCTTCGATCTATCTTGAAGAATTTGCGCCCAAGAACCGCCTGACAGATCTGATCGAGGTGAATATCTCCAACCTCGCAGCGGTGCCATCCATCGTGTTCGGTATCCTTGGTCTGGCGGTCTTCATCCAGTTCATGCACCTGCCGCAATCCGCACCGCTGGTGGGTGGTCTGGTGCTGACGCTGATGACCTTGCCGACCATCATCATCTCGACCCGTGCCTCGCTGAAATCCGTGCCGCCAAGCATCCGTGATGCAGCGCTGGGGGTAGGGGCTTCCACGATGCAATCGGTCTTCCACCACGTGCTGCCACTGGCTGCGCCTGGCATCCTGACTGGCACCATCATTGGTCTGGCGCAGGCGCTTGGGGAAACCGCACCTCTGCTGCTGATCGGTATGGTAGGCTATATCGCCTCCAACGCGCCGGACGGTATTGCCAGCGGTCTGCTCGATCCGAACTCCGCGATGCCCGCGCAGATCTATGAATGGGCAAAACGGGCTGACCCGGCCTATTATGAACGCGCTTGGGGCGGGATCATCATTCTGTTGGTCTTCCTCATCTCAATGAACACTCTCGCAGTCATCCTGCGCCGCCGGTTTGAGCGCCGTTGGTAAGCAAAGGATTGAAACACATGTACGATCAAGCTGAACTGGGGGCCGCTGTGGACCAGAATTCAACCAAAATCTCCGCCCGTAACGTGCAGGTCTATTACGGCGACACCCATGCGATCAAAGACGTGAACGTCGATATCGACGCCAAAGCTGTGACCGCCTTTATCGGTCCGTCCGGTTGCGGTAAGTCGACTTTCCTGCGTTGTATCAATCGGATGAACGACACAATTGATGTGTGTCGTGTGAAGGGCGACATCCTGATTGATGGCGAAGACATCTATGACAAGCGTGTCGATCCGGTGCAGCTGCGCGCCAAAGTGGGCATGGTGTTCCAGAAACCGAACCCGTTCCCAAAGTCGATCTATGACAACATCGCTTATGGCCCGCGCATCCACGGGCTCGCCAAGAACAAAGCGGATCTTGATGATATCGTTGAGAAATCCCTGCGCCGTGGTGCGATTTGGGATGAGGTGAAAGACCGCCTGCACGCGCCGGGCACCGGCCTGTCTGGTGGTCAGCAGCAGCGTCTGTGTATCGCGCGCGCTGTGGCAACCGAGCCAGAAGTGCTGCTGATGGACGAGCCATGTTCAGCGCTTGACCCGATTGCCACCGCACAGGTCGAAGAGCTGATTGACGAGCTGCGCCACCAGTATTCCGTGGTGATCGTGACGCACTCCATGCAGCAGGCCGCACGTGTGAGCCAGAAAACCGCGTTCTTCCACCTGGGCAATCTGGTGGAATTTGGGGAGACCTCGCAGATCTTCACCAACCCAAAAGACGAACGCACCGAAAGCTATATCACTGGCCGGATCGGCTAAGGAGACTGGATTATGAACGACCAACATATTGCCTCTGCCTTTGACCGTGACCTTGAGGGCATTCAGGCGCATGTGATGAAAATGGGCGGCCTTGTTGAGGCGGCGATCGGTGATGCGGCCACCTCCATGCAGAACCGCGACGAAGAGCTCGCAGCTGAAGTGCGCAAGGGCGACAAGGCAGTGGACGCGCTTGAAGATCTGATCAACGAGCAATGCGCCAATTTGATTGCGCTGCGTGCGCCAGCGGCCGTGGATTTGCGGGTTGTGCTGTCGGTGATGAAAATCGCCGCCAACCTGGAACGCATTGGCGACTATGCCAAAAACATGGCCAAGCGCACCGCGGTTCTGGTGCATATGGAGCAAGTTGAGGGCGCGCACAGCTCGCTGCGCCGGATGGCACAGGAAGTGCAGCTGATGCTCAAAGATGTGCTGGATGCCTTTATCCAGCGCGACGTGGCTTTGGCCCAGGATGTGCTGGAGCGCGATCAGAACATCGACCAGATGTACAATGCGTTGTTCCGCGAATTCCTGACCTTCATGATGGAAGATCCGCGCCACATCACGCCCTGTATGCACCTGCATTTCATGGCGAAAAACACCGAACGCATGGGCGACCATGTGACCGCGATTGCCGAGCAGGTGATCTATCTGGTGACCGGCTCCATGCCGGAAGAAGCGCGCCCCAAGGCGACCCGACTGGACGTCTAACGGCGGTTTGAGAGGCAAAGCAGATGGCAAAAGATCATCCCACAGTTCTCGTTGTAGAAGATGAGCCGGCGCAGCGCGAAGTGCTGAGCTACAACCTTCAGGCAGAGGGTTTTGATGTGGAGGCCGCCGCAGATGGCGACACGGCACTGCTGATGGTTCAGGAAGTGCTGCCCGATATTATCGTGCTCGACTGGATGCTGCCGGGCACATCTGGCATCGAAATCTGTCGGCGCCTGAAAACCCGCGCGGAGACCAAAGACATTCCGGTGATCATGTTGTCTGCGCGTTCTGAGGAAGTGGACCGTGTCCGCGGCCTTGAGACCGGCGCAGATGACTATGTGGTCAAACCATACTCTGTGATGGAGCTGATGGCGCGGGTGCGCAACCAGCTGCGCCGTGTGCGACCATCCTCGGTGGGTCAGACGCTGACCTATGAGGATATCATTCTGGACGCTGAAACCCATCGCGTGACGCGCTCTGATGAAGCGCTGCGTTTGGGGCCGACCGAGTTCCGGTTGCTCGCTACCTTTATGGAGAAGCCCGGCCGGGTCTGGAGCCGGGAGCAGCTTCTAGATCGGGTTTGGGGCCGTGACATCTACGTCGATAGCCGCACGGTGGATGTGCATATCGGGCGGCTGCGTAAAGCGCTCTGTGTGCATGGCGGAGAAGATCCGCTGAGAACAGTGCGCGGCGCAGGCTATGCGCTTGGCTGATTTTCTTTTGCCTCATTAAGCAGGCAGGGCGCATTGAGGTGCGCCTTGTATGCCGCTGATAATCAAGAGAAGTTCGGATGCTGGATCAAGCTTGGCTATGTGGTCCGTATTTCATATAATTGGTATTATGTCATCTAGTGATACTCCAACGATAATGAAACCACCTCTGGACACATAACTGGGCTTTACTATACCTTAAGGGTTAGTTCGTGGGGATGAACGGTCCTGATGAAAACTTGAAATTCTGCCGAAATGAGCGCCCGTAAACCGATCCGGCGCTTGTTCGTCTACTTGCCAAACGGATGCACGTATGGACGAATCTTTGGATTATGTTGAAACGGTGATGAACCAGACCAGTCTTGAAGCGCTCTGGGAATTGCACTGCGCCAAAATGGCGACCTATGGTTTTGACAAAATCATCTATGGCTACACCAACTATCGCAGCGGTATGTCGCTGGGCGATGTGGAAGATTTCTTTATCCTGTCCAACCACCAGCGCGACTATCTCGACAAATATATCGGTGAAGGGCTTTATTTCGACGGTCCGATGATGAAATGGTCGCTGGACAATGCTGGCGCACAAAGTTGGAGCATCATTCAAAACGCCTTTGCGGCTGGAAATCTGACCGAGAAACAGATGCGCGTTTATGAGGTCAACAGAAGCTACGGTTTGAGCGCTGGCTACACTATTAGTTTTCCGACGGTTTCGTCACGGCACAAGGGTGCGATTTCACTGGGTGCACGCACAGACATGTCTCAGGAAGAGGTCGATAAGCTCTGGAAATCTGTGGGGCGGGAAATCTCTTTAATCAATAATGTGGTACATCTTAAAATACAGTCACTGCCCTATAAAAACCCAGAACGCGAACTCACAAAACGTCAAAGAGAAGTTCTGGAATGGGTCGGTGACGGCAAAACTATTCAGGATATTGCTCTGTTGATCGAGCGCACTCCCGCGACAGTTGAGAAGCATTTGCGACTCGCCAGAGACGCCATGAATGTAGAGACAACGGCGCAAGCTTTGCTAAAGGCGTCATTTATGCGTCAAATTTACTTGCTAGAGGGGCAAAACTGACGCATGATAGGGTCATTAGTATGGTATCCCTGACTTGTTGGTTAATTGTCAGACTGGCACTATCGAATTGTTCCGTGAGTGGTGGCTTTGGCCTTGGAACACATCGGCACTGATCCTCGCAATTACGAGGCTCTCTGGGTCGACCGGTATCAACCCGGACGTTAGCTTTGGTTTATTTTAACTAGGAGCTGACACTTTTCGGTGGCCTCCCCATCCCCATGTTTTGGAGGCCTTGAAAAAGGGCGGCGTCATCTTTAGGTGGCGTCGCTTTTCTGTTTGGTGCGGAGTTTTTGCACTCCCGAGAATCAACGGCTTAGAAGATTCGGTTTCATACCAACGTGGGCAAGGCGCTGTACTGTTAGGGTTTAAGGTATGACGAGGACGATCACCTTGCGCGTGCATTCTGAGAGATGGAAGGCCTTTTGCCTCTCAGACCTTTGCACCTAAATGCATAAAGTGAACCAACGGCTTTGTTGTAACGTAAAGAGCCATTCGAGCTGGCCCTATCTTTTTTAAGCCTTTGTTTTTGAGGCAATTTCACTGCCATTTCTTCAGGCTACGCCTATGCGAGATGGCTCTCAAAACGCCCTCCCCTCATCAAACGCCTGATCAACTCTTTTGCGCGTTTAACCGTTCGTTATCGCCAATTTCTGAGTGTCGCCAAAAGACATGCGGTGGCTTCTGTGGCGATCGCTACAGGCTATTGGAAATGGAGAAGACATGAACAACCTAGCCATCGGTACACGATTATTTGTCACGTTTGGTTTTATGTTGATTCTCATGATTGGCCTCGCGATGGTCGCCGTTTGGAGGGTTGAAGCAGCCCGCGAAACGCTGGCGCAAATCAACGAGATCAATTCTGTGAAGCAACGTCATGCGATCAATTTTCGCGGCAGCGTACACGACAGAGCCATTGCTATCCGCGATGTTGTTTTGATCCCTGCTGGCACCGAACGCGATGCGCAGGTTGATCTGATTGAAAAACTGGCTGCGGATTATGCGGAAAACGAGGTGCAACTGACCAAACTGCTGTCAGATAGCACGCAGGCGCAGCCTGAAGAAATCGAAATCGCCGCGCGTATTGCTGAAGTGCAGGCCAAAACCAATCCACTGGTTGATGAGATCGCCGCCAAGATCTATTCGGGTGACCCTCAGCAGCAAGCGCAGGCGCTCGAGCTGCTTTATGTGGTGTCGCCTCTGTTTTCTGACTGGCTCGGGGTGATCAACGAGTTCATCGACTTTGAAGAAGCCGCGAACCAGGCGGCCGGGACAGAAGTAACAGCCGCAATGGACAGCTTTGGCATGCATGTGGTGATCATCCTTTTGTCAGCCGTTGTTTTGTCTGCCTTTGCCGCGCTGTCGGTCACCCGCTCTGTCACCCGCCCGATCGCGCACCTGCAGGCCTTGCTGAGCCGTATGGCGGATGGGGATGTGACTCCGGACGACAGCCTTGCCCAGAGAAAAGATGAGATTGGTGCGCTGGCGCGTGTGGTGGCGTCTCTGCGTGAGGCGCTTGAAGACAATCAGCGCAAGGAAGAGGAAATCCGCGAGAATGCTCGGCAGGTTGAAACCGTTGTCGAGGCGCTCGGCAAGGGACTTAAAGAGCTTTCGAAGGGCGATCTGACCTATCGTCTGGACACAGCATTTGCCGGCTCGATGGACACTCTGCGCAAAGACTTCAACACCTCAGCGGAGAAGCTGAACTCCCTGTTGGCTGCGATCCGTGCAAACTCTTCGACCGTGAAGCACTTCTCCTCTGAGTTGGCGAGCGCGTCTCGTGAGTTGGCACAACGTACCGAAGGCCAATCCGCGACCCTTGATGAAACCACCTCCGCTATGGAGGAGCTGACGGCGAGCGCAAAGTCTGCAGCGCAGAGCGCGCGCAACGTCGAGCAGATTGTGTCTGAAGCGCGGGAAGAGGCGGATCAAAGCGGCGAGATTGTTACTATGGCCGCGTCTTCAATGACCAAGATCGAGACCTCCTCTAACCAGATTTCGGCGATCATCGCGGTGATCGAGGACATTTCATTTCAGACCAATCTGTTGGCGCTGAACGCAGGTGTGGAAGCGGCCCGCGCCGGAGAGGCTGGACGGGGCTTTGCGGTTGTTGCCTCCGAAGTGCGCTCGCTGGCGCTCAGATCCACGGATTCCGCGCAGGAGATCAAGGATCTGATCGCGGTCAGCTCGGATCAGGTGTCTGAAGGTGTGGATCTGGTGGCGCGCATGGGCGGTGAGCTTAAGAGCATCGCTGACAAGGTTGGCGGGATTTCCGATGTGGTCGGAGAAATTGTGCAGGTGGTGGATCAGCAGTCCAATACGATTGCAGAGGTCAACACCGGTATTGCGCAGCTCGATCGTGTCACGCAGCAGAACACTGCGATGGTCGATCAGACACAGCAGCATTGCACAACGCTGGAAGACAACTCCGTTGAGTTGATCCAGCAGTTGTCCGTCTTTGAGATCGAAGAAGCGGATGGCTCCGCTGACAATGATGTTGCCACTGAGACGGAAGCGCAGCACATCGCGGCCTGATCAACGCAGCTTGTAGAACCAGATGAGGGGATCCTGTTTCAGGGTCCCCTTATGCATTCTGGCCTTCTGAGAAGGCCGTATGGCGGCCTTTAGGATGAGAGCCGGAGAGATGCAGCCCCCTGCCCCTAAAAGCTCTGTAGATGAAAAAAACATAGCCATTCAGATACAAAAACGCCGCACACTCTGCAGTGTGCGGCGTTCAAAATCTTCGACTTCAGAGAGGCTTAGCCCTGAGCGGCTTTCGCCACTTCTGCTGCGAAGTCTTCTTCTTTCTTCTCGATGCCTTCGCCCACTTCCATGCGGACGTAGCCAACGATTTCCGCACCTGCTTCTTTGGCAGCTGCTTCAACGGTCAGGTCTGGGTTGATCACGAAGTTCTGGCCCAGCAGGGTCACTTCGGACATGAATTTCTTCATGCGGCCCACGATCATCTTCTCGATCACCTGCTCCGGCTTGCCGGATTCACGTGCGATTTCGATCTGAACGTTTTTCTCTTTTTCAACGATAGCTGGGTCGAGATCTGCTTCGCCCAGGGCCTGCGGGTTGGCCGCTGCGATGTGCATGGCAACCTGCTTGCCGAATGCTTCGTCGCCGCCTTTCAGGGCTACGAGAACACCGATTTTGCCCATGCCGTCGGTCGCTGGGTTGTGCACGTAGGAGGTCACAACGTCACCTTCCACGGACGCCATGCGGCGCACGGACATGTTTTCACCGATGGTGGCAACAGCGTCGGTTACGGTTTCTTCAACGGTCTTGCCGCCCAGATCCGCCGCTTTCAGCGCGTCAACGTCAGCAACGTTGATTGCTGCGCCGGCGATTTTTGCAACCATGGACTGGAAGTCAGCGTTTTTGCCAACAAAGTCGGTTTCGGAGTTCACCTCAACGGCAACACCTTTGCCACCTTCAACGGTGACAGCCACCAGACCTTCGGCTGCGGTACGGCCGGATTTTTTAGCCGCTTTTGCCAGGCCTTTGGTGCGCAGCCAGTCGATTGCTGCTTCCTGATCGCCATCGGTTTCGGTCAACGCTTTTTTCGCGTCCATCATGCCTGCGCCGGTCATCTCGCGCAGTTCTTTAACCATTGCTGCTGTGATCGCCATCTGTGGCTCTCCTCGTCAGAATTCGGATTGTGGGGGCGGGTGTACCCTGCCCCCATGTCAGATTTGTAACGTCGCTTACGCGTCTGCTGCGGCTTCTTCGGCCACGGCTTCTTCAACCGGAGCTTCGAATTCGCCCAGATCCACGCCTGCGGCGCCCAGCTGTGCGGTCATGCCGTCCAGAGCAGCGCGGGCTGCGAGGTCACAGTACAGGGAGATCGCGCGGGATGCGTCGTCGTTGCCTGGGATGATGTAGTCAACGCCGTCTGGGGAGCAGTTGGTGTCAACCACAGCCACAACTGGGATGCCCAGTTTGTTGGCTTCGGCGATGGCCAGTGCTTCCTTTTTCACGTCGATGACGAACAGCAGGTCAGGAACGCCGCCCATGTCGCGGATACCACCGAGAGACGCTTGCAGCTTCTCCTGGTCGCGCTCGATGCCCAGACGCTCTTTCTTGGTCAGGCCTTCTGCGCCGGATGCCAGTTTCTCGTCGATCTCTTTCAGACGGTTGATGGACTGGGAAACGGTTTTCCAGTTGGTCAGCGTGCCGCCGAGCCAGCGGTGGTTCATGAAGTACTGCGCGGATTTCTCTGCTGCATCTGCGATCGGCGCTGCGGCCTGACGCTTGGTGCCAACGAAGAGAACGCGGCCGCCTTTTGCAACAGTGTCACGTACGGCTGTCAGAGCCTGGTCCAGCATAGGAACGGTCTGGGTCAGGTCCATGATGTGGATGCCGTTGCGGGAGCCGTAGATGAACGGGCCCATGCGTGGGTTCCAGCGCTGTGTTTGGTGACCAAAGTGAACGCCAGCTTCCAGCAGCTGACGCATGGAGAACTCGGGAAGAGCCATGCTATTTTCCTTTTCCGGTTTACGCCTTGGCGGGGAGAAGTGAGAGCGGATGCTCCAACCGGCGGACCGACAGGGATGTCTCCCCTGCCCAAGCCCAAACCCCGCCTGCGGGTTTGAATGGCGCGCGTTTACAGCAGGTTTTACTATCATGCAAGGGCCGAGTGGCAGACTTGGCTGCAAAAGGTGCAAAACACCGCGCGCTTTGGGTTGACCTTACCTCACAGCACGGCAAAATCCTTAATAGGTTTACGATTGCAAAGCAAGCGCCGCTGACCAAAGGCGGTGCATTTAGCTCTGCGACCACTCAGCTAAGGAGCTGTTTTTATGATCAAACTCTATCACCTCAACCGCTCGCGTTCCCTGCGTATCATGTGGCTTCTGGAAGAAATAGGAGTTGAATATGAGCTTTGCGCTTTTCAGCGGAACAGCGAGACCTTTTTGGCGCCCGAAACGCTGAAAGACATCCACCCGCTGGGCAAAGCGCCGATGCTGGAAATCGACGGGAAGCTGATCACAGAGTCCGCCGCGATTGTCGAGATCCTGTGCCAAAGATTCGCGCCGCAAATGATACCGGCCGCCACAGATGTGGCGGCCTCTCTTGAACATCTGCAGCTGATGCATTTCGCTGAAGGCTCCGCGATGACACCTTTGTTGCTGGGGATCTATACCAGCATTCTGGGCGAGGCCGCCGCACCGCTGCAACCGCGCATCCAGTCAGAAACTAAGAACCACTTTGACTATATGGAGGGGCTGATCCGCCCGTCAGGTCATTTTGTGCTGGACGAACTGTCTGCTGTGGATGTGATGATGCTGTTCCCCGCGCAATCTGCGATCCATCGGTTGGGACTGGCAGAGACCTACCCCAAACTCGCGGCCTATGTTGCGGCGATTGAGGTGCGGCCGGTGTTTCAGCGCGCAGTGGCGCGTGACAACGGGTGACAGAAGGTTTCTGTGGGGCGTATTGAGCTGATCAAGCGCGCCCCATTGGCGACATTTACCGGCCAAGCCCTGCGCGGATTTGATCTTCAGCGGCTCGCGCAAGCGCTTTGCGGTTGGCGAAGTCTGAAACCTTCAGGGGCGGATGATAGACCACCTCTACCCTCCCCTGCCGCGCAGCAGCCAAGGTCGATAGAAGATGTGGGCCAAAGTCCATATCCCCCCACCAGCCGTAAAACCGCGGCTCTGCCCCTTTTGGGGCCGTGTAATGCACTGTGACAGGCTGAATCAGCATCTCCTCGCGCAGGCGGGGATCAAAGAACGCCTCAAAGAGTGTTGTTTTGAAAGGCAAAACCCGCAAGCTGTCGCTGCTGGTGCCTTCCGGGAAGAACAGGAGCTGATGCCCGGCCAGCAGGCGATCCTCAAACATGGTTTTGTGCGCCCGTGCTTCGCGACGGTCCCGTCGAATGAACAGCGTGCCCGTTGCGCGGGCCAGCCAGCCGATGCCGGGCCAATTTGCCACCTCTGCTTTGGAGACGAAGTAGACCTGCTGCGGCGCGTTGAGGGCAAAGATGTCAAGCCAGGAGGAGTGGTTGGCCACCACAGCACCGCGATCTTTGATTGGCATGCCGGAAACTGAAAAGCGGATGCCCAAGAGGCGGAAGGCGTTTCTGCAGACAAATTGCGTGATGTAGGGCGTCCATGGGCGGCGCAAGCCAAAGATTGGCCGCTCGATCAGGCGCAACAGAAGCAAGAGCGCGAGGCAGCCAAAGACAAGGAGTGCCAAAGGAAATCCGCGCAGGATGGCACGTACTATGCCCATGGCCCCGAGTTTGGGCAGTGTTGGATAGCCGTCTTCGCTTTCCCAGGTGCTCACAGCGAACGCTCCTTGGTATAAAGCGCGCGGTTTTTCTCGTTCATCCGGGCAGTGTCGAGGATCAGGCAAACGTCCGTGGTGTTAAATGCATGGTCGAGATAGGCCCCCTCCCCGACAAAGCCGCCAAGACGCAGGTAGGCCTTGATCAGAGGGGGAACCGACAGCATGGCTGCGCGGCGGTCGATCTCCTCTTCAGGGATGAGGTCCATCGGCTGGAACACATCGGCCTGTGTGCGGGTGCGAATGCCTTCAGGGGCCAGATGCCGGCTGTGCAGCAGGGACAGCGCGGCCGCATGTTCGGCCACATCGGTGCCGTGGAAACTGGCGACCCCAAAGAGCACCTCGATTTCATGCGCGGCGACATAGGCGGCCAGCGCATTCCAGAGATGAAACATCGCCGCTCCGCCGCGGTAGTCCGGATGCAGACAGGATCGGCCCAGTTCCAGAAGGCGGCGGCCTGAGGCCTTCAAGGTGGAGAGATCATATTCATCCTCTGAATAGAACTGTCCGATCTCTTGGGCTTTCTCATCGGTGAGCAGACGGTAGACGCCGACCACCTGATCGATGGGATCGGCATCCCGCGCGTGATCCATCAGGATCAGATGGTCAAAATGCGCATCAAAGCGGTCCTGCTCAAGTTTGGCCTCGTGATCCACCATCGGCCCATCTGCGCCGAGCTCCTCAACAAAAACGCGATACCGCAGGCGCTGAGCGGCCTTTAATTCGGCCTCAGAGCTCACAATTTTAACTTCGAAGTCTGGCGCCTGCGCAGTCATGGGAATGAGGCTTCCTCTTTGTTTTTTGGGTTCTTAGGCAGGGAAGTGCGCAAAATCAACCGGCGTCGTTGGGTCGGCTTGTTGACGTTTTCAGATGCGCATGCACAATTTGTTAACCAAATTAGGTTTCTGATGCGGGCATCAACATGATACGCGTTCCATCGATGACAACTTTGCCCGCGTCTCGGAAATTGACGGTAACTTTGCCGCCGATGTTGGATTGCACCTGTCCCAGCCCCCAGTCGGGTTGGTCCGGATGGGTCACCAACATTCCGGGTTCAAGAAAGGCATTGAGATCGTCCATTGGGCCACTCGTCTCTAAAAGGAATACAGATGTCAGATAATACGGATTTCTCCGCATTGGTAGGGTCACGGATTTGCCACGACCTGATCAGCCCGGTGGGTGCCATCGGCAACGGGCTTGAGTTGCTCTCGCTGACAGGCGACGCCAAGGGCCCGGAAATGGAGATGATCGAGGACAGCGTGAAAAACGCCAACGCCCGCATCCGTCTCTTCCGGGTGGCCTTTGGTCAGCCGGGAGATGAGCAGATGGTCGGCGCGCAGGAGATCCAGTCCATCCTTGCGGATCTGGCACCGAGCTCGCGGGTGGAAACCTTTTGGGAAGTTGAAGGCGCTGTGGCGCGGCCCGAGCTGCGCCTCGCCTTCCTCACCCTTATGTGTTTTGAGGCCTCCATGCCCTTTGGCGGCACGATCAGCATCGCGAAAGAAGGCGCGGGTTGGTACCTGCTGGCGGAAAGCGAAAAACTGCGCGCGGACACGGAACTTTGGGGGCCGGTGTCTCATGGCGAAGTGCCTGAGGGGTTGGTGCCTGCAAAAGTTCAGTTTGGGCTTTTGCCTCAAGGCGCAAAGCTGCTTGGGCGTCCGCTCAGCGTTTCTATGACCGATATGAGTTTGGAAGTGCGCTTCTAAACACGAAAAAGGCGCCGGAGATCGGCGCCTTTCTTTTTTCTCAGGTGTCGCTGTGTCAGGCGCGCGTGGTGCCGTCACCTTCGACCAGATATTTGAAGCTGGTCAGCTGCGCCGCGCCCACCGGACCACGTGCGTGCATTTTGCCGGTGGCAATGCCAATTTCCGCCCCCATGCCAAATTCGCCGCCATCCGCGAACTGCGTGGAGGCGTTGCGCATCAGGATGGCGCTGTCCAACCGTTCAAAGAAACGCGCAGCGGTGGCGTCATCCTCAGTGAGGATACAGTCGGTGTGGTTGGAACCATACTGGCGGATATGCGCAATGGCACCATCAACATCAGGAACCACTTTGGCAGCGATATCCATGTCGAGATACTCTTTGCCCCAATCCTCGGACGTGGCCGCAGTGGTGCCTGCGATCTTGGCGAGCGTTTCATCGGCATGCACGCGCACACCTGCATCAAGCAGCATCTGAATGAGCGCAGTGCCAAGCGTGTCAACAAGGCTTTCGTTGATCAGCAGACATTCCGCAGCGCCGCAAATGCCGGTGCGCCGGGTCTTTGCGTTGAGGATCACATCCATCGCCTTTTGGGCGTTAGCAGCGGCGTCTACATAGATATGGACGATGCCTTCGAGGTGGGCAAAAACCGGCACGCGGGCTTCACGCTGCACAAGGCCCACGAGGCCTTTGCCGCCGCGCGGTACAATCACATCCACGGTGTTGACCATGGTCAACAGTTCCTGAACTGCAGCACGGTCACGGGTGGGCACAAGCTGGATGGCGGCTTCGGGCAGACCTGCAGAGGTCAGGCCTTCGACAAGGCAGGCGTGGATGGCACCGGAGCTATGGAAACTCTCTGAGCCGCCACGCAGGATTACGGCGTTGCCGGATTTCAGGCAAAGCGCGCCGGCGTCGGCGGTTACATTGGGGCGGCTTTCATAGATCACGCCCACAACCCCCAGAGGGGTGCGCACGCGGCGGATGTTGAGGCCGGAGGGCATGTCCCATTCGGTGAGCACCTCCCCCACGGGATCGTCCTGTGCCGCAACCGTGCGCAGGCCGGTGACGATGCCACCGATGCGGTCTTCATCGAGCATCAGGCGATCCATCATCGCGTCAGACAGGCCTTTGTTGCGGCCAAATTCGAGGTCTTTGGCGTTGGCCTCAATAATCTCAGCCCGGCGAGACCAGACCGCATCTGCGGCGGCCTCAAGCGCGGCGCGTTTCACCTCCGGCGGGGCAAAGGCCAGCTCCGCACTTGCCGCTTTGGCTTGCGCGCCAATCTGGGCCATCAGGGCGGGGATGTCTGCGATGTCTTTCATCAGATCTGTCCTTTGTTGAGGGTCTTTGGTTGGATTTGTTTCGCCTTCGGCGAGGATATTTTTAGCAAGAGGAAGGCTAAAGCGCCATGTCGTCGCGGTGGATGAGCGCGGCGCGGCCCGGGTAGCCAAGGATGTCCTCGATCTCGCGGCTGTGGTGGCCTTTGATCTTGGCCGCATCTTTGGAGGTGTAGGCCGCAAGCCCTTGCCCCAAACGGTGGCCGGTGCTGTCTGTGATCTCGATCGGGTCGCCCCTGCTGAAATCGCCGTTGACCGCGGTAACCCCGGCAGGCAGCAGGCTTTTGCCCGCCGCCAGCGCGCGCGCGGCACCCGCGTCCACCACGAGAGCGCCCTGCGGTTTCATCGAGTTGATCCAGCGTTTGCGCGCCAGCTGTGGGGTGCCTTGAGCGGTGAACCATGTGGCGTTGCCCCCACTTTCCAGCGCCTGCACAGGACGGATCGCGGAGCCTTCGGTGATCGCCATGGCGCAGCCACCTGCGGTGGCGGTTTTGGCGGCCATCAGCTTGGTGATCATGCCGCCTTTGGAGAGGCCAGAAACCCCTTCACCGGCCATGTCTTCGATCTCAGGCGTGATGGTCTCGATCACCTCAAAGCGTTTGGCGCTTGGGTCGGTCATGGGATTGGCGGAATAGAAGCCATCCACATCCGAGAGCAGGATCAGATGGTCCGCGCCAGTGGTCAGCGCAATCTGAGCGGCAAGCCGGTCATTGTCGCCATAGCGGATTTCATCTGTGGCCACTGTGTCGTTTTCATTCACGATGGGCACCACACCCAATGTGAGCAGCTGGTCCAGCGTGGCACGGGAGTTCAGATATCGGCGGCGATTGGCGCTGTCCTCTAGTGTCACAAGCACCTGCGCGGTGGTGATACCATGCGGCGCAAGCGCCTCTTCATAGGCACGAGCGAGCCGGATCTGGCCCACGGCGGCGGCGGCCTGAGATTGATCCAGCGTCAGGTCGCTGGCAGGCAGGCCAAGGGCGCCGCGCCCCAAGGCAATGGAGCCTGAGGACACCAGCACAACATCGGTGCCGCGCGCCTTCAGCATCGCCACATCTTCGGCCAGGGCCTTGAGCCAATCGGCTTTCAACAGGCCGGTGCTGCGGTCAACAAGCAGGGCTGACCCGATTTTTACAACAACCCGTTTTGCAGTCTTCAGGGTTGCCACGGCGCCTCTTCCTCGTCAGCGGTCTCTTCGATTTTCTGACGCAGGCGGTCATCGTCGATTTCCGCACGCAGGGCACGCAGCACTTCAGTGGTGCCCTCATGGCTCGCGCCAGACATCAGCATCACGGGGCCGCCAACAACCGCCTCCAGCTCCTCCTTGAGGAATTCACGTTCTTCCGCATCCAAAGAGTCGATTTTGTTCAGAACCGTCACGCGGGGTTTGTCCGCGAGGATGTCAGCGTAGTTGGAGATTTCCTGCACGATGGTTTTGTAATCCTCCAGCAAGGTGCCGGAGGTGCCATCCACCAGATGCAGAAGCACCGCGCAGCGCTCTACGTGGCCTAGGAAGAGGTCACCAAGACCCCTGCCCTCGCTCGCGCCTTCGATCAGGCCGGGAATGTCAGCCACCACAAATTCCACGCCATCAACACCCACAACTCCGAGGTTCGGGTGCAGCGTGGTGAACGGGTAATCCGCGATCTTGGGCCGCGCATTGGAGGTCGCCGCAAGGAAGGTCGATTTGCCGGCGTTTGGCAGACCCAGCAGGCCCACATCAGCAATCAGCTTCAGGCGCAGCCAGATGGTGCGCTCCACACCCGGCTGGCCGGGGTTGGCACGGCGCGGGGCCTGGTTTGTTGAGGATTTGAAGTGCAGGTTGCCGAAGCCGCCGTTACCGCCTTTGGCGAGCAGGACGCGTTGGCCCACTTCGGTCAGGTCGGCAATCAGGGTTTCCTGATCCTCATCCAGAATCTCGGTGCCCACAGGCACACGCAGCACGATGTCGTCACCGGATTTACCTGTGCGCTGGTTGCCCATGCCGGGCTGGCCGGATTTGGCAAAGAAGTGCTGCTGATAGCGGAAGTCGATCAGCGTGTTCAGCCCGTCGACGGCCTCGGCCCAGACATAGCCACCGTTGCCGCCGTCCCCGCCATCGGGGCCACCGTATTCGATGTATTTCTCGCGTCGGAAGGACACACAGCCACCCCCGCCGCCACCCGAGCGGATGTAGACTTTGGCAAGGTCGAGGAATTTCATAACATTTGTCCTTTTGCGGCGCGTTCTGCGCTCATACCCTGCCTGACGGCAAGGCTCAATCCAGTTTCAGGCTGTAGGTCCAAGTGGGCACATTGGCGTTGCGCGCCAAAGAGAAGCTTTCCGCGTCCCCCAGATACTGGAAACCACAGTTGGTCAGCACACGAGCAGAGGCCGGATTGTCCTGAAAAACGCTGGCAAAGATGGTGCTGCTGTTCAACGGGTTGGCCGCAATCAAGAGGCGCACCGCTTCAGAGGCCAGACCTGTGTTCCAGAAGGCTTTGCCAATCCAATAGCTGATCTCCACCTGACCTTCGTCAACACGTGTCAAACCGATGAGGCCCATGACCTCGGGCTGCTGATCCGAGCTGCCATCAATGGCCCAGACATCTTCCACGCGGCCTTCAGATTGGGCGCGCGTGATAAAGGCTTCGGTCGCGCCGGGGGGCACCGGATGCGCGATGCTCGTGGTCATGCGCGCCAATTCGCGGTCTGCGGTGTGCATCTCGATCAGGCCCTGATCGGAGCGGCGCAGCGGGCGCAACACAAAGCGTTCGGTTTCGATCACAGGCTGGTTGACGATAGTATCCAGTTTCATGCCTGTTCTCCTCCTCAAAGAACTACGTATAGCACAGAGGCCACAGTGAGCGCGGCCAAAGTGCGCATCAAATAACGTTCGGCGGGTTTTCCGGCGACGGTTTGGGCGATCCGGTCCCCTGCATAGGTCCAGATCGGATGAAAAACGGCTTGCGCCGCCAAAAGACAGATGGCGATGGTGGCCGTGGCCTGCAACGCCGGTGTCGAAGGTGTTACAAAATTTGTGAAGCCTGCAACGATCATCGCCCAGGCTTTGGGGTTGAGCGGATGCACCAGCAGACCGGCGGCAAAACCGGGCGCTTGGGTCACCGCATCCTTATCAGCAGAGAGGCGCAGGTGCGCCACTTTCCAAGCCAGCCAGCAAATATAGGCTGCACTTGCCCATTTCAGCCCGGCAAAAAGACCGGGCACCGTGTCGGCAAGCTCCATCAGACCAAAGCCGATGGGCCAGATGATCAGCTGTTTGCCCAAGGCCACACCCGCCACAAAAGGCAAAGCGGCGCGAAAGCCAAAGCGCGCACCTGTGGCCAATAGCGCCATATTCGCAGGCCCAGGTGTGCCCACCTGGCTTGCGGCAAAGACGCCAAAACTGATCACTGCGACGCTCATCTTTCTGACTGAACCTCATCAAACGAAAAAGGGACCGGCTGTTTCGCCGGTCCCTTAAATGTCTCATTACCCTTAAGGTCGGCTTACTCTGCGGCCTCCGCCACTGGCAGGACCGAAATAAAGGTGCGGCCCTTGAGGCCTTTGTGGAACTTCACGTTGCCGTCAACAGTTGCAAAGATGGTGTGATCTTTGCCCATGCCAACGCCTTCACCTGGCCACATCTTGGTACCGCGCTGACGCACGATGATGTTGCCTGGGATCACGTTTTCGCCACCGTATTTTTTCACGCCAAGACGACGACCCGCGGAGTCGCGACCGTTACGGGAACTACCACCAGCTTTTTTATGTGCCATATCGTTAGTCTCCTATACTTCGCTTACTTCGCCAGTTCGGCTGCTTGTGCAACCCACTCAGGCTTCACTTTAACAGCGTCAAAGCTGTCTACGTCAACCGCTGCGAGCTGTGCAAAAGAGGTGATGCCTGCATCTGCCAGCTTTTTCGCTGCTGCCGGGCCTACACCGTTGATTGCGGTCAGGTCATCAGCTGCTGCAGCGGCAGGTGCCTCTGCTTTTGCTTCTGCCTTCGCC
Organism: Shimia sp. R9_3; assembly: GCF_017743755.1. Lineage (NCBI taxonomy): Bacteria > Pseudomonadati > Pseudomonadota > Alphaproteobacteria > Rhodobacterales > Roseobacteraceae > Shimia > Shimia sp. R9_3. The sequence continues at coordinate 90,742 of NZ_JAGHRP010000004.1, read as the reverse complement.
GCTTTCTTGGCTGGTTTGGCTTCTGCAGGTGCTGCAACGGAGCCTGCGCCCACTGCCGCTTTTACACCAGACTTGTCTGCGCCGGACGCGAGAATGTCGGTGATGCGAACCAGAGTCAGTTTCTGACGGTGGCCCACGGTGCGCTTGGAGCTGTGCTTACGACGACGCTTCACGAATTTGATCAGCTTTTCGCCTTTGATCTGGTCGATCACGTCTGCCTGCACGGCTGCGCCTTCAACGAAAGGTGCGCCAACAACGGTGTTGTCACCGCCAACCATCAGCACTTCGTTGAATTGGATTTTTTCGCCAGCGTCTGCAGCCAGTTTTTCGACACGCAGGACATCGCCTGCCTGTACTTTATACTGTTTGCCGCCGGTCTTCAGGACTGCGAACATGTCCTATTCCTTCGATCTGATCGCGTCCTGTGGCCCCTCCCCCTTGCGGGTTTGGCGTTTGTGGCTTTGTCTTTCGACGGTGCCGCCTCGAACAGCGCGCCCCTTGTTGGGGCTGTGTTACAACAAAAACGCGGCGCAAAGTACATACTCCACGCCGGTGGCGCGCTTATGCGTCGGATTTTGCTCTGGGTCAAGCCTTATATTGCAGGCGCTTTGCGCCCTCCAAAGCGGCCTTTTAAAGCTCTTGTGCCGGCTGCAAATCGGCCATCCGAGCAGCCAGAGCCTGAAAGCGGTTTGACATGACCTCAAAATGCACCGCGTTCATAAGCTCATAGACCGTCATCATGGTTGGGTCTTCCAAGGCTTCGGTGTACTCGATGAGCTCTTCAAGCGAGAAGTCCTGATAAGTATAGGCGGCATTGCGCAGGGTCGCCAGCGCGATCTCCTCCTCCATCTCCGCGGCATTTTCGCTCAAGGCCGCGCGCAAACCGTCCTCATCCGTGCGCAGATCAATCACGCCCGCATAAGAGGCCGCCAAAATAAACCGCACCTGGATCTCCAGAATGGCATCAGAGCCGACATCTTCGGGGTCAATCGCCACGGTCATGCGGCGAAAGAGATCCACGCGCGGGTCCTCTGCGGCTTCAAGATCCGCCAGCAAGGCTCCGCCGATCAATTCTTTTTCCTCATCATCGCCCATATGCGCGGCATTTTCGACCTCGACCAAACGCTGCCCAAGATCGCTGGCATAGAAGGCCGCAGCATGGGCAAGGCTCTCATCATCCAGCGTTGCCTCCAGAATATCGAGCGCCCGGTTGTGCATGAAGGTCGTGTCAAAAACCTCCTTGGTCAGGGAGGTCCATTGCAGCCCGAAATCTTCCTCTTCAAGCCCCAGAAGCAGCGGTGCGGAGGAAGCGGACAGCGCAATGGATTCAATGGCCACATCAAAACCGGTCACCTGCAGGAAGGCTTCGACCCGCGCACGATCAGCGGCCTGCGCCGTTGGCGCAAAAGCGCTGAACCACGCAAAAATACCAGCAAGCAGAACAGTTGCCAGACGCGGAAGCAAGACAGTGGACGGGGCCAGACGGGCGGTGAGTGTACTCATAGCTTTAAGCTAGTTCATTTCCCAAAGCGTTTCGAGATTAAGTTGAAACACAACGAGATTTTGAAGTGCCCGCGATGTCTATAGGTTCCGAGGGTTGCGACGTATTGTTATGTCCCAACAATCAATCGAAAGGCTTTGGGCAAAACAATGCAAATCCCACTTGCGCCGAAATCGAAAGGTGATTAAACGACGCCCTCACCAAGACCACGGTCTATGCGGACGGAGAGGTGCCGGAGTGGTCGAACGGGGCGGTCTCGAAAACCGTTGTCCCTTCACGGGGACCCAGGGTTCGAATCCCTGTCTCTCCGCCATTATCTTTTCATTGCTACCGACAGGCCGCTGGTGCCTGTATCAGCCCCTGACCAAACACGTCATCTTGCCCCGGCGCGCCAATGTCTCGGGTGATCGTGCGTAGGTCTTCTTTGACCTCTTCGACCGAGAGCGCTTTCCAGCCGCTGTTGGCTGCAATGGAAGCTGTCACGAAGGGCGTTGCGGCCGAGGTGCCGCTGAGGATGCGTGTGCCGGTGCTGTCTTGCACCAGAATGTCGACACCGGGGGCTGCAACATCGATCTGTGCGCCCTGCACGGCCCGGTCATAAACCTCAAGTGCGCTATCGACCGCCGTCACGGCCACAACATAAGGAAAGGCTGCCGGAAATTGCGGCGGGGCGCTGGCGCCTTGATTGCCAGCCGCTGCGACAAAGATCATGCCGTCATCGGCGGCACGCTCCATACCACGGTTGAGCAATTTGTTGCGCGGCCCCGCAAGGCTGATGTTGACGACTTCGACATCCTGCGTTGCAAGCCAGTTCACCGCCTCAAGGATCGCACTGACACCAGCGGTGGTGTCTCCGGCTCTGCTTTCTTCCACCACACCAGCGCTGTACAGCACTGTATCCGACAGACGCCCCGCTCCAATCAAAAGGCTTGCCATCTGCGCGCCATGCTCTGCGTTGGCAGGGGGCTGAGGAGCGACAAAAGATTTTTGCACAACCCGCCCTGAGGCCAAATGATCGTGCGCTTGGGGCAGTGCTTTGTCTATCAGGCCGACGCGACGCACCGCGCGGCAGCCGTCGTCCCGCCACCCGATCAGCCCATTCGCGTAATTGGCGCCGGATGCGGTAAATGGGTTGGCTTGCAGGCGATACACATGATGCGCCCCCGCGGTGACTCCCGGCACGGCCTCTTCAATCTGAACAATCGCTTCGGGTATAGAGAGCCCTTCGGGAATCGTGAAGGCGACCAGCACGTCCCCAAGCTCTTCAAGTGGGCGCACTGACCGGGTGGCATAGCCAAGGTTTTCGGCGTTGCTGATCAGCTCATCTGGTGCACCGGCAACCATAACAATGAGTTCGCGTGCGTCGCGCACATCCGCGCGTGCGACGGTAGAGGGACGTGAGCCGACACATGCGGTTAGCAAAAGCGCTCCGAGCAGAACTCCGATAAGTCTGGACATGCACATTCCCTCACCTGTTTGGGTCTAAGCCCTATCACGGCCGCGCCACGAGGGTCACGATATCTGAGCTCTCCAAAAGGATTTTTCCATCAATCAGAGCCTGTTGCGTCTCAAACTTCACACGAAAGAGCCCCAAAGCGCTCGGCCCATCCGCCAATTGTGCCCCTGCATTATCCAGAAGAGTGCCAATTTCAGCAATGCTGGCCTCTGCCTCAAACGCGATGGCCAATTCGATAGCCGCCTCGGGCTGAGACGCGGTTTGAAATCTTGCCTCATTGGGTGCAAACGACGGCGCAACAAGGAATGCGCCCTGAATAAGTACGGCAACACCAAGGGCAATGGCTGCGATGCGCCAATAATCTGGCTGCGTGGGGGCGGATGTTTCGTTGGATTGAGGGGCATCCGCCAGCGCAACCTCCAGACGCCGCCATCCGAGCTCACCCGGTGGCATGCCTGTTGCGATCGCGGAAAGCGCGGCTCTGAGGCCTTGCTGTAGGGAAATCTCCGCGCGCAGTTTGTCGTTGTGCGCCATCTCCCGTTCGATCTCTTCTACAAGCGCCGGTGTCGCCTGCCCGCGCACAAACGCGGTGACGTCTTCTTCGCTGAACCTATGTTCCCATTCATCGCTCATCGATACTCTCGCTTACTTTAGGCACATCGCGTCGCATGACACGTCTGCCCATTGGTCGACTGGCGCTTCACAAAGGTTCAAAATTACTGCTCCCCTTTGGACAGGCAGCGCATCAGAAGCTGCTTGGCGTGAAAAATGCGCGATTTGATTGTGCCTTCCGGCACGTGTTCGATCTCAGCGATTTCCGCATAGGTGAGCTCTTCGAAGTAGGACAAGTGAATCGCCGCGCGCTGGCGCTCGCCAAGTTTGGAAATACACGCGCGCAAGCGATTGGCATCCTGAGCGGCGGCCACCACGACCTCAGCGATTGGGGCCTCATCCGGAACCGTATTATCCGCGTCTCTCAGATCGAGCCGCCCGTGTTTGCGCAGGTGATCGACCACTTTGTTGCGGGCGATGGACAGCATCCAAGACCTGACAGAAGCCCTGCCCTCGTAACGTGCAGCGGTCCGCCATACGGTGATCATCGTTTCATGGACAATGTCATTGGCTTCGAACTCGTCGCTCAAACGACTGCGCACAAAGCGCCAAACAGCTTCCGAATGCGCCTCATATAAAGCGCGCATGGCTGTCTGGTCACCTGATGCTACACGGGCCAGCAGCGCGCTTTCGAGATCATTTTGCAATGGGGAGCTCATTAGGTTCGGAACAGTGCTCTCAATCAATAAAACACCTGTATTTTCTGTCACCTAAGGTCAGACTGTCAACCGCTGCTGATGCTGGAATTTCGGGTCTTGATGATGAGTTTCCGGCTGCCGTTTCAAGTTGGATGGCCAACACATGGCCGATCAAAACGTCCTTCTGCGAGAAAAGTCACATTTCTTGCAGAGACCCTCTGGACGTCCCCGAAAAGCAAAGTTATACCCGCCACATCTTCTGAGGCAGCTCAGAGATAGATGTTCCGGCGTAGCTCAGCGGTAGAGCAGTTGACTGTTAATCAATTGGTCGTAGGTTCGATCCCTACCGCCGGAGCCATAAAAAGCCCTTAGGTCTCAGCGACCTGAGGGCTTTTTTGCTTTTAGAGACGCCTGCAGGTTCGATTATCGCTTACGATGGATCTATTAGGCTGGGCAGCCCCCTACTCCGGATCGCGCACCGAGGTGACCACCTCTTCCGCGCTGCAGCCGATTTCTTCCATGCAGATCGCTCCGAGCGTCTTGAGCAGCGAGGCCCGCTCTTCGCTTTCCAAGACGCGGTTGGCATGCATCGACGTGATCACCGTGCGGGAGGGCAGCGCCGCGGTAAAGCCACTGCCTTCGGGAACCACGACCCACACAATGGCGGCCTCAGCGTTAAAAACACGTTGGGTGAGCGCACCGATGCGGGCCTTGAGGCTGGTCTCCATTGATTTCGGGACTTGTCCAGCCTGAACAACGCACATGACAGGGATCACCCCTTCTTGGCCGTCCTGCGGGTATGAAGGGCACTTAGACATGAAACTTCATGGGAAATGGCGTGCTGCCGGTGTGGGACTCCCGGCGCGCGTAATTTGCGCCGGGAGGAATGGCTTTTGTGATCAGCCCAAAGCGATCTGACCCGAGAGCTCTCATTTGATCAGATAGAGCGTCAGCTCCGGTATGAACGTCACCATCATCAACGCAAGAAGCATCAAGAGGATGAAGGGCACCACAGACAAGCTGACCTCGGCAAAGCGCTTTTTGAAGGCGCCTGAGGCGACCAAGAGGTTGAGGCCAATGGGCGGCGTCAACAGGCCGATCTCCAGGTTGATGATCATGATGATGCCAAGCTGGATCGGGTGCACCCCAAAGTGCTGCGCCGCCGCCAGCATGACCGGCGCAAGCAGCAGGACTGCGGACACCACGTCAATCAGACAACCGACCAAGAGCAGAGCCACATTGAGCGCAAGCAGGAAGGCGATCTTGCTGGAGATCACGGTTTGCAACCACTCCGCAAAGGCGCCAGGGATGCCTTCGATGGCCAGCACCGATTTCAGCGACAGGGCCACGGCCACAATCGGGAAAAGCGTGCCAAGCATCACCGCGGTGGAGACCGCCTCGTCAAAGAAATCCTTGGCCGAAAGCTCGCGATAGACCAGCAACTCCACCAAGATGGCATAGCCCACGGCCACGGCTGCGGCCTCGGTTGGTGAGAAATAGCCGGTGTAGATGCCGCCAAGCAGGATCACTGGGGTCATCAGCGCAAAGATCCCTTTGCGCACCGCCTCTGCCAGACGCGCTACAGAGAATGTGCCGCGCTCATTGCCGAGATTGGTGGTCATGCTGTAGATCGCAAAAATCGCGGTCAGAAGAATGCCCGGAATGATCCCGGCGAGGAAGAGGTTCGCCACATTGGTCTCGGTGACAATCCCGTAGATGATCAGCGGGATCGAAGGTGGGATCAGAATGCCGAGCGTGCCCGCCGAAGTGACCGCGCCAATGGCGAATTTCTCGGTGTAGCCGGCTTCCTTGAGCGCCGGATACATGACCACGCCCACGGCCAGCAAAGTGGCCGCAGAGGAGCCGGAGACGGCCGCAAACAGCGCACAGGACAGCACCGAGGCAATGCCAAGCCCACCGGGCATCCAGTCAGTTGCTGCGCGCACCATGGCGATGAGATCACGTGCAATGGAGCCGCGCGACATCAGCTTGCCCGCGATGATATACATCGGGATCGCAAGCAGGACGTGGTTGTCCATCGAGGACCAGAGGTCTTCGACCACATAAAGGATATCACCACCGGCCCAGACCAGCTGGATATAGGCGGTCACCACCAGAAGAATGAGAATGACGTTCTGGCGCAGGATCAACAGGCCCAGAACGATGCCAATCAGAATGAGAGCGTCCATATCAAGCGGTCCTCAGCTCGTCTTTTGCCTGAGGACTCAGTGCAAATATGGCGTGTTTGATGGCAGAGGAGATCATCGCGTAAGGCACCACGATCTGCACCGGCCAGAGCATCAGATTAACAACCGGAACACGGTCGCCAAAATCGCGGGATTCCCGAACGAACTCCACCGCGTAGTAAGCAATCACAGCAAAAAGCACCGCCGAGATCAGATCTCCGATCCGGTCAATCGCTTTGAAGCGCAGAACACCGTCAGCAAATTCTGGCCGGAAATGCGCACCGCGCCCCGTGGCGAGTGTCAAACCGATCATACCCGCAAGGATGCTGCACAGAATTGCGGTCTGTTGGGCGCCCCAGAGGGATTGGGAGAAAAACTCACGCGCGACAACATCCGCCAGCAATAGCAAAGTGGTGGCGGCATAAGCCGCCGCCGCCACAATGGCCTCTGCTTTCATCAGAAAACGTAGAAGCAACATCATTGACTTCAGGAACCACAAGCCACTTTGGCCGCGTTGATCTGCTCCAGAATGGAGACAGCCTTCGGACCAAGCTGCTCTGCCAGTTCTTCGCGCAAACCATCCGCAGAGGCGCGCCATTCAGCCGCTTCCTCATCGCTCAGACGCGCGACCGGCAGCCCTGCACCTTCAAGTTTGCCCAAAAGCGCGCCTTCGGCACCAAGCACGGCAGCAGACAGGGCCGCGCCACCTTCGGTGAAGGCGGAGAGCCATTCTTTTTCCTGATCGCTCAGCTTGTTGTAGCTGCGCTGGGATACGGCGACGGTACCAATCAGGCGGGTGTGGTTGCTGACGGTGACATTGGGCGCCACTTTATGCGTGCCGATCGCGATACCAAACACGCCGGGCAAGAAGGCCGCTTCGACGTTGCCGGTTTGCAGCGCCGGGATGGTGTCAGAGGTGCCCATTGGCACACCAACCGCACCGATCTTGCGGGCAAAGAGCTCGTCTGCGGTGGTGGCCGCCACGCGGACCTTGCGGCCTTCAAGAGCGGACGGTGTGCGGGCCTCGTCTTTGGAGAAGACAATGTAGTTGCCAACTTCCATCCATGTCAGTGGCTCCAGACGGGCTTCGCGCAGGCTTGGGCCGAGAATTTCGCTGAGGTGGTTGAAGGCCACACAGCTGCCCTGCTCAACGCTGTCATAGAGGAAAGGAGAAGACACCAGATCCATTTCCTGACCGATCAGAGACAGCGGAATGTTGGACACAAGCACCAGATCGACGCGGCCCTTCATGCCTTGGCGCAGAATGGTCTGCTCATCACCCAGCTGCGCATCGCCGATGACTTCGATTTTCATCTCGCCGCCGGACTCTTCTTCGATCTTTTTCGCCACGCCCTGTGCCCACTGACCCCATGGGGACGACAGCGGCGCAACGGTGGCCAGTTTCAAAGTGGTTTCCGCAAGCGCTGTGCTGCTCATAACGCCCAATGCGAGCGCACAGGTGGTGGCGAATTTGGTAAATTTCATCGGCTTACTCCTCGTTCTTATCCGATCGGAGGAAGGCAGATTGAAAAACCGTTATGTGCTGCAAGCCCTTGCTATCACATCATAAATAACCTCTCCCTCAAGCGCATATAAGCTTAAGGGTGGCTTGATGCGATCACGCAGACGAATGCTGCGCGGCCTGCCCCAACGGTTTTCAGACGCCTCCCTGGTCCTCCACCGGTATTTATGCGGGAGAGCGAAATTGGATGCTATGTCGTCATAGGCCAGAATTTTGACAATTTAGGACATGGGGGAATTACCGAAGTTAAATCAGCAGGTTATATGGTTAACCTCAGAGGTTCCCTCGCAAGGTGAGCGTTGCGTAAAGGCGTTCACGCCAAAAAGGCTCTGCTGCAAGGCGCCCGTTTGACGGGCAGTCCCTTTTTTCACGTAAGACATTAGGAAAACGCTGGGTCGTATGGCTTGCACCTGACTGGAAAAATCGGACATATGTGAAGCACTGTGACGATCGCCTTTTGCATAGGGCGTTTGCGGACGTACTGGAGCAGTTTTGGAAGACAAGATCTACCATACGGCCAAGCTCAACGCGGCCTTGGCAGCATTGGAAAAACGGGGCATCGACACGGCGCATGTCTTTGAAGGCACCGAGCTGGAACCCAATGCATTGAAAGACGGCGCTCTACGCGTCTCGTCCGCGCAGATATTGCATGCCCTCAGGAATATCTCTGAACGGTTCTGGCACCCGCATTTGCCGTATGAAATCGGCAGCCACATCCGGATTTCTGCTTATGGCATGTACGGTTACGCGGTGCTTTGCAGCACAAACTATCTCGAGACCGTGGCTTTCGCGCGCAAGTTTCATCATCTGGCGGCACCGACGTCCCGGCTGGCGTTTTCCTTTGAAGACGGCGCACAGGGATGGGAAGCAGAACCGCTTGGCGCGGCTTATGCGGATCGGGCGTTTTACACCTTCCTTGTGAACCTGCAGATGGGCATCTTCAATGCACTGCACAATGATGTGGTCGGGGATCGGTTTCACTCAGACCTGATTGAGCTGCGCTATCCTGAGGACGGTGATTACACTTTGCCGCCGGAGGCCGCCAAAGAGATCCGGTACGGGGCCGCGCAAAACCGCTTCCATGTGTCGCCCGATTGGTTTGAGCGCCCACTTGAGCGCGGAAACACTGTGACATTTCAGAGCGTTGTGCAGATGTGCGAAAGGGAGCTTTCCGAGCTTAGCCAACAAAATGCCATCTCCGCGCAGGTTCGAAATACCCTGCTGCAAAGCGGTTATTTGTCCTCCAGCATGGAAGAGATTGCTGACCGTATGAACCTCACGAGCCGCACCCTGCGTCGGCATCTGAAGCGCGAAGAAACCACCTTTAGCGAGATTGTCGATATGACGCGCACCGAACTTGCGGTGAAATACTTGCGCGAGGCGGATCTGAGCATCGAAGAGATCGCCCGCGTTCTGGGCTTCTCGGAAACCGCAAGCTTTGTGCGCGCCTTTAAGCGCTGCACCGGTAAGACCCCCAAAGCTTACCGCATTTCTGCATAAGATCACGCGCCAAGATATGCTCTCGGCGCGTGCGGGCTTTTAGCTGTCAGAGGACGGCGCATAGGCTGCCGGATCCACATGGCTTGGGCGGCCGGGCAGAGACAGCGCTGTCACCTGCGGTACGTTCTGTGCAATCACCTTGCCGCTGCGGATCACCGCCAGACGATGCGCCCGCAGGCGGATCGCTTCAATCGAGTCTTGGGCCTGCAAGAGCACCATATTGGCGCGACAGCCCGGGGCCAGACCGTATCCTTCCAGCCCCATGATTTTGGCGGAGTTGGTGGTCACAGCCTCAAAGCACCAGGCCATATCCTCGCGGCTCGACAGCTGGCCGACGTGCAGCCCCATGAAGGCCACATCAAGCATGTCCGCCTTACCAAGCGAATACCACGGGTCCATCACACAGTCAGATCCAAAGCCCACGGTGATACCCGCATCGCGCAGCTCCCGCACACGGGTCTGGCCTCGGCGTTTGGGATAGGTGTCATGACGGCCCTGCAACATGATGTTGATCAGCGGATTGGGGATCGCGTGCACGCCTGCTTCGACCATCAAGGGGATCAGCTTGGACACATAGTAGTTGTCCATTGAGTGCATGGAGGTCAGGTGAGAGCCAGCCACCCTGCCCTGCAACCCCAGCCGCTGGGTCTCATAGGCCAGCGTTTCGATGTGGCGGCTGTGCGGATCGTCACTTTCGTCGCAATGCATGTCGACCATCAGACCGCGCTCTGCCGCAATCTCACAAAGCTGACGCACGGACTCTGCGCCATCTGCCATGGTACGCTCAAAATGCGGGATGCCGCCGACCACATCCACGCCCATATCAAGCGCACGAATGGTGTTGGCCATCGCTGTCGGATCGCGCAGCACGCCGTCTTGTGGGAATGCTACGAGCTGCAAATCGATGTAGTCCTTGACCTGCTCGCGCACCTCCAGCAGCGCCTGGACCCCTTTAAGCTCGTCGTCGCAGGTGTCCACATGGGTGCGGATCGCACCAAGCCCCATAGAGGCCGCCAGATCGCAATAGCGCATGGCACGTGCGATGATGTCCTCAACGCTCTGGATGGGTTTCAGCTCACCCCAAAGCGCGATGCCTTCCAGCAGTGTTCCGGAGACATTCATGCGCGGCGTGCCAAGTGACAGAGTGGCATCCATATGAAAATGCGGATCCACAAAGGGCGGCGACACAAGGTTTCCGCCTGCGTCGATCACCTCCTTGGCCTCAGCTGTGATGCCCGCCTCAACAGCGGCAATCATCCCGCCTTTCACGGCGATGTCCTGCCCCTTGCGCCCATCTGGCAGCGTGGCGTTTTTGACAATCAGATCAAACATCTCTCAATCCTCAACGTTGGCCTTTGAACCATGGCGCCAGAAGCGCGCGCGGATAGTCAGCGCGGCGGGCGGCCACAACAAGGGCAATAATGGACAACACATAAGGTGCGGCCAGAAACGCTTGGCTCGGGATCACGGCGCCAACTTCGGTTTGCAGCCGCACTTGAAGCGCGTCAAATGCCCCAAACAGCAAGGCCCCCAACAGCGCTTTGCCCGGCCGCCAGCTTGCGAAAATCACAAGCGCAATGCAGATCCAGCCGCGCCCGTTCACCATGCCAAAGAAGAAGGCATCAAAGGCCGACATGGTGAGGAACGCGCCGCCAAGCGCCATCAGCGCGGAGCCGGCCACAACCGCGCCAATGCGCAGGCCATAGACAGAAAGCCCCTGCGCATCGACACTGTCCGGATTGTCGCCCACGGCCTGAATCGCAACGCCAAGCGGGGTGCGGTACAGCACATACCAAATGACCACGACCATCAGCAGCGCGAGCCAGGTCAGCGCTGTCTGTTGAAACAGCATAGGCCCCAGAAACGGCAAGTCAGACAGCACCGGAATATCAAGCGCACGGAAGGGCTCGATGCGTGGTGGTGAAGAGACATTGGGCAAGGCGGTGCGGTAGGTGAAATAGCTCACTGAGGTCGCAAACAGCGTCACTCCGAGGCCCGAAACGTGTTGGCTGAGGCCCAGTGGCACGGTCAGCAATGCGTGAATGAGGCCAAAGAAAGCCCCCGCTCCTGCGGCGACCAAGACCCCGCCCCAAAGACCTGCGCCCAGCCAGACAGCCATCCAACCCGACATGGCGCCAGCGACAAAAATCCCCTCGATACCGAGGTTTAACACGCCCGACTTCTCACAAAGCAGCGCGCCGAGCACGCCGAATATCAGCGGGGTTGCGATGCGCAGAGAGGCAGCCCAGAAGCTTTCGCTCAACAGGATGTTCAAAATATCCATCATGCGACTTCTCCTTTGCCGGAAGTCACGTGCGCAATGCGGAACCGGGCGAAGAAGCCCCCGATCAACACGCAGAGCAAAGACATCGCCACCACCAGATCCGCCAGATAAGACGACACGCCCATGGCGCGGCTCATGGAATCTGCCCCAACAAAGACCGACGCAATGAACAGGGCGGAGATCACCACGCCCACCGGCGACAGCCCGGCAAGCATTGCAACCACAATGCCGGTGTAGCCAAAACCCGGCGACAGATCGGCGGTCAGATAACCTTTCAGCCCCGCCACTTCGCTTACGCCAGCCATGCCAGCCAACGCACCGGAGACAATGGCGACGCTCATCATGGTGCGGTTTACCGGGATGCCCGCATGGCGTGCGGCAGCGGCGTTTTCACCAACCGCGCGCAATTTGAAGCCCCAAACGGAGCGGGTGAGCATGAATTGCGCCACCACCGCACAGAAGAGCGCGATGATCAGCCCGCTGTGCACGCGCATCCGCTCCATCAGCGGCGGCAACATGCCTTGATCCAGTATGGGCGCGCTTTGTGGCCAGCCCAGTCCCATGGGATCCTGCAACGGGCCTTCCAGCATATATTGTAGGAAAATCAAGATAATGAAGTTCAAAAGCAAGGTGGTCACCACCTCGTCCGCGCCAAAGCGGGTCTTCAGCGCAGCGGAGGCCACCATGCCCGCTGCCCCCGCGGCACAACCGCAGAGAATGATGGTTGGCACCAACACAATGGCAGGCACATCTAGAAACCCGGCACCCACGGCAACAGCGGCCATGGCACCAAGATAAAGCTGGCCTTCGGCACCAATGTTCCAAAGCCGCGCGCGGAACGCGAGTGCTGCGGCGAGCCCGGTGAAGATCAAAGGCGTCGCGCGGGTCAGCATTTCGGTGAAAGCAAAAGTGGAGCCAAAGACTCCTCGGAACATTTCGCCGTATGCCGTGGCAACATTGGCTCCGGCAAACATTAACGGTACGGCGGCTAAGGCCAAGGCTATCAAGGCTGACAGCACCGGAATGCCCAGTGTCAAAGCGCGCGACGGCGCATTTCGTGGCTCGATGCGGATCATTCGTATTCTCCTGCCATCATCAGGCCGATTTCCTCTCGGTCTCTTGTAAAGGCTTCGATCAGCTCACCGTCGTGGATCACCATAATCCGGTCCGACAGACCAAGCAGCTCGTCCAGATCTTCGGAGATCAGCACCACACCGGCACCTTGTTTGCGCGCCTCAAGCAAGCGCCGCGCCACCTCAGCAGCAGCCCCCATATCAAGGCCCCGCGTCGGCTGGTTGGCCAGAATGAGCTTGGGCGATTGTTCAAACACCCGCGCCAGAATGAGCTTCTGGATATTGCCGCCCGACAGCAGCCGTGCCCGCGCGCTCACACCTGGACCACGCACATCATAGGCTTCTGTCAAACGCGCGGCGTTCTCAGCGATCGCCTCACGTTTCAGAATGCCGCCGGACTGCACTTCAGGGTCATTCAACCGCTCGATCACCATGTTCTCGGCCACACTCATGGAGCCGACGATGCCGTCATGGTGGCGGTCTTCGGGGATGCGCCCCACACCCGCTTTGATCATCGCAGAGGGGTTTCCATGGGCAATCGCTTCGCCGTCGATCTTAAACACGCCGTTGCTGGGGATGTTCAGACCGGAGATCAGCCCAGCCAGCGCGCTTTGCCCGTTGCCCGACACACCGGCAATGCCAAGGATTTCATGGCGCGCGACCTGAAAACTTACGTTGGTCAGGCTGTCGCGTTTTGAGCGGCCCGTCACCGAGACATTTTCTAGGGTCATGATAGGTGCGCCAGGCGTCATGTCCTCGCGCTGGGTTTCGGGCGTGTCCGCGCCCACCATCATGCGCGCAATGCTGCGTTCATCCGCATCTTTGGTGGCGATCTCGCCCACCTTCAAACCATGGCGCAGCACCGCGATGCGATGGGAAAACGCAAGCACTTCGCGCAGCTTGTGAGAAATGAAGATCACAGACAATCCGCGCTTGGTCATCGCGCCGATGTTCTCAAAAAGCGTGTCCGCCTCTTGCGGCGTCAACACAGCGGTCGGCTCGTCCAACACCAGAATACGCACATCGCGGTAAAGCGCCTTCAGGATCTCGACACGCTGCCGTTCCCCCACTGACAACCGCCCGACAGGCACATCCAGAGCGACCTGCAAGCCTGTGTCAGACATGATCTTTTCGATCTTACTGCGTGCCATGGCACTGTCGCGACGCAACCGCCAAAGCGGCTCAGAGCCGAGCACGATATTGTCGAGCGCATTGAGGTTTTCAGCCAAGGTAAAGTGCTGGTGCACCATACCGATGCCCGCAGAGAGCGCCGCCTGCGGATGGCCCAGCGAGAGTGGCTCGATCGCGCCAATTTCGTTGCGCACATCAATGGCGCCGCTGTCCGGCAAATAGTGGCCGAAAAGCATATTCATCAACGTGGTTTTGCCTGCGCCGTTTTCACCAAGCAGCGCCAGCACCTCACCCTGATGCAAATCAAGGCTCACGTCGTCATTGGCCACAACCGAGCCAAATCGCTTGGAGATCCCTTTGAGGGATAGAACAATTGTCTGTGTCATGGATGTGTGAGGCCGGCGGATGGCCGGCCTCCTATGTCATCAGTTGTCAGACACGGGGCGTGCGTCGTTCACGTTCACACGGAACAGGCCGTCCATGATCTCGGTCTCCTTGGCGCGCACAGCGTCGACCACCTCGGCAGGCACCAAAGCCTCATCCAGCACCAAAGAGCCGCCGCCATAGGCCATGTAGCTGTATTGACCATAGTCCGCCGCCTCAAAGCTGCCGCCTTTGACGTTGGCGATGGCTTTGTCGATGGTGGCTTCCATGTGCCACAGGGCTGAGGCCAGAATGGTGCCCGGATAGTCACCGGAGGTGTCAATCACGTTGCCTACGGCCTTCACGCCGCGTTCCACCGCTGCGTCAGACACGCCAAAGCGCTCGGCATACATCACGTCCGCGCCTGCATCCATCATCGCAAAGGCGCTCTCTTTGGCTTTGGGCGGATCATACCAGCTGTCGATGAAATTCACGATGAATGTGACCTCCGGGTTCACCTCACGCGCGCCATCCATGAAGGCATGCATCAGGCGGTTCACCTCAGGGATCGCATAGCCGCCGACCATGCCGATCACATTGCTCTCGGTCGCCTTGCCCGCAATCATGCCAGAGAGATAGCTCGGCTCGTGGATCCAGTTGTCAAACACCGAGAAATTCGGTGCGACCGGACCAAAGGACGAGCCCATCAGGAAGGCGGTTTCAGGATAATCCTTTGCCACTTTGCGCGCGGCGCGCTCAAGGCCAAATACTTCGCCAACAACCAGCTGCGCGCCCTGCTCCGCATATTCCCGCATCACGCGTTCATAGTCGGAGTTGGCCACGTTTTCAGAGAATGTGTACTCGATGTCGCCACGCTCAGCCGCCGCGTTCAGCGCCTTGTGAATGCGGCTGATCCATTGCTGCTCGACCGGCAGCGTGTAGATCGCAGAGACTTTCACCGCGTCTGCCACTGCCGCACCTGCGCCAGCGACCAGACCAAAGCCCAATGCCGACGCCAGCAATAAGCGCCGGTTTAAATTGCCTATTTTACTCATCTTTTTCCCCTGTTGGTGGCTTGTGAAACAACCGTTCGTGTTTTTACTTCTTGGTCAAGTTTCAGGTAGGAGCACGTTAACACATTTCCTCCGCCGCCCAAGAGCTTTGCCAAAAAAAATGGCACCGCTCAAAATATGCGCGCTTCCAAGGGTCGCGCAGGCATAGCGGCGGCCCCAGAGCTGTGAACTCGGTTTTTCAAAGGCTAGCCTTCGGTAATGGCCCTGACGGCTTCAGAAACAGCACGCTCAGTCAGCGCCAAATCATCCTCGGTCAACGCCAGAGACGGGTAGAGTTTGCCCGGAGATTTAAACACGCCATGCGCGCGCAAGGTGGCATTATAGAGCGCGTTTTGTTGCGGCACATCGTGCTGCGCGCTGCGATAATCCCGGCAAGGTGATCCTGTGAAATAGAGATCAAACAGCGTTTCATCTCCAACGATCTGATGGGTGATCCCAGCGGATGTGAGCGCAGTGCGTTGCATCTCCTGCAGCCTGCGCCCGGTTTCACGCAGCTTGTCATAGGTGCCTTCCCGCCGCAGCACCTCCATGGTCTTCAGCCCGGCTGTGGCGGCGACAGGATTGCCGGACAATGTACCAAGCTGCATGAGCCATTTTTCCGGGCCGATGACGGGCTTGTCAAAATGCGCCATGATCTCGCGACTGGCGCCAAGCGCGGCGAGCGGAAAGCCGCCCCCGATGATTTTGCCAAGGGTGCAAATATCTGGCGTCACGCCATAGCGCTCCTGCGCACCGCCATAGGCCAGCCGAAATCCGGTGACAATTTCATCAAAGATCAGCAACACGTGGTGCTTGTCACAGAGCGCGCGCAGCCCCTGCAAGAATCTTGGCTCCGGCGGGATGATGCGTTGCAGCGGCTCCACAATGATTGCCGCGATATCCGCATGTTCTGAGAGCAGCGCCGCCACCGCGTCCAGATCATTGAAGGGCGCGATCAGCATCTGATCCGCCACGCCTTGCGGAATGCCTGCACTGTCAGGCACAGCTTGCGGAAAATTCACGCGCTTACTCGGGGCAAGGCTCATCTGCGCCTCTGCGCTCATGCCGTGATAGCCGCCCTCAAACTTCAGGATCTTGTCGCGCCCAGTATAGGCCCGCGCCAGACGGATGGCATACATATCCGCCTCCCCGCCAGAGGTGACAAATCGCACCTGCTCAAAACAGGGCACCGCCTCCACGATCGCTTCTGCCAGTGCGATGCCCTTGGCGTTGTTGGCAAAAAACGTCATGCCTTTCGGCAATTGCTCAAGCACCGCTTCGACAACCTCCGGATGGCCATGCCCCAAAAGCATAGGACCGGAGGCAATCAGATAGTCGACGTATTCCTCGCCGTTTTCATCCCAGACCCGGCTGCCCTCACCACGTGCGATGATGATGTCGGTGTCAAAATTGCCAAATCCCGCTGCAGGCAGAACTTCCTGCGCGCGCGCGATCCACTCCGCTTGGCTGTGCACTCTGTTCATCATTCACTCCAGCTCTAAAATTGGCGATCCCAAGACATCCAGATCCGGCGTTACCCCCAATCCCGGCCCTTCCGGTGGCGCAATGCGGCCTGCGCTGCGTGTTGGCGCCTCAGGGCACAATCGCGGGCTGACATAGCCAGAAAGATCACAGGTGTTCAGCAGCGCGCCTTTGGGTGTTGAGGCCGCAAAATGCAGCGCTGCAGCGGTCACAATGTCTGATCCCCAGGTGCATTCAGCACAAATCTCAGCCCCAAGATGCAGCGTGAGATCCCGCGCGCGGCGCATGACGGATAGTCCGCCAAACTTGGAGAGTTTCAGGGCCACCGCATCCATGATGCCAAGCTCATAGGCTTTCAACAAAGTGGCGAGATCATACGCGCCCTCATCCAGTTTCATGGGCAAACCTGTGGCCTGTCGCACCGCCGCGCAGTCCTCGAGCGTCTTGCAGGGCTGCTCCAGCATCACATCCAGATGCGCCACCGCCCGCCCCGTGCGCGTCGCCTGCAGACGCGTTGCCCCGCAGTTCCAGTCGCCATAGACAATCGGCCCCATACCCACCGCCTCGCGCACTTTGATCAGACGTTCCGCATCCGCTTGCCAATCTGCATCCGCACCAAGCTTCACCTGAAACTGCCGGATGCCTGTGGCGTATGCTTCCTTGGCGATCCTCGCCATCTCATCCGGCGCAATACAGGTGATCGAATGATAAAGCGGCATATCCCGCCGCGTGCGCCCGCCAAGCAAGGCATAGAGCGGCTGCCCCGTGATCTTCCCCCAAAGATCCCAAAGCGCGATATCGACGAGCGATTTGGCATGCGGGTGGCCGATTAGATGCGCTTCTAGCCGGTGCATCAGCCCATCCACGCCCGCCAACTCGGCCCCGAAAATTTCCGGCGCCATCTCGACAACCGCACTGGGTACACCCTTTGCAAACGCAGGCAGGTAATGCGGGATCGGGCAGACTTCGCCCCACCCTTTCAGGCCCTCTTTTGTCTCAAGACACAGCACATGGCTTTCCACGGTTGTGCAGCTTTTGCCCTCAGCCATGTAGTAGTTTTCATGGCTGGTCAGGTCCACGGACCAGAGCGAAAGCTTGACTACGGACATGTGGCCACCTCGCGCGCATCCGCTCTCGGGCGCAGACTGTCTGGATCATAGGCCGGTTGCCCGAGCACACGCGCCTGTCGCGGCTGCCCATGAATGACCACCTCCAGATCTGTACCGGGTTCTGCGGCAGCGGGTTTCACATAGGCAAAGGCAAGGATTGTGCCGACAGTTGGCCCATATGCGACAGAGCTTGTTGCCCCGACCACCTCACCATTATGCAGAACCGCCTCGCCGCCATGGCCGTCAATCTGCCCGTCAGGCTCAATTTCTAGGTAAGCACAGACCCAAGGCAGATCATGGTTCAGAGTCAGCTCCCGTCCGAGAAACGCTTTTTCCGCGCGCACAAACCGCAACACGTCTGCCTCCGCCAATGTGACCTCATTGGTCAGCTCTCCGGCACCTTTAAAGCCCTTCTCCATGCGCATCACGTTCATGGTGAAGCTGCCATAATCCACGATCCCATGCGGCGCGCCAGCAGCCCAAAGCGCGTTGTAAACGTCCAGGCAGGCCTCGGCAGGCATGTGCAACTCCCAGCCCAGCTCCCCGGCATAAGACATGCGCAGCGCCCAGACGTGATGCCCCGCGACGGTGATCTCCTGAGCAGACAGCCAGCGGAATGCAGCGTTGGACAAGTCTGCCTCGGTACAAGCGCCCAGCACGTCTCGGCTCTTTGGTCCGTTGAGCGACACTGCGGCCCAGGCTTCTGAAAGCGGCGTCACCACCACCTGCTCATCGGTGCGGCTGTGCGCCAGATGGTCCAGAAGGCGTTGTTCAAAAAACGCAGCGCAAACAAGATAATATCGATCTTTATTCATGTGTAGAATTGTTGTTTCCAACTCGATCCGGCCCCGCTTATTGAGCATATGGGTGAGTGTGATCGCCCCATCTTTCTGCGGCATCCGATTGGCGGTCAGCCTGTCCAAAAGCGCGTAGGCATCCGGGCCGGACACCTCAACTTTGGTAAACGCCGTGACATCCATGACGCCGACCCGTTCACGTACCGCCTTAACCTCCGCAGCGACGACGTCGTCCACTGCCGAACGACGGAAGGAATAGTGATCCTGCTGCGCCACGCCGCCCCGTGCAAACCAGCGCGGGCGCTCAAAACCATAGACTTCCTCATGCACCGCGCCCTTGGCCTTCAAGGTCTCATAGAGCGGCGAAGGTTTGATCGGTCGCCCCGCCAAGCGGTTGTAATGCGGAAACGGGATCTCATGACGCAGGCAGTAGTCTTCCTCCGCCTTTGTGACTTGCCATGCTTTGCTGGCGTAGCTTCCAAAGCGGCGCGGATCAAACTCCCGCATGGAGATATCCGCCGCCCCATGCACCATCCAGCGCGCCAGCTCACGGGTCAGCCCCGGCCCCCAGCCGATGCCGATTTGCGTGCCACAGCAGCACCAATAATTGCGCACACCCGGCGCAGGTCCGATCAGCGGGTTGCCATCCGGCGGATGGCTGATCGCGCCGTGGACCTCGCGCTGGATGCCCAATTCCGCAAAAATTGGCATACGGTTTAGGCTTTCCTCAAGCCAGGGCATCACGCGGTCATAATCCGCGTCAAACAGCCAGTTTTCATAGTCCCAAGGGCAGTGATCATGCCATACAGAATTCGGATTATTCTTCTCGTAAATCCCGATCAGCCCGCGTTTCTGCTCCATGCGAATATAGCCCGAGACCTTACGATCATCGCGGATCACAGGCAGTTCGCGCTCAAGCGCTGCAAACTCCGGCACAGGTTCGGTGACAAAGTAATGGTGCGTCATCGAGGTCATCGGCAGCTGCAGCCCAGACCATTCGCCCATCTGCCGCGCATAGGTTCCGCCCGCATTCACCACATGCTCACAGCGGATTGTGCCCTGCTCGGTTTCAACCAGCCATTCGCCATTTGATGCCTGGGTGATGTTGGTGGCGCGGCAATGGCGGATGATCCGCACCCCCTTTTGACGTGCGCCTGCCGCCATGGCCATGGTCACATTTGTGGGATCCACATGGCCATCATCCGGCGTGTGCAGAGCGCCCAGAACGCCCTCAAGATTGTAAAACGGATGGTGTTTGGCGATCTCATCTGGCCCGACCAGCGAGATATTGAACCCCAGTGCGCGGCCCACCGACAACGTGTGGCGCAGCCAGTCCATTTCATCTTCGGTATAGGCCAGCCGGAACGAGCCACAGCCATGCCATGTCACAGGCTGGCCGGTCTCCGCCTCAAGCGCACCGGAATAGAGCCCGATGTTGTAGTCGACACATTTGCCAAGGCCAAAGCTGGATGTCGAATGGGTGATCTGCCCCGCCGCGTGCCAGGTGCTGCCGCTGGTCAGCTCTGCCTTCTCAATCAGAACCGTCTCTGCGCCCCTGCCCTCATGGCCCAGATGATAGGCCAACCCAACGCCCATCACACCGCCACCGACAATGACCACACGTGCCTGAGTAGGAAATTCCGTTGCCACGTCCGCTTCCTCCTAGCGCATT
This sequence comes from Shimia sp. R9_3, assembly GCF_017743755.1. NCBI lineage: Bacteria > Pseudomonadati > Pseudomonadota > Alphaproteobacteria > Rhodobacterales > Roseobacteraceae > Shimia > Shimia sp. R9_3. Next base: position 70,364 of record NZ_JAGHRP010000004.1, on the reverse strand, counting down.
TTTCTCTCGACAGGCTAAGCGATCAAAAATACCATCGTCAATCATGAATGGTACAAATGTGTCAAATACGATTCTGGAGCGGTTGGCGGAAGAACTGCCTGCGCTGACGCCAGAGACGCGCAAGGCGGCGACCTATGTGCTGGAAAACCCGCGTGACGTGGGGGTGTCCACCGTGCGTGAAATCGCCGAGGCCGCGAATGTGAAGCCCAACACCGTTGTGCGCATGGCACGGCAGGTGGGGTTTGAGGGCTACGATGATTTCCGCGATCCGTTTCGCGAGGCGATCCGCCGCGGGGCTGCGGATTTTCCCGACCGTGCGCGTCTACTACAGGACATTCAGAAATCCGGCGATCTGGGCGGGCTTTATGCGGATATGGTGCAAAGCACCCTGCGCAATATTGAAGACAGTTTTGGCGGGATCAGTGCAGAACACCTTCACGCCGCTGCCAAAGCCATCTGGGCCGCTGACAATGTCTTCACGCTCGGCGTGGGGGTCAACAATTCCAACGCCCGCAATTTCACCTATCTGGCCTCCACAGGCATGGTGCGTTTTCACGCGATCCCCAAACCGGGCTCCACGCCCATTGACGATCTGGCCTGGGCGACAGGCAAAGATGTCCTGATCGCCATCACCTGCCGCCCTTACCGCTCTGAGGTGGTGCAGGCGGTGGAAACCGCACGCGATCAGGGCATGTGCATCATTGCCATCTCCGACAGTCCGGCAAGCCCGATCATCCGGGCCGCGGATCACGGCTTTCTTGTCTCCTGCGACACGCCACAGTTTTTTCCCTCCTCCGTCAGCATCATCGCGCTCTTGGAGACGCTTTTGTCTTTTGTGATTGCGGTTGCGAGCGACGAGGTGGTGGCGCGTGTCGAAACCTTTCACGCCCGCCGACACAAACTGGGGCTTTATCATGAGGAAGGGTGATGGCTGACATTCTGCGCTCGCTGGAGGCTCGCTATTACACCGATCCGGAGGTCTTCCGGATCGAAAAACAGGGTCTTCTGGCGCAGACGTGGCAATTCGCCTGCCATACCTCGGATCTCCCCGACCCGGGCAGCTACGCTACCTTTGACATCGCGGGCGAAAGCCTCTTTGCGATCCGGGGTCAGGATCAGCAAATCCGCGTGTTCTACAATGTGTGCCAGCACCGCGCACACCAGTTGGTCGAAGGCACAGGCCGCACCCGTGTTGTCGTCTGCCCGTATCACGCATGGACCTATGAGCTTACCGGCCAACTGCGCGCAGGCCCCAATCTAAAGGCCCTGGAAGGTTTTGACAAATCAACGGTTTGCCTGACGGAAGTTCAGGCAGAAGAGTTCCTGGGCTTTCTCTTTGTGAACCTTGATCCGGAGGCGGCACCGATGGAGAAGTGGTTTCCAAACGCACGGGCCGAGCTGTCTGAATGGGTGCCCGATTGGGCCGATCTCAAACCGTTGGAATGGGTCGAAATCCCAGAGCGCTGCAACTGGAAAGTCTCGGTCGAAAACTACTCAGAGTGCTATCACTGCGCGCTCAATCATCCGACCTTTGCAAGCGGCGTGGTGAAGCCTGAAACCTATGACATCCAACCTCAGGGCAAATGCCTGCGTCACACCACCGAATGCCAGAGCCTTGAGGATATGACCTATGACATTCATTCCGGCTTTGAGCATTTTGACGAATATTCCAGCTGGTTTCTCTGGCCGATGTTTTCTTTTCAGGTCTATCCCGGCAATGTGCTGAACACCTATCATTGGCGCGCGGTGGATGCGGATCATGTGCTGGTCTGGCGCGGTTGGTATTCCGTTGGTGGCGCAGAGGATCCGAAGCTGCGCCAGCTTGCCCAGCAAGACCGCGACACAACGGTGGCTGAGGACATCACCTTGGTCGAATCCGTGCAGCGTGGCTTGCAATCGCGCGGTTACAAGCCAGGCCCGCTGGTGGTCGATCCAAAAGGCGGCGTGAACTCCGAGCATCCCGTCATGCACCTGCAACGCTGGATGCGCACGGCAATTGACAAAGCCTCCTCCGGGTGACGCCTCTGAGGATTTCTGCACGGCAGTGATTTTTTCATTTGACAGAGGGTCTTTGCAAACTTAATGGCCAGCGCAGTTTCATGCAGCGTTGCCGCTGAGAAATGGCTTGGGAGTGTGCTCAGATGAAATGGCTTCATCTTCGTAATGCGGGGCAAATAGAGCCCGCCTAGTCGCCTGCGATCGCGTTATCGCCTGCCCCTTCTTCCATCTTATCAAATATCAGCTAAGGTTTGTTCTCATGTCCCATGAACAGCCGCTTTCTGACTCCATTTACGGCATCGATCGTTGGAGCAAAGGACTGGTCACTGTTCTGCCGAACGGTGATGTCGCGCTTTGTGATCCGGCTTTTCCGGACGCAAAGCCGATCAGCCTGCCCGGCATTCTCGAAGATCTCCAGCAGCGCGGCATCGCAAGCCCGTTGTTGCTGCGTGTCAAAAGCTTTCTTGAAGCGGAAATTCGGCACCTCAACGAGAGCTTTGCGCAAGCGATCATCAAGACCAACTACCGTGGCAGCTATCGCGGTGTCTTCCCGATCAAGGTGAACCAGCAGTCGCAAGTGGTTGATCGCATTGTGGAGTTTGGGCGTCAGTATGAATTTGGCCTCGAAGCAGGCAGCAAACCGGAGCTGGTGATTGCTTTGGCGCATCGGCTTTCCAAAGAGGCGCTGATCATCTGTAACGGCGTGAAAGACGCGGAGTTTGTCCGTCTCGCAATCCTGTCACAGCGTTTGGGCTTCAACACCGTCATCGTGTTGGAAAGCCCAAAAGAAGCGGAGATCGTCATTGAGGTTGCCAAAGAGCTGGGCATTGATCCGCTGCTTGGGGTGCGGGTGAAACTCACCAACCAGATCAGCGGCAAATGGCAAAGCAGCTCCGGCGACCGCTCCGCCTTTGGCATGAACACCGATCAGCTTCTGCGCGTGGTGGATCGTCTGCGCAACGAAAACCTGCTGCATTGCCTGAAGCTGCAGCACTCCCATCTCGGCAGTCAGGTGCCAGATGTGAACGATGTGCGCCGCGCCGTCTCTGAGGCCTGCCGTTATTTCACCGAACTCACCCGCGAAGGCGTGCCGCTCACCCATCTGGATCTCGGCGGCGGTCTGGGCGTGGACTACACCGGTGAAAAACGCGCCTCTGAAAACTCGATCAACTACACGGTCGAAGAATACTGCGCCAATATTGTGGAAACGGTGGGCTACGCCATGGATGAGGCGGAGCTGCCCCATCCGGTGCTGGTCACAGAAAGCGGTCGCGCGGTCTCTGCTACATCCTCCATGCTGGTGTTTGATGTGCTCGAAAGCACGCTCTACGACGCACCCGATGCGCCAGAGGTGCAGCCAGACGACCACCACTATGTCACAGACCTTGCAGCGATTGGCGGCTATCTCATTCCGGCGCGCGTGCAGGAATGCTGGAACGACGCGCGGTTCTACCGCGACGAGCTGCGCGCGCTTTTTCGCCGCGGCCATATCGACCTGCGCCAGATGGCGCGTGCGGAGCGCATCTTCCTGCGTTTGATGTCTGATATCAAAGTGATAGCGCGCGAAAGTGAACCAAACAGCGATCTGGATCGAGAGCTGCAACAGGTGGCCGACGTCTACCATTGCAACTTCTCTCTGTTCCAATCGCTGCCGGATGTCTGGGCCATCGACCAGCTGCACCCGATTGTCCCGCTGCAAATGCTCAACCAGATGCCGGACCGACGTGCGGTGCTCTCTGACATCACCTGTGACAGCGATGGCAAGATGGACAAATTCATTCTTGCAGGAGACATCGCGCCTTCCTTGCCGGTGCACACCCTGCCCGAAGATCGCCCCTATTACCTCGGGGTGTTCTTTGTGGGCGCCTATCAGGAAACGCTGGGCGATCTGCACAACCTCTTTGGCGACACCAATGTGGTGACCATTGATCTGCGCGCCGATGGCGGCTTTGACCTGCTGCATGAGCAGGAAGGTGACACCATCGCCGAGGTGCTCTCATACGTGGAATATGACCCGGCAGACTGCATTGCCGCTTTCCGCAAAATGGTGGATGAGGCGATCTCCGCCGGCCACCTGCAATCCAAAGAACGCAAAACCCTCATCGGAGCCTATCGGGACTCGATGAACGGATACACCTATTTTGAATAACCCTCTGAAGACCAACAGTCAGGAGAACCTCATGGGAAAGACACTTGTCGTCGGCGCTGGTGGCGTCAGCCATGCCGCCGTTCATAAGATGGCGATGAATGCCGATATCTTCAGCGAGATCACGCTGGCGAGCCGCACCAAATCCAAATGTGATGACATCGCCGCAAGTGTGAAAGAGCGCGTGGGCGTGGAGATCAAGACCGCAGAGCTGGACGCCATGGATGTGGCCGCCACCGTGGCGCTGATCAAAGAGACCGGTGCCGAGCTTCTGGTGAACCTCGCCCTGCCGTATCAGGATCTGGTGCTGATGGATGCCTGTCTTGAAGCGGGTTGCCACTATCTGGACACCGCAAACTACGAGCCCGAAGATGTGGCCAAGTTTGAATACCACTGGCAGTGGGCCTATCAGGACAAATTCAAAGAAGCCGGCCTGACCGCCATCCTCGGCTCCGGCTTTGATCCGGGCGTGACCTCCGTGTTTGCCACCTGGCTGAAGAAACACAAGCTCGACACCATCCGCCAGATCGACATTCTGGATGCCAATGGCGGCGACAACGGGCAGGCCTTTGCCACCAACTTCAACCCGGAGATCAACCTGCGCGAAGTGCTCGCCGAGGTGCGTCACTGGGAAAACGGCGCATGGCAGCACAGCCCGGCGCTGACCAACAAGGTGGAATTCGACTTCCCCGGTGTTGGCATGAAAAACATGTACCAGATGTATCACGAAGAGCTGGAAAGCCTCGCGACGCATTTCCCGGAAATCGAGCGCGCCCGTTTCTGGATGACCTTTGGCGATGCCTACATCATGCACGCCACGGTGCTGCAGAACGTTGGCATGACCCGCATTGATCCGGTGATGCATGACGGCCAGGAAATCATTCCAATCCAGTTCCTGAAAACCCTGCTGCCCGATCCGGGTGATCTGGGCGCGCTGACCAAAGGCAAAGCCTGCATTGGCGACATTGCCACCGGCCAGGCCAAAGACGGCTCCGGCGAGAAGACCTTCTACATCTACAACATCTGCGACCACGAAGAGTGCTATGCAGAAGTCGGCTCTCAGGCGGTGTCCTACACCACCGGCGTTCCTGCCATGATCGGCGCGGCGCAGGTTCTGAAAGGCAACTGGAAAGAGCCCGGCGTGTGGAACATGGAGCAGCTGGATCCGGACAACTTCATGGACATGCTCAATGCACACGGCCTGCCCTGGCAGGTACATGAACTCGACGGTCCGGTCGATTTCTAAACACGCAATGCGGCGGCCTGATACGGGCCGCCCCTTCCTCTTGCCCCAAATATCCCGGGGGAGTCACCGCCTGCGGTGACGGGGGCCGCGCCCCCTTCCATCCTCAGCCGCGTGGAGCCAAAGATGTCTGATATGATGCAAACCCAGGCCGGGGACGCAGGCGCGTTTCGCGACTTCGATCTCAGCCGTGTGCCCAGCCCCTGTTTTGTGGTGGATGAGGCCGCTATCACGCGCAACCTGCGCATCCTAAAAGATGTCTCTGACCGCTCCGGCGCCCATGTATTAAGCGCGCTCAAAGCCTTTTCCATGTTCTCTCTGGCGCCATTGGTGCGCCAATACCTCGGCGGCACCTGCGCCAGTGGCATCTATGAAGCACGTCTGGGCCGCGAGGAATACGGCGGTGAAGTTGCCACCTTCTGTGCAGGCTACAAAGACAGCGATATCGACGACATCCTCGCGCTTTCTGACCACATCATCTTCAACAGCCCCGCACAGAAAAACCGTTTTCTGAACAAAGCTCTAGCGGCCAAAGTTCAGATCGGTCTGCGCATCAATCCCGAACATTCCGAGGGCGAAATCCCCAAATATGACCCCTGCGCCCCCTGCTCGCGTTTGGGCACTCCGGTGAGCCAACTCACCCCGGGAATTCTTGAAGGCGTGGATGGTCTGCACATGCACACATTGTGTGAACAGGGCTTTGAACCTCTCGCGCGCACATGGGCGGCGGTGGAGCCCAAACTGCGCCCCTATCTGGCAGATCTCAAATGGCTCAACTTCGGCGGCGGGCACCACATCACCCGAGCGGATTATGACCGCGAGGCGCTGATATCCTTCATCCAAGAAATCCGCAGCACCTATGGTGTAGAGGTCTATCTGGAGCCGGGCGAAGCCGTGGCGCTGGATGCCGGCATTCTTGTTGGCGAAATCCTCGATCTGCCCACCAACGGTATGGATCTGGCGATCACCGATATCTCCGCCACCTGCCACATGCCCGATGTGATCGAAGCCCCTTATCGCCCGGCCCTTCTGGATGAGACGAACGCGGGACACAGCTATCGCCTTGGCGGCCCCTCCTGCCTCGCGGGCGACGTGATTGGCGACTACACATGGGCGCAGCCGCTTGAGATCGGCCAGCGCTTTGCCTTCCTCGATCAGGCGCATTATTCCATGGTGAAAACCAACACCTTCAACGGCGTGCCTCTGCCCGCCATTGCCCTGTGGAACAGCGAAACCGACGAGCTCACCATGGTGCGCGAATTTGACTACACTGATTTTAAGGAGCGCCTGTCATGAGCGTTTTTCTGGACAGCGAACTGACTGAAGCCGAGCGTACTGAGGACGCGTTTTTCCACGTGATCCCGGTGCCGCTGGAGCGCACCGTCTCCTATGGCGCTGGCACAGAGGCCGGACCCGCCGCCATCATCGAAGCCTCCAACGAGCTTGAGCGCCTCTGCAAAGGCATCGAGCCCTGCGCCAAAGGCATCTACACCCATGCTGCGCTGGACTGTAACGGCCCGCTGCCCGAGGTCATGGAGCGCTTGGCCGCCAAGACCGAAGCTGTTGTGAACGCAGGAAAACTGCCCGTCACACTTGGTGGCGAGCATTCCCTCAGCTACGGCGCTGTTAGCGGCGTAGCCCGCGCTTTGGGCCAACCCATCGGCATCGTGCAAATCGACGCCCATCCGGATCTGCGCATCGCCTATCAGGGCGAAAAACACTCTCACGCCTCGGTCATGCATCTCCTGTCTGAAGATGGCATCCGACTGGCCCAGTTCGGCGTCCGCGCACTCTGCCCGCAAGAGGCCGAAAGTCGCAAAGAAAACAATGTCTTTTATGTCGATGCAGAAGAACTTGTGGTCAACAATATCCACGCTATCGACCTGCCCGAAGACTTCCCGGAGCTGGTCTACGTGAGCTTTGACGTAGACGGCCTCGACCCAAGCCAAATGCCCGCCACCGGCACGCCGGTCCCCGGCGGCCTCGGCTTCTACCAAGCACTGCATCTGGTCGAACACGCCCTCAAAGGCCGCCGCTGCGTGGGCTTTGATGTGGTAGAACTGGCCCCCAATGGCGAAGAAGCCTGGGATTTCACCGCTGCCCAGATCGTATATCGCCTGATGGCGCTTTAGTTCCAGATAGCGTATTGACGAAAGAGCACGGCCGATCCGGCCGTGTTTTGCTATTTCAGTGAATGTATTTGAAGTAGCCAAATCGGCATCACACGGCGTTTTTGAGCGCCTGTGATTGCTGGTCTTTAGCCCAATTCACAAAAAACAAAAAAGCCCTCAAGTCTTTGCGACTTAAGGGCTTTTTATGGCTCCGGCGGTAGGGATCGAACCTACGACCAATTGATTAACAGTCAACTGCTCTACCGCTGAGCTACGCCGGAACATGCATCTCTGAGCTACCTCAGAAGATGTGGCGGGGTATAGCTTTGCTTTTAAGAGACGTCCAGAGGATTTTTGGAAGTTTTTTGAAATTCCGCAAAAAACTTTTACAGAGGTTCAAAAACCGCCTCAGCGCTCAATCCGACCGGCGCAGACACCATATTTTTTCCATATAAATCAATGAGGTGTGCAAAGACATTGCGCGTGGCTGCGGGCAGTAAGGCAGCGGGTGTTTCCACGTAAATCATCTCCGCAAGCGCTTGAGCGGTTGCTGGCCCGTCTTGCAAAGCTTTCAGGATCTCTGCCTCCCGCCCCTTGCGATGCGTCATCAGCCAATCAAGGCGCCCTGCAGGATCGTCAATCGGTGCACCATGGCCTGCGTGAAACACCCGCCAGTCGCGTGCGCGCAGCTTTTCACAGGACGCCATGAAATCTGTCAGATCCCCGTCAGGCGGCGACACCAGCGAGCTGGCCCAACCCATCACATGATCTCCGCAGAAACAGATGTCCTCCATCGCCAGCGAAATGTGGTTTCCGAAATGTCCGGGCGTGTGAATCACCTCAAGCGCCCAGCCACGTCCGCGTAGCACTTCGCCCCCACAGACCACCCGGTCCGGCATAAAATCCGCATCGACGCCCTCCCCGCCGCCAGCCAGACCGCTGTCTGCGAGCTCCTGCATAACTGCGCTGCGCCCGGCGTCCACATCCCCATAGGCATAAATCGGTGCCCCGGTCTCCTCGGACAAAGCTTTGGCCAGCGGGGAATGATCCAGATGTGCATGGGTGACAATAATATGGGTGATGCTCTGCCCAGGTGTCAGGGCCGCGAGGATGGCTTGCAGATGTTCGGCATTCTGCGGACCCGGATCAATCACCGCGATCTCTGTCTTACCAATCAGATAAGTGTTGGTGCCGCGAAAGGTCATGGGGGACGGGTTGGGACACAACAGCCGCCGCACATTGGGTTCCAATTGCTCGGGCACACCGGGTTCAGGGTTGAAAGCCAAGATTTGCGGGTCCATTGTCGTCCTCTCGGGATAGTCAATGACCAAGGTGTAGGCATGTTTTTTCGCTGGCTCAAACACTATATGCCGCGCAGCCTCTACGGGCGCGCTGCGCTGATCCTGATCCTCCCGGTGGTACTGTTGCAGGTGGTGGTGTCTTTTGTGCTGGTCAGCCGCCATTTTGAAGGCGTGACAGAACAGATGACCTTTGCCACATCGCGCGAAGTCATGCTGGTTCTTGAGGCCATGGAGGTGAGCGACACCTACCCAGACGCGCTGCCCACCGTATTGGAAACGCTGGATATCTCGGTGTCCCATCCCGAGGTGCTCGCCACGGCGGACACCCGTCTTTGGTATGATTTCTCCGGCATCATTATGACGCGCGATTTCAAGAAGCTGTTGCCGGATGTGCAGGCCGTTGAGCTGATCGATGACAGCAAAGTTGTGCTGAATCTGGCCACAGCCTCAGGCCCTCTGGTGGTGGAATTTGACCGCAAGCGCGTTTCGGCCTCCAATTCCCACCAGCTGTTTGTGAACATGCTGGTCTTTGGGGCGCTACTGACCTTTGTCGCCTATCTCTATTTGCGCAATCAGCTGCGCCCGATCAAACGGCTGGCAGTGGCTGCCGAGGCCTTCGGACGTGGGCATTCCCTGCCCTACTCTCCGCGCGGTGCCATCGAAGTGCGCGCTGCGGGCAATGCCTTTTTGGACATGCGTGCCCGGATTGAGCGCCAAATCGAGCAACGTACGCTGATGCTGTCGGGCGTCAGCCACGATCTGCGCACGCCGCTCACGCGCTTCAAACTCGGGCTGTCGCTTTTGGAGGACGAAGACCGCGAGCCGCTGGAGAAAGACGTTGAGGAGATGCAGCGCATGCTGGATGCTTTTCTTGATTTTGCCCGAGGCGTATATGCGGACGAAAGCGAAGACATCGATCCAACGGCGCTCGTGGAGAATCTCGTCAACAGCTACACCCGCAGCGGCGCAGCGGTCACTCTGAATGAACCGGTCGGGGCGGGCGAAATTCCGCTGCGCCCGGCCAGTGTCCGCCGCGCCGTCGACAATCTGATCGGCAACGCCATCCGCTATGGCACCCGTGCCGAGGTCTCCGTCGAGATCACCGAGAAATACGTCCGTATACGGGTGGAGGATGACGGCCCCGGCATCGCGCCGGAGCGCTATGAAGAAGCCCTGAAACCCTTTGCGCGGCTGGAACCGGGCCGCAACCAGAACAAAGGCATGGGGGTGGGATTGGGCCTATCTATTGCAGCTGATGTGGCGCGTGCCCACGGCGGCATCCTGCGCCTTGGCGAGAGCACAAAGCTTGGCGGGCTGCGCGCCGATCTTGTCCTCGGGCGCTGAACCCGCGAAAACGTCGGCCCAGCTTTACACCTGCCACCGAAGGCGGTAGCACTCAGGTCACCCTTCTGCGACGGAAAAGACAAATAAAAGGAAGCGTTATGCGTATTGGAAACCGTGACATTGGCCCCAATCACCCGCCCCTCGTGATCGCAGAGATTGGCATCAATCACGGCGGCGATCTGGCCGTGGCCAAAGAGATGGTGCGCCTCGCCGCCCTGTCAGGCTGTGAAATGGTCAAACATCAAACCCATTTTGTGGATGATGAAATGACCGAAGAGGCCAAGCAGATTTTCCCGCCCAACGCAGATGTCTCGATCTGGGAAGTGATGGAGCAATGCGCGCTGTCCGGCGAAGAAGAGCTGGAGCTGATGCGCTACACCGAAGAGCTCGGCATGATCTTCATCTCAACGCCGTTTTCGCGCAAAGCCGCAGATTTTCTGGCCGAGGCGGATGTACCCGCTTTCAAAATCGGCTCTGGTGAGGCCGACAACCTGCCCCTGATCCGCCACATCGCGTCCTTTGGCAAACCGGTCATCATGTCCACCGGAATGCAGACCATCGAAACCATGCAGCGCTCTGTCGCCATCCTCGAAGAGGCCGGCGTCGAATACGCTCTGCTGGAATGCACCAACCTCTACCCGTCCCCGCCTGAAATCGTTTCCCTGCGTGGCGTGACCGATCTGAAAGATGCCTTCCCAAACGCAGTTGTGGGCTTCTCTGATCACTCTATCGGCCCGGAAATGGCACTGGCCTCTGTGGCGCTTGGCGCCTGTATTCTGGAGCGTCATTATACCGACACCCGCTACCGTCAGGGCCCCGATATCATCAACTCGATGGACCCATCCGAGCTGCGCTTTTTGATCGAGCGCTCCCGCGAGATCTGGATTGCTGCCAACAACCCCAAACAGCGTACTGAGGCCGAAGAGCCCGTCTATGCCTTCGCCCGCGCCTCTGTCGTGGCCGATAAAGACCTGCCCGCAGGCCATGTGATCACCGAACAAGACATCTGGGCCCGCCGCCCGGGCTCCGGCGAAATTCCCGGCTACGACTTTGACAAAGTGGTTGGCAAAACCCTGACACGCGCGGTCACCCGCAACACCCAGGTGAAATGGGAAGATCTGGAGGTTTGAGGCCAGATGCAGCACTTCCAATTCACTTGTCTGGATCCACGCAAAAAGAAGCGCGCCACCATTGCCCGCGTACTCTCAGAAGGCGGGCCGATCCACTGGTGCAAACTGGCCCCGCTCAGCCTACGCGGCTGGCCGGAAACCGCAGAAGTGGCGCGCGAAGCGCTGGATATGTCCAAAGACCGCGGTGCCAGCGGCCTTTCGCAGGCGCTGCATCTGTGGCTGCTCAAGCTGCAATACAATGGCGCACGCGCTTATTTTGCCAAACACGCCGATCAGGTTGCGGTCTGCTGGAACGGGCTTAACGGCACGCGCCGGGTGTTTATGCAGGGCGCCAAGGCCGCAGGTGCCAAAACTCTGTTCTTTGAGCTTGGGCCTTTTCCGGGCCGGATCACCGTGGACCCACAGGGCGTAAACAACGCCAGCTGCCTGCCGCGTGACATCACGCCTTACGCAGATTGGTATGAAACAGCAGAAAAACGCAACTGGCGCGAGATCAAAGGCCAGATCAAACAGCGCAGCGCTCTGAGAGACGCCGAAGCCGTAGATGCCCCTCTGCTCAGTGATCCCTTTATCTTTGTGGCACTCCAGACACCGGGTGACAGCCAGCTGCGCCTATTTGGCGGCAATTTCCCCACCGTTCCGCACCTGATAGACGCCATTGCCAAAGCCGCAGAGGCCCTGCCAGAAGGATGGCACATCCGCATCAAGGAACACCCCACCGCGCCGGAATCCTTCGCCGCCGAGATCCAAAGCGCCCTGCCCGGCAAAGTGTTTTTGGACAACGCTAATGACACCTTTTCGCAGGTCGCCACAAGCCGCGGTGTCGTCACGGTGAATTCCTCTGTCGGTCTTGAAGCGATGTTCTATGATAAACCAGTGGTGGCTTGCGGACAGTGTTACTGGGCCATTGATGGCGTTGCCATGCGCGCGCCCGACACGGCTGCACTGACATCACTATTTGCAGAGCCCGACACGCTTTCCTTCTCAACCGAAGCTCGCGACGCCTTCATGTCTTTTCTAGATCAGGTCTACTACCCGAACATCGAAGAAACACCGACGTTCGACCTGATTGCGCAACGCTTGAGCGACAACGACACTTCAGGCATCTGGCAGGGCAAAACATGATCTGGCCGTTTTCCAAGTCCAGAAAAAAGGGACGTGCGTCCCGCATCTCCATCAGACCGCCGAAACCGGATGCTGATCGCCATGGCATCGCTCTCGTCGCCATCGCAAAAGACGAAGAGCGCAGAATCGAAGACTGGCTGACATTTCACTCGCTTGCAGGTGTGCGAGAGGTCATTCTTTACGACAATATGTCAGGGGATCGCACAGCCGAGATAGCGCGCAATTTCAAGGGAATGAAGGTCACTGTCATACCTTGGCAGCTGCATACAGAAACCGACTCACCAGTTTTGATCCTGCCCCGTCAGATAATTGCCTACTGCCATGCGCTCTGCACCTTCGGATCCAAATTTCGCTGGATGAGCATGGTTGATCTGGATGAGTACATCGTACCTAAAGACGCAATGTCTATTCCGGAGGCTCTGAAACCGCTGGAGGCTCACAGCAATATTTCTTTGCCATGGGCGATGTTTGGCCACAATGGACACGAGACACCGACACAAAGGCCAATTCCGTTTAACTACACTGAACGCGCAGCTGAGCAATCAGGCCCGTTGCTGAATTTCAAATGCATCATCGATCCTACCAATGTCACCAAAGTAAGTGTGCACAAGTTTGAAACCGCTAGTATGGGCAAACAAACGGTCAATACGTTGGGTCAGAGCGCGAGTAACAAAACACGCAAATCGTCCGCCTTTGTGACGAACGAAGTTTTGCAGCTCAATCACTATTATCTACTGTCCCGACAGGAAACCGATGACAAAATCAACCGCGGAGCCGTGTCTGGAGTTTCCAACGACACACGGGCAAAATCTCTGCGGGAGAAACAGATCTTGATCGAAGCTAACCCAATCACAGACAATTCCGCTTTGGAGTTTCTCTCCCGCCATGGCGTCAAACACGCCAATGATTTTGCAGACAAATTTCGAGGGTAATCCATGTCCGCTTTGATGTTTCAACACCTGCGCGACACCAAAAATGTTGGCGATGCAATGTGCAGCCCCTTTGACTATTTTGACTGGCCGGATGCACAAGCCAAAGACCTGCGCACGCCAAGCCCAGACTACAAAATAGGAATTTACGGCGGCGGCAAAATCTTCGGCGGGCTCGCTGATGAAGCCGGCATTCTCAAGCAAGATGGCGTCAAGCATATAGCTTGGGGTGTGGGCACACGACAAACCTTCCCGATTTCACGCAAATACAGCCGCGCGCGCCAACTCTGCGATCTGATCGGGAGCCGCGATTATGGTGACACGCGCTATGACTACGCTCCCTGTGCAAGCTGTATGTCGCCTCTGTTTGATACGGCGTTCCCCCCTAAACACGACGTAGTGTTCTACTTTCATGGTGGCAAGACCGAGAAACAGAAACTCGGCATCCCGGAAGACATGCCCAAACTATCAAACAACTGCAATTCCCTTGAAGAAGCGCTGGCGTTTATCGCGAGTGGCAAGACGGTTGTGTCAAACTCGTATCACGGTGTCTATTGGTCCCTGCTTATGGGACGCAAAACAATCTGCGTTCCGTTTTCAAACAAGTTTTACGGCTACCGCTTCAAACCCGCCTATGCGACGCCCAAAAATTGGAAGGACAAACTCGATACCGGCATCGCAACACCAGAAATGCTGCAGACATGCCGCGACGCTACACTGGCATTCAAGGCCAAAGTAGACACCATTATCGAAGAGATCACACATTGACCCGCTCCCTCCTCTTCCTAACCGGCACCCGTGCGGATTTTGGCAAGCTGGAACCGCTCGCCGTTGCGGCGCGGGATGCAGGCTTTGACGTGACTTTTTTCATCACCGGCATGCATATGCTGGCGCGCTACGGGCTGACCAAGATCGAAGTGCACCGCATGCCTGGTGTGACCAAACACGAATTCCTCAACCAGCGTCCCGGTGACTCCCAAGATATCATTCTGGCCAAAACCGTGGTGGGATTTTCAGACTACATCACCGAAACCAAGCCGGATCTGGTGGTCGTGCATGGCGACCGTATCGAGGCGCTAGCGGGCGCGCTTGTGGCGGCGACCAACTACATCCCTTGCGCCCATATCGAGGGCGGCGAGGTCTCCGGTACGATTGATGAGATTTACCGCCACTGCAACACCAAGCTCTCCAGCCACCATTTTGTCAGCTCCGACGCCGCAAAAAAACGCGTGATGGCGATGGGAGAGCCGGAGGGTGCGATCCATGTGATCGGCTCCCCAGAGCTGGATTTCCACGCGGGGCCGTCCGGTGTGACGCTGGATCAGGTCAAGGCACACTACGACATTCCGTTTGACGATTTTGGTCTTGTGACCTTCCACCCGGTCACCTCAGAGCAGGCCACCATGGGCGCACAGGCGAAAGACCTGTTTGATGAATTGAACGCATCGGGCAAAAACTTCATCGTGATTGCACCCAACAATGATCCCGGTTCTGAAGACATCTTCAAAGTGCTCGACGCGCTACCCAAAGACCGCTTCCGTCAATATCCGTCGATGCGGTTCAATCATTTTTCAGAGCTGATGAAAAATGCCGCCTGCATGATCGGCAATTCCTCCGCAGGTGTGCGTGAAGCGCCCTTCCTCGGCCTGCCGTCACTGGATGTGGGCACCCGTCAGACCAATCGCGCGCAAGCAGGGTCTGTGATGTCCTGCGCCGCCTCTGATCGCGCCGCAATCCGTGATTTCCTGTCCATCCAATGGGGCAAGCCCCACGCGCCGCACACAGGCTTTGGTGAAGGCCATTCCGCAGACCGCTTTGTGGATCTGCTCAACAGCGACACATTCTGGACCCAGGGCCTGCAAAAAGCCTTTCAGGACAACGCCTGAAAGGCTTGATGTTTCAGGACATATCCATGTCCACCCTGCCTGTGAAACGCCGCGCCTCCCAGGCGCGCGCAATCAACAGGCTGCTGTCACGCATGGTGTCAAAACGGGGCATCAGCGGATTGCCTGATGTGTCCTGACCCCGCACAAGCGCCAGAAAATCACGCATCATATCCATGAACATGTCATTGCGTTCAAAGACATAGGGCGTGGTCTTCATGCCCTGCCCCATATCTTCAGACAGGCTCGGTGCGAGGAAATCAAGATCCACCACACGGTCACGCCCCCGCAGCGCCGCCTTGCGCAGCGACACGGGTGAGACGTAATCCATCGAAATGGTCCCCACCGCCCCCTTGGCCGCGACAACATCCACGCGGGTGGCAAAATCAATCTGCGGGAAGTCTTTATGTGCCAAAGCGCGCACATCAGAAATCTCTAGTGGGCCCATGACCGCCAGCGCCAGATCCATTTCGTGACACAGATCCATCAAGACGCCGCCGCCTTCCGGCTCTGCAGCATAGCTCCCGGCAAAAGACCAGTTTTCCCGCCACTGGCGCACGTCATGGCCGATCTCGAATGAAAACCCGTAGGTCTGACTCAGATTCAGCGCGCCCAGCGCCCGCACTGCCGGGTGATAGCGCATCATGAACCCAACCATGGAACGCGCCGCCACGGGGGCCGCTACCGCGTGAATGGCCTCAACCTGCGCCACCCGCCAGGCCAGCGGTTTTTCCGCATAAAACGGCCAATCCCGCGCGGCACACATCTCGATCAGCTCCAGCCGGATCGGTGTGGAGGTGGCAATCACCACCGCCTCTATGTCCTGCCGCGCCTCAAAGCTGGCACGGTCAAACCCGCGCCAGCCGATCAGCTCAACAGCCTCGCCCAATGCGGCCAGATTGGCCGCATGGCGTTTGCCAATCGAGCCCGCGCCGATGACCGCAATCACCACGCGGAGAAGCCCCCATCCACATTGACCATCTGACCGGTCATATGGCCTGCGTGCTTGCTGGCAAGAAATAGCATCACATCCGCGATTTCATCAGGTTGCGCCATGCGGTCCTGCATGATCAGCGCGCCAACCCGTTTTTGGAACTCCTCAGAGTGACCATTGAACACCGCGCCCGGCGCAATGGTGTTCACGGTGGCGTCGCGCTTGGCCCAATAGCCCGCGAGCCAGACGGTCATGCCATGGATGCCCGCCTTGGAGACCCCGTAAGCGGAGAAATTCTTGAACGGCATGCCGTCATAAATCGGGTGATGCGCGCCGTTGAGCGCATACATCGACGCCACATTGATCAGCGCGCTTGGGTATTTGCCCACGATGTCGCGATCCATCTGACGCGCAATCATGAAAGCACCGGTGAGGTTGGTACGCATGGTGCGCTCAAAATCTTCCACGCTGGTGTCGGCAAAATCCGGAAACGGCTTGCCCGCCCCCATCAGCATCTCACCGGTGATGGCCGCGTTGTTGAGAACCACATTGGGCTGCCAGCCATCCGCCATCACCCGCTTGAAGATCTCAACCACTTCTTCTTCCACGCCGACGTTCAGATCGTAATAGCCAAAGTTCGGATTGTCGCCATGCGCCTCTTTGAGGGCATCCGCGCGTGCGCCGGGCAGATCGGTGGCCACAACCTTTGCACCCACCTCCAGCATGCGGCGCACATAGGTGGAGCCCAAGACGCCGCCAGAGCCCGTGATAAATACCGTGCGCCCGTCCAACTGTTTGTCCATCTTGCGGCCTCCTTCAGCCTTTGCTGTCGAGCTGTTCCTGAAGAAGAAGCTCTACCAATTTGAAATCAAAAGGGGAATCAATGTCGATGCAGCGCTCTGACGGCATCTCAAACGGGATCACCCGCCCCTCATAAATGGTCTGCGCCTCGCGCAAATATTTGGGCGCAACCACATAGGTGGAGGCCGCATGCTCATAGACAGTGGGCGCAGCCTGACGCGCCCAGACGCCCCCAGGCAGCGGCTTGCTCACATGCAGCGCGCCGGTTTCATCCGGCTCCACAAGGTTGAAATAGGGGTTTTTGCGCGCCTCACAGACGCTCATCACCATGTCTGGCTGCTCTGTCTGATAAAGCTCCAGCGCCCCCGTGATGTCTTCCGGCAGGCGCAAGGGCGAGGTGCAATCCAGATCCAGAAAAGCTGTCGCAGCCTTGCCTGCTGCCGCCTCACCGGCTTCCATCGCATGTTGCCACACCCCCCACTTGGGGGCCTCATCCGTGGCAAGATGTGCAGGCCGCAGCCCGATTGGCAACGCCCCTTTGGCAACCGCATGCTCATACATCTCTTCATCATCTGTCGAGACCACAACCGCATCCACCATCGGGTGGGCAAAAAGCTGATCCAGCGACCAATCAATCATCGGCTTGCCGCATAAGTCTTTGAAGTTCTTGCGAACCACCCCTTTGGAGCCTTTGCGCGCTCCGATGTGACCAAGGATCATAAATGGCTCTCCTGTGTTGCGGGCTCTATGCGTCTTGCCTGCCAGTATCGCAAGCGCGCCGCGCCCGTCCAGCGCGAAACGACGCGCCGCCCTGCTGTGATCTTGTTACGCAAGCCCCCAAAACCACGCAACGCCAAACTGGCAAACGGCTTGCGCGGAGAATCCGCAAACCATATGTATCGGCTATCTTGTTGGCGCAGAATGATTGATCACACCACCCATGCCGCTTTTCTCCCGCTCCTTTGGCCATTGGCTCACTGATACGGCCATCCGCAGCTTTTTGTCTGCGATGCGCAGTCTGCCCTATGAAACGCGCATCAATACCTGCGGTCAGATCATGACCAAAGTGATCGCGCCTCTCACAGGTAACCGTCGCCGCATCCGCGAAAATCTCGCCCTGGTAATGCCCGAGCTGTCAACGGAGGCGCGCGAAGCCATCGTGCGTGAAGTGCCGGAAACCATGGGCCGGATGCTGATGGAGATGTATTCCGCCGAGGAATTCTCCGCGCGTGTGGCCACCTATCCGATCAAAGGCCCCGGCCTTGCCGCTCTGAAAACGGCAAAGGAAGAGGGCAAAGGCGCGATGCTGGTCACCGGTCATTTTGGCAACTACCTCGCCGTCCGCGCCGCCCTTCTGGCGCAGGGCATTCCGGTTGGCGGGCTCTACAAAAAGATGTCGAACCCCTATTTCAACGCGCACTATGTGGCTGCGATGGAAGACTTTGGCAAACCGGTGTTTGAGCGTGGCCGCCGCGGCATGTCCGGCATGATCAAACATCTGCGCAGCGGCGGTTTTCTGGGGATTGTGCAGGATCAACGTATCAATGATGCGCCTGTGATGGACTTCTTGGGCAAACCCGCGCGCACCGCGACCTCTGCTGCTGAACTGGCGCTCAAGTACAAAGTTGACCTTGTGCCCTGCTATGGCATTCGCCAGCCTGACGGCACCTATGTGATCGAGACCGAGGCTCCAGTGCCGCACACCACTGCGGAAGAAATGACGCAGGCCCTGAACGATAGCCTAGAAGCGCTGATCCGCGCCTATCCCGGCCAATGGATGTGGACCCACAACCGCTGGCGTGGCGCCGGAAATGACACATCTGAGGATCGTGCGCGGTAAATGCCCTGAGCATTCGCTGCAATTATTCCACAAAATCATCCCATTTGCGCAACTTTTTAACCATTTCGCTCCTTTAGCAAGGTCGGTGACCCCAGAAACGACTTTGCGGGTTACTGTTGCCAAAGGAGACTGTTGTGTTCCACGTCCGCTCGTCCACCTACGCCAAACCCGCGCGTCATGCGCGCCTGTTTGAGCTGCTGCGCCAGCAAAATCTGGCCTTGGCGCATGAAGAGGCGCTCGCGCGCCAACCCGTTGATATGTTTAAGGCGGATCACTTTGAATTTCGCGCCGAACGCATGGTTAAACACGCCGCAGAGTCCCTGCTGCGCAGCGCCTAACCAACTCAACAACTGAGGGCTTTAGCCACGGAACCCTGTGGCCACCACGAATTTCTCGGAACTGTCCGCGCGGCTGCTTGGGGGTTTCACATTTGCCACTTTGGTGAATTTCTGCTTCAGAAGCTTTTGCAGCTCGCCTTCGGCCCCACCGGCCAAAACCTTGGCCACAAAGGTGCCGCCCTCTTCCAGTACGTCAAAGGCAAAATAAGCCGCCGCCTCACACAGCGCCATAATGCGCAAGTGGTCGGTCTGCTTGTGACCCGAGCTGGCCGCCGCCATGTCGCTCATCACCACATCCGCTTTGCCGCCGAGCCAGTCTTTGACCTTCACATCCGCATCGTCTTCCATGAAGTCGAGCTGATGGATATCACAGCCGGCAATGGCTTCCACTTCCTGAAGGTCGATCCCCAGAATAGTGCCAACCTTTTTGCCGGATTTTTCACCCAGCGCGTTTACGCGCGGCACGGCCACCTGGCACCAGCCTCCGGGGGCACAGCCTAGATCCACCACCCGGGCACCAGGCACCAGAAAGCGGTATTTGTCGTCCAGCTCCATGATCTTAAACGCCGCGCGACCACGATAGCCTTCGGCCTTTGCGCGCTGCACATAAGGATCATTGAGCTGACGTTGCAGCCAGCGGGTGCTCGACAGTTTGCGCCCGCGCGCAGACTTCACCTTCACGGTCAAATCGCGCTGTCCGCGCCCGGATGTGTTCTTGCCGGTCGGTTTCTTGGCCATCTCGCTCACCACTTTGCTTTGAAACAAAGCCTTCTAGTCATTTTTGCCGTCACTTCAAGCTGTCTTGCACGCTCAGAACGGCCCATCCTCTAGCACGCCGTCCGCGCTCATCTGCGCATAAAGCAGTCCTTCACGGAGCCCCCGGTCCGCCACGGAAAGCCGATCTGTCGGCCAGCAGCGCAGCAGCGCCTGCAAAATCGCCGAGCCACTCATGATCAGCGCCTGCCGGTCCTGCCCGATCCGCGGGTCGTTGCGTCGCCCCTTCGGGCCAAGATCCAGATAGCCCCGGATGACCTTATCAAT
Source organism: Shimia sp. R9_3 (assembly GCF_017743755.1). Lineage (NCBI taxonomy): Bacteria > Pseudomonadati > Pseudomonadota > Alphaproteobacteria > Rhodobacterales > Roseobacteraceae > Shimia > Shimia sp. R9_3. The sequence goes on along the minus strand of NZ_JAGHRP010000004.1, from coordinate 50,200 downwards.
CTGGTCACTGGTCATACGCAAACCGTCCACTTTGGTCCTGTCATAGCGGCGCAGCCCCAAATGACTTGCCGCCACGGTGGTCACCGTGCCGCTTGTGCCGATGATCTGAAAACCTTCGCTCGGCGGCGCATCCTTATAAGGTGCAAACTCGCTCAGATTTTCCTCAAAGAACCAGCTCATCAATGCAAAACGCGCGGCATCATCTTCCACATCGCGAAACTGGTCGCGCAAAGTGGCCACACCCAGCGGCACGCTGATCCAATCCACCACTTTGGCGGCCGGAAACGGGCTGTCAGCGGTGTGAAACCCGCCGCGCAGACGCATGATTGCGCGCGACCGCTCAATCGGCGGAACAGAGGACAGGTCGATCCAGACAAGCTCTGTTGACCCGCCGCCAATATCCACCACCAGAAGTTGCTCGGTCTTCATGGAGACAAGCGGCGCGCAGCTAATCACCGCCAGACGCGCTTCTTCCTCAGCCTGGATGATTTCCAGCTGCAAACCTGTCTCACGCCGCACCTGCCGCACAAAATCCCGCGCATTTTTGGCGCGCCGACAGGCCTCAGTGGCCACCAAACGCATGCGTTTGACCTTATGGCGCTTAAGCTTCTGCTGACAGATCCGCATCGCTTGGATCGTGCGCCGCATGGAGCCACGGGAAAGCCTTCCGGTGCTTTCCAGCCCGGAGCCCAACTGGACAGACTTGCTAAAGCTGTCCACCACATGAATTTGACTGCCCTTGGGTTGGGCAATCAACATGCGACAACTGTTCGTGCCCAGATCCAAGGCCGCGTAAAGCGTACTTGGATCAGGCGGTTTCGGCGCGGGGCTCTCAACCGGTTTTGGGAATGCGCCCGCACCTTTGGGACGCTTGGGCGCCATCGTCACGCCCTCCATTTCGTGTTGCCTTCAACCTAGTCTTTCGCTGCCCCCCGCGCAATCCCTCCTTGGATGACGCCGCGCATCTTTGGGGCGCGCTCTTGGCACAACGCCCCGGAAGCTCATCTTTTTCATGCAAAGATTTCACGCGCCCCGCAATAGCCAGAGCGCCGCTCCGACCGCTACAAGCAGCTCACAACAAAGCGCTAGGTCGCGGAATGCTGTCTTCGTGTCGAAATTGACACAAAGCGACAGGCGGCCCTGATTTACGTATGATGTACTGATACCGGAGGAATCAACCCCATGCCTGATGTCACCATTGTCTACTGGCGCGATATTCCTGCTCAGGTGATCGTTGGCAAAGGGCGTCGCGGCGCAAAGAAACCTTTGGCTGAACGGTTTGAGCAAGCAATCGACCGAGCAGCGATGAAGGTTGGCGCATCCGACACGGATGCCTATCTAGCAGAGTGGCGGAAGGCAGATCCGTATCCGGTTGAGGGCGAGCCGCAGGCGATTGTTGAACAAGAAGTCGCACGGCTTGAAGCAGAGTACGATCAGACGCGCATCAAGGCGCTGATCGACAATGAAGGCTGGGCATGACACGCCCCTCGATTTGGGAGGCCGCAATGGCTTTGTTGAATTTCAAGCGCAAGACCGATGAGGTCAAATCCGCCACACCGGAAATGGAAGCTTTCCTGAAAGGCTACTCCATCGAAGTGATGCCGCGCACGGCCGCCAAAGTCGACGACTTCCGCGTGCTTCTGCCTGAGGGCACCCGCGTCTATATCGCCCACATCGAGGGCACCCCGATCGAGGATATGGTCGCCACCGCCAAGCGCATCAAAGGCGAAGGCTATGACGTGATGCCCCACTTCCCGGCGCGCATTATCAAAGATAAGGCAACGCTTGAGAACTGGATCTCCATGTATCAGGGCGAAGCCGATGTGAAACAGGCGCTTCTGCTGGCCGGTGGCGTTGCCAACCCACATGGCGATTTCTCTGACTCCATGCAGCTGCTGGACACAGGCCTGTTTGACAAAGCCGGTTTCACCAACCTGCACGTTGCGGGTCACCCAGAGCCTAACATGGACATCGACCCGGACGGCGGTCGCGCCAACACCTACGCCGCTCTGGACTGGAAGCTTGAGTTCTCCAAGCGCACCGACGCCGATATGGCGCTCGCCACCCAGTTCTGCTTTGAGGCAGATCCGGTGATCGAATGGGCCAACACGCTGAAAGAGCGCGGCATGACCCTGCCGATCCACATTGGTATCGCAGGTCCTGCCAAGCTGCAGACCATGATCAAATTCGCCATTGCCTGCGGCGTTGGCCCGTCTCTCAAAGTGCTTCAGAAGCGCGCCAAAGACGTCTCTAAACTGCTGCTTCCGCATGAGCCAACCGAAGTTCTTGCCGGTCTGGCCGCCCACAAAGCGGCAAACCCGGATTTCAACATCGAGAAAGTCCACTTCTTCCCGCTTGGCGGCATCAAAACCAACGCCAACTGGGCAATCGAAAACGGCGGCGCCTCCACGCAGCCGGCCGCCCCACAAAGCACCTCTGTCTGACAGGATAAAACATGACCCGGACCATCATTGAATCACAAACAAAAACAGCGATCATGGGTTTTGACCAGCCGTTCACCGTTATCGGTGAGCGCATCAACCCAACCGGCCGCAAGATCCTGAACGCAGAGCTGGAAGCGGGCGATTTCTCCCGCGTGCAAGCCGATGCTCTGGCGCAGGTCGCTGCTGGTGCCACTGTTCTGGACATCAACTCCGGCGCGGTTTTCTCCAACAAAATGGCCGAAGACCCACGTTACGCGGACAACAACTTTGTTGAGCCTGACCTGATGCGCCAGCTGGTGGAAAAAGTGCAGGAAGTCACCGACTGCCCGCTCTGCATCGACAGCTCCGTGCCCGGAGCGCTTGAGGCGGGTCTGGAAGCGGCCAAAGGCCGTCCGCTGCTGAACTCTGTAACTGGTGAAGAAGAGCGTCTGGAAATCGTTCTGCCGCTGGTCAAGAAATACAACGTGCCTGTGGTGGCGATCTCCAACGACGACACCGGCATCTCCGAGGACCCAGAGGTCCGCTTTGCCGTGGCTAAAAAGATCGTTGAGCGCGCAGCTGACTTCGGCATCCCGGCGCATGACATCGTGGTTGACCCGCTGGTGATGCCAATCGGCGCCATGGGCACTGCTGGCCTGCAGGTGTTTGAACTGAACCGCCGCCTGCGCAACGAACTGGGCGTGAACACCACCTGCGGTGCGTCCAACATCTCCTTCGGCCTGCCAAACCGTCACGGCATCAACAACGCCTTCCTGCCAATGGCAATGGCGACCGGCATGACCTCCGCGATCATGAACCCGATTGCCCTGCCTGTTGGCCCCAAAAAGCTGGCCGAGAAGAAAGCCGAAATCGCCGCCAAAGGCATCATCATCCCAGAGGACATGGATGACGAGACCTTCTGCGAAACCTTCGGTCTGGGCTCCACCAAAGCCCGCGCAGGCAAAGAGATGGAGGCCATCCGCGCCGCCAACTTCCTGACCAACAACGACGAAGGTGGTGCTGAGTGGATCAAATTCAACAAATCCCCTGCAGATGCAGCCGCAGGTGGCCGGGGCGGTCGCCGTCGCCGTCGCGCCTAAGCGCTCCCTGATCTTACGAAGAAGCCCGCATCCTTTGATGCGGGCTTTTTTGTTTTATGTGAGAGGCTTATCCGCGCTTCTTAAGAGCGCGGAAGTCAGCAGCTCCCGCCGTGGGATCGTCACCTTCACCAAACAGGCTGTGTTTCTGGATCTTCTGCGTCCCGGTCACCGGAATATCCGGATGGAACCGGATCCAGCCCGGTGCTTTGTAATAGGCCAGCCGTGCAAAGCACCAATCAAACAGCTCCTGTGACAGAGCCTCACTCTCCGCGCCGATCACCTGCACACAGGCCATCACCTCTTCATCACGCATCTCGTCTGCCACAGCCACCACCGCCACGCGCTCAACAGCCGGGTGGTCCTGCAGACAAGCCTCAATCTCCGCCGCCGCAATATTTTCGCCAGACCGGCGGATGATGTTTTTCTTGCGGTCCACAAAAGTGATCATGTTGGTTTCATCCATCATCACCGTGTCGCCGGTGTGAAACCATCCGCCGCGCCAGGCCTCTTCTGTGGCCTCGGGCAAGTTCAGATAGCCTGAGAAAGCGCCGCGTCGCGGGGTCTCTTCACTGTAGCGCAACACCATTTCGCCCGGTGTGCCCCGTGGCACTTCTTGGTCGTCGCCATCCACCACGCGCACGTCCAGCCCCGGTTGCGGGCGGCCCATGGCGCGGGTGTCGATGCGGCGCGGCTCCTCATAGTCGCCCAGCAGCCGGCACATCTCCGTCATGCCCCAGACCTCGATCAAGGGAAAGCCAAAGCGCTCTTCAAACGGGCGGTGCAGCGTGGGCTCCACCCCTGCCCCGACGGCGAATTTCACTTTGTGTTTCTTTTCCCAAGCCTCAGGTGCTCGGTTCATCAACGCCGGAATGACGATCCCCAGATAATGCGCCGCTGTGGCTTCTGTTTCCGCCAGTTCGCGCCACCATGCGCTGGCCCGGAACCGCTCGGGCGTAATCTGCGCGCTGCCGGTTTCAATCACCGCCATGAACAGCAGAATCGCGGCGTTCACATGGAACAGCGGCAAGGGGCAATAGACCTTGGTCACCCCCGCCTCAAACTGGATGAGGCCACCACGTGAGGCATACCACTGCCCCATCTCCACCTCATAGCCATGGCTCAGCATACAGCCCTTGGGCCGCCCCGTGGTGCCGGAGGTGTAGATCAGGCTGGCCTCAGTCTCCTGCGTGATTGGACCCGTGTTGGGCGCAGCGGTTTTGCTCTGTGGCAGCACAGGCAACGTGGTGCCCATCTCCACCATCGGCACATCCAGACCGCTCTCCGCGATCCCGGCCTCCATCAGCGCACGCTGCTCCCGCACCACAAGCGCCAGCTCCGCGCCGCTGTCTTGCAGCAGATAGGCCACCTCTGCGGGGCGGTAGTCCGGATTCACAGGCACCCAACTGATGCCCAGCTCTGACAAGGCCAATTTCAGCAAGAGCATCTCAGGGCGATTTTCCAGCAGCGCTGCGATCCGGTGCCCATGGCCATAGCCTGCGGCTTTCAGCGTGGCCACCATCGACGAAACCTGCGCCTGCGCCTCGCCATAGGTGCAGAGGTATCCCTCCGGGTGATATGCGCGCTCTGCGTTGGCTGGAACCTGCAAAAACAGCTTGTCAGCATAGGTCTCAGCCCGTGCGGCAAACAGCGCACCAATCGTCATGCTCATGAGCCTTCCTCCCTCTTCTTGGCGCGCGACTTTAGCGGAGCGCACAGCGAGCGCAATCACCGTAGAAACACCTAGGCGGCGCCGCTTTCCTGCATCTTGCGGGCATCCATCAGCTGGCCGTTGAACTCCGCGCCCAGAACAAAAATCGCCGACATCAGATAGAGATAGACCAGCGTCGACATAATCCCGGCAAGCCCGGCATAGGTGACCGAATAAGTCGAAAACCGGCTGAGGTAGAACCCAAACCCTTTTGAAACCGCCCACCAGAGGACAATACAGAGCAAGATACCGGGCAACAGCTCGCGCGACGAATGCGGCATGCCCGGCAGCCATTTGTGACAGGCAAACAGGAAGAAAACCGAAACGGACAAGGTCACGATCTGACGGAACTGTTCGTTGCTCAAAATCGACTGTCCTAGCCAAGGGACAAGATCATCAAAGTAGTGCACCGCCAACGGTACAATCACGTTGAACGCCCCGGCCACGACAATCACGCCGGACCCCGCAATCACAAACAGGATCGCCAGTGCACGCGTTTTCCAAAACGGCCGCGGATCTTCATCGCGGTACGCATCCGTGATCACCAGCCGGATGGCCTGAACCCCGTTTGAGGCAAAAAAGATCGCCAGAACCGCCCCGAAGGTCAGCGTGGAACTCCCCGCCTGCAGCACCGCGCGCAGCTCGCTCTCAATGGAATCCGCAATCGCATCCGGCCAGGCGCCAATGGTGAACTCGACCACGTCGTCGATATGCGCCTGCGGGCTCAGCACCCCCGCCAATGAAAGCGCAAACAGACAGAAGGGAAAAATCGCAAAGAGAAAGGACAGCGCAAGGTGCGAGCTGCGCACAGCACCGCCTTTTGATCCAAATCTGCGGACGGCTTCAAAAAAACTTTGCAGGAAACTCAACAGCCCCACTCACATTCAGCAACTTCAGTTCGCCACCATAATAGATTGAATAAAAGGGGTTTTCCATGACCCCAATCCAACAATCCCAGCTCTGACGCAGGGGATTTGGGTCGCCTCCTAAAATTTTAGGTAAATACCGCTAAAAACTGATGACAGTCTAAAAGGATATTTTCAGAAACTGGCTCTAACACTGGTCTCAGAGGGAAGACGCGGTCTGGGGACACAGCCGCAGCCTTCCTTAAGGGTCATGCAGCAGCCTCTCCAAATGTGCTGCCTGGCCCCGGACGACCGGCGCGCGCTCTCCCTCCCGGTGGCGCTGGTTGGGCGCAAGATCGCTACGCCTTGGCGGTTTTGCAATGTCTGTGCCCATGCCAGACCACTCACAGAACCAAGGCTGGTGCTGGCTCTACTCCAAGGAGCCAGCACCAAATCCCCCAAACGCCATCAAGCGCCGCGCAGAAAAAAAGGCGCCCCAATCCGGGACGCCTGAAACCCTGCTTTGTGGATGCGTTAGTTTGCACCTAGATAGGATTGGATATCGCTTTGCGCGCGGGCCACGTCACGCCCTTTGGGCGCGGGTATCTCGCCGGCCTCAGCCATCTCTTCCACCAGCGACCGGTAGGTCTCTAGATAGTTCTCCGGCAGATTATGGGCGATGCCCTGGTGGCAATCGATACAGGTTTTGCCTTCATCCAGCGCCTGCTGGTGATTGGCCGCCGCGCGGTTCTCCTGAATGGTGAAATCCATATATTCGAAGTTGTGACAGTTGCGGCATTCGCGGCTGTCGGACCTCTTCATTTTCACCCAGGATTTGGACGCCATGCCAAGCCGGTGTTCCTCGTATTTCTCCGGCGTGTTAATCGTACCCACCAGCGTGTGATACACATCTTTGCTGGCCAGAATCTTGGCTTTGATCTTGTGCTGCCATTCCTTTGGCACGTGGCAATCCGGACAGGTCGCCCGCACACCGGAGTGGTTGTTGTAATGCACGGTCTCTTTGTACTCGACAAAGTTGGTCTCCATCTCGTGGCAAGAGACACAGAACTCTTCGGTGTTGGTCAGCTCAAGCGCCCAGTGGAAGCCCCCCCAAAACAGGATGCCCCCCACAAAGCCCCCAATCAGCAACCCACCCAGAGAGAAGGTTGTCGTGGGCGAAGTCACCGTGCGCCACACACGCCGGAAAAAGCCGGGTTTGTCATCATGATCAGACATGTCTCAACTCCTTTCCTGCTGCGTTATTGGGACGGGGTGAAGGTGCTCTCCACCAACGGCGGCGTGTTGGCCTGCGGCACGTGGCACTGGTTACAGAACCAACGGGTGCCCGCGACCTGATCAAGCTGTTCGCCCTCACGCCCCAGATAATGGGTCATCGACAGCGTTGGTGCGCCGCGATCCCCGGCATTGCTCCAGTCATGGCACGCAAGACACTGATTGGCGCTCAGATCAATCTGATACTGATCGATGGAATGCGGGATCAGCGGCGGTTGCTGGCGATAATTGCGCACAAACCGGCGGCTCTCCTGATGCAGAACCTCATCAATCCGGTTGATGTGGTCAATCTGATCATTGCGTAGGCTCTTCACGGTGCCCGCCTGATCCGCAATCGCAAAGCCGCTGCCCACAACCACAGCAACCGCTGCCAAGGTGCTGACAAAACTGTATTTTCTCATCTTACAATCTCCGTAGCTTGCGGGGGTGGCCTTGGGCCGCGCCCCGCGCTGGCTATGTTGGGTGGGACGCCCCTCAGGCGCGCTCCACCTTGCAGGCACATTTTTTGAAGTCCGTTTCCTTGGACAGCGGACAGGTCGCATCCAGTGTCAACTTGTTGATCAGCTGGCCCTCATCAAACCATGGCACAAACACCACGCCACGCGGCATCCGGTTGCGACCACGGGTTTCCACCCGGCTGTGCATCTCGCCGCGGCGGGTGGCGATGGTGATCTCCTGCCCCCGTCGCAGGCCACGCTCTTTGGCGTCCTCAGGATGCATGAACACCTGCGCATAAGGATAAGCACGGTGCAGCTCGGGCACACGCCGGGTCATGGAACCGGAATGCCAGTGCTCCAGCACACGGCCGGTGACGAGCCACATATTGAACTCCTCATCCGGAACCTCCGCTGGCGGCTCATATGGGGCAAAAATGATCTTCGCCTTGCCGTCTTTGTGTCCGTAGAACTTAACGCCTTCGCCTTCTTTCACGTAAGGGTCGTAGCCCTCGCGGAAACGATATTTGGTCTCCTTGCCGTCAACCACTGGCCAGCGCAGACCGCGCTCCTCGTGATAGACGTCAAAGTCCGCAAGATCATGCCCGTGCCCCCGCCCAAAGGCGGCATATTCTTCAAATAGGCCTTTCTGCACATAGAAGCCGAAGTCCTCAGATTCCGCGTTGGCGAAGCCCTCTGCGGTTTCCGAAAGCGCGTATTTGTCGACCTGCCCATTGGCAAACAGCACATCAAACAGGGATTTGCCTTTGAACTCAGGGTTGGCATCCAGAATGTCGGCGGGCCAAACCTCATCAGTGGTGAAGCGTTTGGAGAATTCCATCAGCTGCCATAGATCCGACTTTGCCTCACCCGGCGCATCCACCTGCTGACGCCAGAATTGCGTGCGGCGCTCCGCGTTGCCAAAGGCGCCCTCTTTTTCCACCCACATCGCTGTGGGCAGGATCAGGTCTGCCGCCAATGCAGTGACCGTTGGATAGGGATCAGACACCACGATGAAGTTGTCAGGGTTGCGATAGCCCGGATAGCCTTCCTCATTCATATTGGGCGCGGCTTGCATGTTGTTGTTCACCTGCACCCAATAGGCGTTGATCTTGCCGTCTTTTAGGTCTCGGTTCTGCTGAACAGCATGGGAACCCGGCTTGGCGTTCAGGATGCCGCTGGGCAGTTTCCACTTCTTCTCGGCAATCGCACGGTGCTCATCATTGGCCACCACCATGTCAGCCGGCAGACGGTGGGCAAATGTCCCCACCTCACGCGCCGTCCCACAGGCCGAAGGCTGCCCTGTTAGCGAGAATGGCGAGTTGCCCGGCTCTGAAATCTTACCGGTCAGCAGGTGCACATTGTACATCAAGCCGTTCACCCAAGAACCACGGGAGTGCTGATTGAAACCCATGGTCCAGAGGCTCATCACCTTCCGATCCGGATCGGCATACTGCTGTGCCAGGCGCAGCAGATTGCTCTCCGGCACGCCGGACAGCTCGCTCACATATTCCAGCGTGTATTCGCTGACATAGTCTTTGTAGGCCTCAAAATCGATCGCTTCGAGCTTGCCGCTGTTCGGGTTCGCCGCCGCTTGCTGAAGCTCATGCTCTGGGCGCAGGCCATAGCCGATGTCGGTCGCAGTCTTGGTGAAATTAACGTTCTTATTCACAAAGTCCCAGTTCACCGCGTCATTTTCGATAATGTAGTTCGCGATGTAGTTCAGGATGGCGAGGTCGGTCTGCGGCGTGAAGATCATGCCATTGTCCGCCAGCTCAAACGAGCGATGCTCAAAGGTGGAGAGCACATGCACCTGCGCGCCGGGCTTGGTCAGGCGTGTGTCGCTGATGCGTGACCACAGGATCGGGTGCATCTCCGCCATGTTGGAGCCCCAGAGCACAAAGGTGTCCGCCGCCTCAAGGTCATCATAACAGCCCATCGGCTCATCGATGCCAAAGGCCCGCATAAAGCCAACCACCGCAGAGGCCATGCAGTGGCGCGCATTCGGGTCGATGTTGTTGGACAAAAAGCCCGCCTTCATCAGCTTGGCGGCGGCATAGCCTTCCCAGACCGTCCACTGACCAGAGCCGAACATGCCGATGCCGGTCGGACCTTTGTCCTTCAGCGCAGCTTTGAACTTCTCTTCCATGATGTCGAAGGCTTCATCCCAGCTCACCGGCGTGAACTCACCTTCTTTATCATAGACTCCATTGGTCTTGCGCAGCATCGGCTGGGTCAGCCGGTCCGCGCCATACATGATCTTGGACAGGAAGTAGCCCTTGATACAGTTCAGGCCGCGGTTCACTTCCGCTTTCGGGTCGCCTTGGGTGGCAACCACTTTGCCATCCTTGACCCCCACCAGGACCGAACAGCCCGTGCCGCAGAACCGGCAGGCCGCTTTGTCCCAGCGGATATCGGGCGTGCCTACCTGTGCCTGCGCCTCTTTGGGCAAGGTGATCCCTGCGGCAGAGGCCGTGGCCGCAGCGGCCGAGGCCTTCAGGAAACTACGTCGGGACGTTGGCAATGTCATGGCTAGACCTCCTTCAGAGCGTTTTGGATGCGGCTGCATCCGCGCCGCTTGGTTCGAAATGGTGATAGGTCAGCGTGATGGTGATCACACCGGGGATCTGGTGCATGTCCATGATGATCTCCGAGGCGCGTCTGGTCTCGGTGTCTTCAACGGTGGTGACAATCCGCCCCTCTTCTTGGGCGTGCACCTCACAGCCTTCCGTGGCTTTGATATCAGCGACGATTTCTGAGACACGCTCAGGCATCGCATGAACTAGGCATCCGCAGATATTGTACATTTTGGCAACTCGCTGGCTTGGGAAAGGCTGGCTGGGGAAGTCTCGTCCTCCGCCGCGGCTGCGGGCGCAGGATGGTGAAGCGACAGAGCATCTGCCGGACAAGGCGCAACACAGGCCCCGCATCCGCTACAGGCAACAACATCAATGTTGGGCTGCGACCGTCCCCCTGTCATAAGGCGAAAACGAATGGCGCCTTCGTCGCAATGATCTTCGCAAGTGCGGCACATCACACCCTGCAGCGAGAGGCAGCTCTCCGCGACAACCGCGCGTACCTCCCATCCGGTCGCGGGCAGGATCGCACCAGCGGTGCAAACGTCCGAACAGGCGTTACAGAAATCACAAGCGTGGTCGCTCACATCCACCACAGGGAAGCCGGCGTCATCGGCTTTAATGATGGCTTGCGGGCATGCCGCCGCGCAGTCTCCACAATGGGAGCAGGCCTCTTCAAACAGCCCGCTCTCAAGTGCGCCCGGCGGACGCAACGCCTGTGTGCGCGCAAACTGCCCGGTCAAAAGGGCACGGCGCTCAGGCGAATGTCGCATCTCTAACGTCACGTAAACACCGTAGAAAAATTCTGTTCGGGTCTTGAAGTCGTAAGTGCGTTCTTGCGCCACAAATAGGCTTGCGTAATTGACCTAGATCATTATGCGCCGATTTAGTGAAGCTTTTATCTGCCGAGGCAGAGGTTAAACTCAACAATTACAACTGCATATTCGCGACTTCCCCAGCGTACACCTCAAGCTATGCGTGTGTCAAAACATGCATGTTTGGCGCATCGATTTTTTGGCCCTCTCAGAGCATTTCGGCAATGAGCGCTAAGACGCAGCGCATTCTGGCCCCACAGCAGTCCCCTCAAAAAAACCTTGGCGCACAGCGATACGACGCGGGGTCCCTTTTCGTGTTCACGCTTCAACTCACTAAAGTTGTTTGTTTCATTTGCGAAGCATGTGCGGTTTTTGGTAACGGAAAGCGTTACACAAATATCCACAAAAACCAAATAACGTAACTTTAACTTGCGACGAATCGAACCGACGCTTAGGAAAACACAAGGGATCGCGGCACGTGCCGAAACGCAGAGATCCCGGGAGGAAACATGTCAGACGCTTTTATCTGTGACGCCACACGCACCCCAATTGGCCGCTACGGCGGGGCGCTTTCTTCGGTGCGCACAGACGATCTCGCCGCAGCGCCCATCGCCGCACTGATGGCACGCAATCCCCAAGTCGAATGGGCTGCACTTGATGACGTGATTTTCGGTTCTGCCAATCAGGCGGGCGAAGACAACCGCAATGTGGCGCGCATGGCCGCCCTGCTCGCAGGCTTGCCGACCGACGTGCCCGGCACCACGATCAACCGCCTCTGCGCCTCTGGCATGGATGCGGTTGGCATGGCCTCGCGCGGCCTGCGCGCGGGTGACTACGACATGGCCATCGCAGGCGGCGTCGAAAGCATGTCCCGCGCGCCCTTCGTTATGCCCAAAGCCACCGCCGCGTTTTCGCGTGCCAATGAGGTGTTTGACACCACCATCGGCTGGCGCTTTGTGAACCCGAAAATGAAGGCCATGTATGGCACCGACAGCATGCCGCAAACCGCGGACAATGTTGCCGAAGACTATCACATCAACCGCGAAGATCAGGACGCCTTTGCCGCCCGCTCTCAGGCGCGCTGGGCCGCGGCCCATGCCGCCGGTTATTTCGCTGAAGAAATCACCCCGGTGACCGTGCCACAGCGCAAAGGCGATCCGCTGATTGTCGACACAGATGAGCACCCCCGCCCCGGCACAGACGCTGCAAAGCTCGCCAAACTGCGCGGCGTGAATGGCGCCCATCTAACCGTCACAGCGGGCAATGCCTCAGGCGTCAACGACGGCGCCGCCGCATTGCTGATGGCCACCAAAGCGGCCGCCGCCGCCAACGGGCTGACCCCGATGGCCCGCATCGTGGGCATGGCCGCCGCAGGCGTTGCGCCACGCGTGATGGGCATCGGCCCGGTACCGGCCACGCGCAAAGTTTTGAAGCGCACAGGTCTCACCATCGCACAGATGGATGTGATAGAATTGAATGAGGCTTTCGCGGCTCAGGGCCTCGCATCGCTGCGCGAACTCGGCGTGGCTGATGACGCGCCCCATGTGAACCCGAACGGCGGCGCCATTTCCATCGGCCACCCGCTCGGCATGTCCGGCGCACGCCTCGTGCTTTCCGCCGCTTATCAGCTCAAACGCACCGGCGGCCGCTACGCGCTTTGCACCATGTGTGTCGGCGTTGGCCAAGGCACCGCACTTATTCTCGAAAGGGTCTGACATTTCTCAGCCCGACGCCAGAGGAGGATACCAATCATGTACGCTCAGATGATCCAGTCAGAAGCCAGCCAGGATGATCCGCAAAAACTAGCGGAGTTTCAGGCCCGCATTGATGCCGACATCAAGATCGAGCCACGTGATTGGATGCCCGAAGGTTACAGAAAAACCCTGATCCGCCAGATTGGGCAACATGCCCATTCCGAGATCGTCGGTCAGCTGCCCGAGGGCAACTGGATCACCCGCGCGCCCACGCTTGAGCGCAAAATGATCCTTCTGGCAAAAGTGCAGGATGAGGCCGGTCACGGCCTCTACCTCTACTGCGCCGCTGAAACCCTCGGTGTGAGCCGCGATGACCTGACCGAACAGCTCCTGTCTGGCAAGATGAAATACTCTTCCATCTTCAACTACCCCACCCTCACATGGGCCGACATCGGCGCGGTCGGCTGGCTGGTGGATGGGGCAGCCATCATGAATCAGGTCCCGCTGCAACGCACTTCCTACGGCCCCTATTCCCGCGCCATGATCCGCATCTGCAAAGAGGAAAGTTTCCATCAGCGTCAGGGCTTTGACATCATGATGAAGATGGCACAGGGCACCGAGGCGCAGCGCCGCATGGCGCAGGATGCACTCAACCGGTTCTGGTATCCCTCGCTCATGATGTTTGGCCCGTCTGACGCAGAGTCGGTGCATTCCACCCAGAACATGGCATGGAAAATCAAGATGAACACCAACGACGAGCTGCGCCAGAAATTCGTCGACCAAACCGTGCCACAAGCGGAATTTCTCGGCCTCACCGTGCCGGATGAAAACCTTGCGTGGAACGAGGAAAAAGGCGGCTACGACTTCTCCGAGCCTGACTGGTCAGAGTTCTTTGACGTCCTGAAAGGCAATGGCCCCTGCAACACAGAACGGCTGGAGGCACGCAACAAAGCGTGGGACGACGGCGCATGGGTGCGCGAGGGCTTGCTGGCCCATGCAGAAAAGAAACGCGCCCGCAAAACCGCTGCGGAATAGGAGGCAGACATGTCCAAAGAATGGCCCCTCTGGGAAATCTTCATCCGTGGCCAACACGGCCTCAGCCACCGCCACGTCGGCTCCTTGCACGCACCAGATGCGGAAATGGCCATCAAAAACGCACGCGATGTCTACACCCGCCGCAACGAAGGTGTGTCCATCTGGGTCGTGGAAGCGAATAATATTTCAGCCTCGGCACCATCGGAAAAAGGCCCGCTTTATGAGCCGTCCGAGAGCAAGATCTACCGCCACCCCACCTTCTACGACATTCCTGATGACGTGGGGCATATGTGATGGCGCAGGACAACACCCAACTTGCAGAGTTCTTGCTGCGTATGGGCGACAACGCCCTGATCCTCGGCCACCGCACCTCTGAATGGTGCGGCCATGCGCCCGTGCTCGAAGAAGACATCGCGCTCGCCAACACAGCGCTCGACCTGATGGGCCAAACCCAGCTCTGGCTCACCTATGCCGCAGAGGTCATGGGCGACGGCAAAACCGCCGACGACCTCGCTTTTTTGCGCGACGTCTGGGATTTCCGCAATCTCCTACTGGTCGAGCTGCCCAATGGCGATTTTGGCCAAACCCTGATGCGCCAATTCCTCTTTGACGCCTTCCAGTCAATCCACCTGCCCCGTCTGGCAAAATCCTCAGATCCGCGCGTCGCTGAGATTGCGGAGAAAGCCAGTAAAGAAGCCGCCTATCATGTGGAGCGGTCAGCTGACACCGTGGTTGGTCTTGGCGATGGCACCGAGGAAAGCCACAACCGTATGCAAGCCGCGCTCGATCGGCTCTGGCCTTACATTGGAGAGATGTTTGCCAGCGATCCGGTGGATGCCGCCATGGCCGAGGCCGGCATCGCCCCCGATCCCGCCAACCTGCGCACTGAATATGACGCTCTGGTGGGCAGAGTTCTCGCTGAGGCCACGCTGACGGTCCCGGAAAGCACATTTGCGCACAAAGGTGGTCGCACTGGTCAGACGCACACCGAACACCTCGGGCATTTGCTGACCCAAATGCAGTGGCTGCAGCGCGCCTATCCGGGGGCAACGTGGTGATCAAAGGGCATCGTGCAATCGCGGGCGGAAGCGAAGCGCCCGCCCATGGGGGCGGTTGGGCGCTGCCCGGCCTATCGCCAGGCGACTCGGCTTTGCCGAGTATTGAGCAAATCTGGACCTGGCTCCACGCCATCCCTGACCCGGAAATTCCGGTGATCTCGCTCACCGATCTCGGCGTGATCCGCGATGTGGCTTATGAAGGTGAAACGCTCATCGTCACCGTGACCCCCACTTATTCCGGCTGCCCCGCCACCTCGATCATCAACCTCGATATCGAAACCGCTCTGCGAGACCACGGCGTTAGCGACCTCAAACTGCGCAGCCAGCTCAGCCCGGCATGGACCACCGACTGGATGACAGATCAGGGCCGCGCCAAGCTCAAAGCCTATGGCATCGCCCCGCCAACCGCTTCTGGCAGGCCAGATTCTTGCCCGAACTGTGGCGCGAAAGCTGTTGAAAAGATCAGCCAATTTGGCTCCACACCCTGCAAATCTCTTTGGCGTTGCAAGAGCTGTCTGGAACCCTTCGACCACTTCAAATGCATCTGAGGAGACCACCATGGCGCGTTTTCATGACCTCACGGTCACAGACATCCAAAAGACCATCCGGGACGCGGTGGTGGTCACCCTCGCCCCGGCTGCTGATGACGCGGCGGTGTTTGATTTCACCCAAGGCCAATACCTGACGTTCAAGCGAGATTTTGACGGCGAAGAGCTGCGCCGCTCCTATTCGATCTGCGCTGGCAAAGACGACGGCGTGCTGCAGGTGGGTATCAAACGGGTCGACGGCGGGGCCTTCTCCACATGGGCCAATACCGACCTGAAAATTGGCGACACGCTCTCTGCCATGCCACCCATGGGCACGTTTTTCACCGATCTTGATGCAGATGCCGCCAAAACCTACCTCGGCTTTGCAGGCGGCTCCGGCATCACACCGGTGCTTTCCCTGATCAAAACCACCCTCAGCCGCGAACCACGCGCCAATTTCACCCTGATCTACGCCAACAAAGGTGTCACCACGATCATGTTCCGCGAGGAACTCGAAGACCTCAAAAACCTCTACATGGGCCGCTTCAACGTGATCCACGTGCTGGAAAGTGACAGTCAGGAAATCGACCTCTTCACCGGGCTGGTGACAGAGGAGAAATGCGCGCAGCTCTTTGGCTCAGGCTGGATCGACATCAACAGCGTCGACACCGCCTTCATCTGCGGGCCGGAGCCGATGATGCTTGGCATCGCAAAAGCGCTGCAGGATCACGGTCTTGCCAAAGAGCAGATCAAATTTGAACTCTTCGCCAGCAGCCAGCCCGGCCGCGCCAGACAGAAAGCGGCCAGCACGACCTCAGAGGCCGACAAAGTGACCGCGACGATCACGCTGGATGGCGCCACGCAGACCATCACCATGGATCAGAACACCGCCATCCTCGACGCCGCACGCGCGCAGTCGCTGGATGTGCCCTATGCCTGTAAGGCGGGCGTCTGCGCCACCTGTCGCTGCCGCGTGCTTGAAGGCGAGGTCGACATGCACACCAACCACGCGCTTGAGGATTACGAGGTGGAAAAAGGCTACGTGCTATCGTGCCAGTCCTACCCGCTCAGCGACCGCGTGGTGGTGTCATATGACGAATGAGCGAGCTTAAATTCAGGCCGCTAACACCATGTCATGTATGGAATTTTCTTAGATTGGAGGCGCTGGAGAGCCTGAGCTCTCCTCTTCGGTGTCAAACGCGCCGCCAATACCGATACCATAATCCAGCGCACCAATGCCGAGATCATATCCAAGGCTGAAATCGACGTAGAAATCCTCATCCAGACAGGCCGCACCCACCGTGGGCCGGATCGCACCGGAGCCGAACTTATAGTCCGCCCCGATCGCCAGAACCGCACTTTCCGGCTCGTCATCACTGAAAACGCGAATGCCCGCAGCCACGTCGCCGCCAAACACAAAGGTGACACCAAAACCAAAGGACGGATCAGCTTGCGTGAAGGTCGGCCCAGCCAGCGCCGTTACCAAAACAACAGATTTCATATAGGTCTTCATGAAAATCCCTCAAACAAATTAACCAAAAAACAAATCTTAACACCGGCGCTGACCAGTGCAAATATTAACGCATATTAAGGATGTTTTGTCAGGTCAGGGTTTCCTGCCCCCTGCGGTGCCTGTGATTTCTGTGGTCCCTGTGATCCCGTTCAGCACAAGATCGGTCACCACATCCGCATAGCGCAGCCGCGCGGCCTGATCCGCAGCGCTCTGCCACATATAGTACCAATTCAGCATGCCAAAGATCGACATGGTGGTTTCATGCAGGCGCGCTGCATCCTCGGCAAACAGCTCTGGCGCATTGGCCGCCACAACCCTCTTCATCACCGCCACCATGTCACGCTGATAACCGCGCAGCACCTGCTGCTCTGCCTCAGGCAGGCGCGCAATGCCGCTGCTCTGCACCCGATGCTCATCGTCAGCACCCTGATAGGCCAACAGGATTTCACGCAACAGCGCGCGCAGCTGCGTCTCAGGTGCCAACTCCGCCAGTTCCAAGCCGCAAACCCGATCACGCAGCGCGCGCAAATAGCTGTCCAGCACATCAAACAGCAAGGCATCCTTGCCGCTGTAATAGTGATAGATATTGGCCTTGGAGATGCCGCAGGCCTTTGCCAAAACCGTCATAGACGCGCGGTCAAACCCTTCGGCGGCAAAGACTTTTGCCGCCACCTTCAGGATATGCGCCCGCTTCTGATCGTGATCTTTGGCAATTGTGCGCGCCATGGGCTCAGCCTTCGCTCCGCCGGTCTACAACCCGACGCGCTTTGCCCTGAGAACGCTCCACCGAGCCCGGCGTACCCACAGAAACCGCTGCAGAAACGCCGACCATCGCTTTGATATGTTTGCTCAAAACCCGCGTAGCCTCTTCTGTGTTGCCCGCTTCCGGCAGCGCCTCAACATGCACCCGCATCGCGTCCATCCGACCGTCTTTGTAAAGTTCGATCTGGTAATAGGGCGCAAGCCCCTCCGTGGCCAGCACCTGTTCCTCGATTTGTGAGGGGAACACATTCACCCCTCGCAAAATGATCATGTCATCACTGCGCCCGGTGATCTTTTCCATCCGGCGCATCGAGCGGGCCGTGCCGGGCAGCAGCCGGGTCAAATCGCGCGTGCGATAGCGCACCATTGGCAGGCCTTCTTTGGTCAGGGTGGTAAACACCAACTCGCCAATTTCCCCGTCTGCAACCACTTCGCCGGTCTCAGGGTTGATGATCTCCGGATAGAAATGATCCTCCCAGATCACCGGCCCATCTTTGGTTTCCACACATTCATTGGCCACACCCGGCCCCATGATCTCCGACAGCCCGTAGATGTCGACCGCATGCATATCAAAGGCGGCTTCCACCTCCTTGCGCATTGCGTCGGTCCAGGGCTCAGCCCCAAACACCCCAACACTCAGCGAACTTTCGCGCGGATCGATCCCCGCCGCCTGAAACGCCTCCAGAATGTTGAGCATATAGCTCGGCGTCACCATGATCCCGTCCGGCTTGAAATCTGTGATCAACCCAACCTGTTTCTCGGTTTGCCCGCCGCTCATCGGCACCACTGTTGCCCCAAGACGCTCAATCCCATAGTGCGCGCCCAGCCCGCCGGTGAACAGCCCATAGCCATAGGCGTTGTGGATCATGTCACCCGCGCGCAATCCCGACGCCCGGAGGCTGCGCGCCATCAAATCCGCCCAATTGTCGATGTCTTTTTGCGTATAGCCCACCACCGTTGGCTTGCCCGTGGTGCCGGAGGAGGCATGCAACCGCGCAATCTGCGCCCGTGGCACTGCCAGCATGCCAAAGGGATAGTTGTCGCGCAGGTCGTCTTTGTAGGTGAAGGGAAATTTCGCCAGATCGCTCAGCGATTTCAGATCATCCGGATGCACCCCCGCCGCATCAAACCGCAGTCGGTACATCGGCACATTTTCATAGGCATGGCGCAGCGACCATTTCAGCCGCTCAAGCTGCACCGCCCGGATTTCGTCAATCGAGGCAATCTCGATTGGCTCCAGCTCCTCCCGCCGTGGTGACAAATCCTTCATGAAACCCTCCCAAGTTCCCCGCTAGTCTTCTTCAAATACCGCGCCTTTGACCGCACGCGACGCCCCGCGAAAGGCGGCAATCACCTGATTGTCCTGATTGGTTACGGTGACATCATAAAGCCCGCTGCGGCCGGTGAGGCTGATCTCCCGCGCCTCAGCCCGCAGCACATCGCCTTCTTGTCCGGGCGCGAGGTAGCTGATGGCGTTGTGCTGCGCGACCGTCATCTGATTGCGGCTGTTGCACGCAAAGGCAAAGGCGCTGTCCGCCAGCATAAAGGTGATGCCGCCGTGACAGATCCCATGTCCGTTGCAATGCTCAGGCCGCACCGTCAGTGTCAGCACCGCACGCCCGGCATCCACCTCGGCAATCTCCATGCCGATATGCTGGATCGCGCGATCGCTCGCCCACATCGCCGCCGCAGCCTTTTCCGCGCGCGCCTTTGGCGTCAGCTCTCCCATCGCGTCCTCCCCATCACTGCCTCCCCTGCGTGATGTTCCTCTCTCCCAGCTTGCATAAACCGAACGGTTGGTCAATAAATAACCAAAGGAGACATTCAGGGAGGGGCAGCCATGTCCATTCATCAGGTGGCAAGTTTCGCCGCAGGCCAGTGGATTGCGCCAAACAGCGCCGCGCGCGCAATTGACTGCGCGATCACCGGCGCGCCTTTCGCAACTGCGGGCAATGACACGCTCGATGTGCAGTTGATGCTGTCTTACGCCCGCGAGACCGGCGGCGCAGCCTTACGCCAGATGACCTTCCATGACCGCGCCCGCATGCTTAAGGCACTGGCTCTGCATCTGCGCGAACACCGGCAGGCGCTTTATGATCTCTCCTTTCATACCGGAGCCACGCAAACCGATCACCTGATCGACATCGACGGCGGCATCGGCACCATGCTCGTCTACGCCTCCAAAGGCCGCCGCGAGATGCCCGACAGCACGGTCTATCCCGATGGCGAGGTCGAGCAACTTTCCCGCAACGGCAGCTTTCTGGGCCAGCACATCTGCACACCGCTGCAAGGCGTCGCGATCCACATCAATGCCTTCAACTTCCCGGTCTGGGGCATGCTTGAAAAACTCGCCCCCACGCTTTTGGCCGGTGTGCCCGCCATTGTAAAACCCGCCACCGCCAGCTGCTATGTCACCGAGCTTTGCGTGCGTCTCATCATCGACAGCGGCATCCTCCCCGAAGGCGCTTTGCAACTTGTCTCAGGCGGCCTTGGCGACATGCTCGATCATCTCGGCTGTCAGGATGCTGTGGCCTTCACCGGCTCCGCACAGACCGCATTAAAACTGCGCTCCAACCCGCTGATTTTGCAGAACTCAACCCGATTCACCGCAGAGGCCGATAGCCTCAACGCCTCCATCCTTGGACCAGACGCCACTGTGGGCACACCGGAATTTGACCTCTTCATCAAAGAGGCCGCGCAGGAGATGACCACCAAAGCGGGCCAAAAATGCACCGCCATCCGCCGCATCATCGTGCCAGAAAACGCGACCGAAAGCGTGATCGACGCGCTCAGCCAGCGCCTGTCAGACACCCTGATCGGAGATCCCCGCGCGCCCAACACCCAAATGGGGGCCTTGGTCTCCGCCGCGCAGAAACGCGATGTGCATGCCAAAGCCGCGCTTCTCGCCACCGAATGCGAACAGGTGTTTGACGGGGCCGGAAACATGGAGCTTGCCAGTGACCTCGCCAAGGGCGCTTTTGTGCCGCCCATGCTGTTTCACTGCGCCGATCCGGACACTGCCACCCATACCCATGGCACCGAAGCCTTCGGCCCGGTCTCCACCATCATGAGCTACCGCACGCTCGACCACGCCATTGCGCTGGCCAACAAAGGACAGGGCTCGCTGGTCACCTCACTGATCACACATGATCCGGATATTGCCCTCGACGTCGCGCTGGGCAGCGCAGCCTATAATGGCCGCATCTACATCAACAACCGCGACAGCATGGCCGAGGCCACAGGCCATGGCGCGCCCCTGCCCCATATGACCCACGGCGGCCCCGGGCGCGCTGGCGGTGGCGAGGAACTTGGCGGCATCCGCGCCGTCAAACACTACATGCAGCGCACCGCCATTCAGGGCAGCCCTGACATGCTCGCCAAAATCACCGGCCAGTGGGTGCCCGGTGCCGCGCAACAGCCCGCGCCTGCCCACCCGTTCACCCGCCGCTTTGGAGAACTGCAGATCGGGGAGACCCTGCACACCGCGCCTCGCGAAGTGTCGCTTGAAGACATCGAACACTTTGCCCATTTCACCGGCGACACCTTCTATGCCCACATGGATGAAGCTGCCGCTGCCCGAAATCCCTTCTTCCCCGGCCGCGTCGCCCACGGATATCTCCTGCTGTCCTTCGCCGCTGGCCTCTTTGTTGAACCCAACGAAGGCCCCGTGCTCGCCAACACCGGCCTTGATGGCCTGCGCTTCATGAAACCGGTGGCGCCGGGTGACAGCATCAAGGTCGCGCTGACGGTGAAGCAGAAAACCAAGCGCAATGACGACTACGGCGAGGTCCGCTGGCACGTGCGCCTCACCAATCAGGATGATGAGGCGGTGGCCGAATATGAGCTCCTGACCATGGTGGCCTACTAGCAGCCCGTCAAGGGGCCGCAATAAGCCGCTTGTTCAAAGACATGCGGCGCGCTACCCCTTGGCCTGCAACCACTTCGGAGCCGCCCATGCCTCTCGCGCTCACCCAGCTTGCCGACCTCGCCGCCCTGCCGTTTGACGAGGTCATCGATGTGCGCTCCCCTGCCGAGTTTGCCGAGGATCACATGCCCGGCGCGATCAACCTGCCTGCGCTTTCCAATGAGGAACGCGCCCGCGTCGGCACCATCTACGTGCAGGAAGACCCGTTCAAAGCCCGCAAAATCGGGGCGGCGCTGGTGTCGCGCAATATGGCGGCGCATCTTGAAGGCCCGCTGGCCGATCGCGAGGGCAGTTACAAACCCTTGGTTTATTGCTGGCGCGGCGGTCAGCGTTCTGGCTCCGTGGCCATCATCCTTAAACAAATCGGCTGGCGCGCGGACACGGTGGAGGGCGGCTATCAGGCCTATCGCCGTCTGGTCTCAAAGGCGCTCTATGATGGAACGATGCCCTGCCCCGTGGTGGTGATCGACGGAGGCACAGGCACGGCCAAAACCCGTCTTTTGCATCACCTCGCAGCCCAAGGCGCTCAAACGCTCGATCTGGAGGCCATGGCCGCCCATCGCGGCTCTCTCTTTGGCCCGATCTCAGAGGTGCAGCCGAGCCAGAAAGCCTTTGAAAGCCGGCTGGCTATGGGCCTCGCCGCGCTCAAGCCGGACCGTCAGGTCTATGTGGAGGCCGAAAGCTCCAAGATTGGCCGCCTGATCATCCCGCCAGCCCTCTGGCAGGCCATGATCGCCGCGCCCAATCTGCGCCTCACCGCCCCCTTGCAGGCCCGCGTCACCCACCTGATGACCGCCTATCCCGACATGCTGGAAGACAGCGCCAAACTCGTCGATGTGCTCAGCCAACTGACCCGCTATCACGGCCATGAAATCGTGCAACAGTGGCAGACCTTGGCGCAGGCCCGTGATTTTGCTCCCCTCATTCAGGCTCTGGTGACAACGCATTACGACCCGCGCTACGCCCGCATCAGCCGCGCGCATGCTCCGGCCGCCAAAGAGCTCGCCCTGCAAGATTTGTCTGAGGATACGCTCGCCGCCACCGCCGCCGATCTGATCGCTGCAGAGTGATCACGTCAGAGTAATGGACGGCCCGCCTTCGTTGAGGGTGCCAATCACCGCCGCGTCATGTCCCAGCGCCCGCAACTGCACCACCAAGCCTGCCGCTTCTTCTGCCTTCACCGCCGCCAACAGGCCACCCGCAGTCTGCGGATCATGCAGCAAAACCGCCCGCGGGCTTTCCCCGCCAAACACCGTCGTATGCGCGGCGTTATCTTTGTAGATCGTGCTGCGGTGCCCTGCGGCTGCCAGCGCCTCAGCACCAGCATAAACCGGCACCGCCGCCAGATCGAGCTCCGCCGCCAGCTCGGAGGCCGCACAAATCGCCATCAAGTGACCGGCAAGGCCAAAGCCCGTGACATCCGTCATCGCATGGGCACCCCGAAGGATCGCCGCCGCATCTCCCTGCGGCTGCGCCATCTGCGCCAGCGCGGCGGTCACATCCGCCCCTTGCGCTTTGCCTTTCATCATCGCTGCAAGCAACGTTCCAGAACCGATGGGCCGCGTCAGGATTAAGCGATCCCCGGCTTTTGCACCCGCCACCGTAATCGGCGCGCTGTCGAGCAATCCCGTGACGGTCAGGCCAATGCTCAGCTCAGCCCCCATGGTCGAATGCCCGCCGACAATCTCGGCCCCCGCCTGCCGCACCACCACATCAGTTTGCTGCAACACCTCCGCCATCGCCCGCGCCTGCAGCTCCGGCGTCATGCGCGGCAGCGTCACGGATAGCAATGCAGACTGCGGCGCAGCCCCCATGGCCCAGACATCTCCCAAGGCATGTACCGCCGCTATCCGCGCCATCAGCCCGGGATCTTGGATAAAGCCACGCAAGTGATCCACGGAAATCACCTGACGCGCCGCGCCCATCTGCAATACCGCCGCATCATCTCCCGGACCGCTCAACACATCATCGCGTGTGCCCGCTGGCAAGGCTGCCACGGCCTGTGCCAATTGTTTGGGCGCCACCTTGGCTCCACAGCCGCCACACAACATTTGATCGGCACCCAGCGAAGGGCCGCCCTGTGCCACCGGCTCAGCTTTGGCAGCGGGCGCCATGTTTGGCAGCTCGTCAAACTGGCGCATGAATTTCTGGTCGATCCCATCCTTGAGGGTCCACAGCGTCTTGGCCGGGCCGCGCAGCACACGACCCCATTTCGCAGCCATCGCCTCTTTGCCCCCCAGAGAGATCAGCTTCAGGTAATCCCCCTGCGGACGGAACCTCTCATAGCTGCCCCCGGACAGCGCGGCACGAATATTGGCCAGAAGAACCGGCGCGGCCCGCACCGCAAACACCCCGGCCTTGGGGCGCGGCGATGCCAGCAGATGCGCGCAATCACCTACGGCAAACAGATCTTCCTGCCCTTCAACCAACAGCCGGTCATCCACCTGCACAAAGCCATCCGCGTCACAGGGAAGCCCGGAGCCAGCAACCCAGTCATGGGCAAAACCACCCGCCGTTGCCACGGTGAACTCAGAGGTTACATCCTCAGCGCCCTTCAGGGCCACCGCATCCGCACGCACCTGGCTCACCTTCGCGTTCACATGCACCGTGATGCCAAGCGCTGACATGGCGGCGCGCAATGGCGCATCCGCTCCCGGCACCCCAGTGCCAAGCTTTGCCCCCGCCTCAATCAGATGCACCCCGCCCGGTCGGCCAATCTGGCGCAGGTGGTGCGCCATCGCCATTGCCAGCTCCGATCCGGCGACCCCGCCGCCAATTACCGCCACACGGCCCTCAGCCTGTCCCATCTCGACTTGTTTGAGGAACCCCGCCCATCTGTCAGCATAAAGCCCCAAGGGCTTCGCCCCAACGCCGTATTTGGCAAATCCGGAAATATGAGGCGTAACCGCATGCAGCCCCACGTCCAACGACGCAACATCGTAGGGGATTTCACGCGTTCCAAGGATGGCATCCTCTACCGTCACAACCCGTGCCGTAGGGTCAATCGCGGTTGCCGCACCATCGATCACCCGAACTCCGGCCCATGCCGCCAGCTTCACCAGATCAATATCCAGCGCTTCCCGGCTGTAATGCCCGGCAATATGTCCCGGCAGCATCCCCGAATAGGGCGCCGTCGCTCCGGGATTGATCAGCGTGACCTGCACACCGGCCACCGGCTGCATCCCCCACATGCGCAACAGCAGCGCATGGGCATGGCCGCCCCCCACCAGAACCAGATCGCGGGTCAGCATCCTGTCAGCAGTCATCGGCATTCTGTCTCTGCGCCTCATCCGTCCAATTTGCCCTTGGATACCCCAAGCCAGAGCCCTGTAACACCCTTCTACCAAAACGTGATTTACGGCGACGAAAAGCCTGCCTGTTGCGCGGTGTTGCACTGCAATGCGGCGCAAAACGGCACCTCCGCGATACAGCCGCAATACCGACGCGATACCGAAGCCAAAAATGAGCGGATTTCGACCGAACGGTAAAGAATTAACCCCGCCAGCGCCATGGCCGCTAGACATCGCCTGCCCACATTGTAAGTGTGCGCTCTCAACCATCAAAGAGGACGGCTATGAGCGCGCGCAAGATCATCATCGACACGGACCCCGGGCAAGACGACGCCGTCGCCATTCTGCTGGCGCTGGCCAGCCCCGAGGAGATCGACGTTCTTGGCATCTCCGCCGTTGCTGGCAACGTGCCACTCTCTCTGACTGCTAAAAATGCGCGTATTGTCTGTGAGTTAGCAGGCAAATCCGACGTGAAGGTCTTTGCCGGGTGTGAACGCCCAATGGGCCGCGTTCTGGTGACCGCAGAGCATGTGCACGGCGAAACAGGCCTCAACGGCCCCGTGCTTCCCGATCCTGAAATGCCGCTTCAGGACATGCACGGCGTTGATTTCATTATCGAAACCCTGCGCGCACATGAAGCTGGCACCGTCACGCTCTGCCCGCTTGGCCCGCTCACCAACATCGCGACGGCTTTTGAGAAAGCGCCTGATATCATTGAAAAGGTTCAGGAAATTGTCCTGATGGGCGGCGCCTACTTTGAGGTGGGCAACATCACGCCCGCAGCCGAGTTCAACATATATGTGGACCCGCAAGCCGCTGATATCGTGTTTAAATCCGGCGTTCCAATTGTGGTGATGCCGCTGGATGTCACCCATAAGGCGCTGGTGACCAAATCCCGCAACGACGCCTTCCGCGCGCTGGGCACCAAAGCCGGCGTCGCCGTTGCAGAAATGACTGATTTCTTTGAACGTTTTGATCGCGAGAAATACGGCTCCGAAGGCGCACCGCTGCATGATCCCTGCGTCACCGCCTACCTGATCAACCCCGATCTGTTCACCGGCCGCCACATCAATGTGGAGATTGAAACCCAGTCAGAACTGACCATGGGCATGACCGTCGCCGATTGGTGGGGCGTCACCGACCGCAAACCCAACGCGCTGTTCATTGGCGATGTGGATGCTGACGGCTTCTTTGGCCTGCTCACCGAACGGCTCGCACGACTATGAGCGGCGCCGTACATCTCGCCACCGAGGCAGATTTTCACCGTCTGGACGCGCTTGTGGCCGCATTTCACGCTGAAATGCACATGGCAAGCTCGCCAGAGAAGCGCGCCGATGCGCTGGTGCCGCTGTTAAATGGCTCGCCCTATGGAAGCGCCTACCTGATCGGCCCGCGCCGCGCCCCGGTTGGCTATCTTGTGGTGACCTTCAGCTGGTCGGTGGAGTTTGCCGGAATGGACACCGCCATCGACGAATTCTACATCCGCCCCAATGTACGCGGCCGTGGCATGGCCTCCAGCGCGCTTTACAGCATCTGTGAAGCGCTTGAAACCAATGGCATAACCGCGTTTCATATCGAAGTGGATCGCGAAGATGCCTCCACGCAGAAGCTCTATGAGCGCGCGGGGTTCACACGTCGTGACCGCTACGCTTTGATGACCCGCACGAAACGCTGACGCAAAGCCTCTGGATTTCTGGAGCGGGCGGATTATCTTGCCTATATGAGCCTGCATATTCCCTTTGAAAACAGCTACGTCGATCTCCCCGATCGCCTGTTTGCCCGCCAGAAACCCACCCCGGTCCGTGCCCCCAAATTGATCGCCTATAACGCGCCCCTTGGTGCGGAACTGGGCATCACTGAGGACACGGACGAGGCAGAACTCGCGCAGGTCTTTTCTGGCACCCAGCTGCCAGAAGGCTCAGACCCAATCGCACAGCTTTATGCCGGTCATCAGTTTGGCAACTGGAACCCGCAACTGGGTGACGGTCGTGCGGTTCTCTTAGGAGAATCAAAAGGTTACGACATTCAACTCAAGGGCTCTGGGAAAACCCCCTTCTCCCGTCGTGGCGATGGCCGCTCGTGGCTCGGCCCCGTTCTGCGCGAGTATATTGTCTCCGAGGCTATGCATGCCTTCGGCGTTCCAACCACCCGCGCCCTTGCCGCCGTGGAAACCGGTGAAACCGTCTTTCGCGAGCGCCCACAACCCGGTGGCATCCTCACCCGTGTCGCCAGCAGCCACATCCGTGTTGGCACCTTTCAAGTCCTCACTGCCCGCCAAGATATTGAGGGGCTTCAATCCATTATGAGCTATTCCTGCGCGCGCCATTATCCTGAGGCTTCGAGCCCTGCGGAATTTCTGGCCTCCGTCATCGCACGCCAAGCCGCGCTGGTGGCCCATTGGATGGCCCTAGGCTTCATTCATGGGGTGATGAACACAGACAACTGCAGCATTTCGGGCGAAACCATCGACTATGGCCCCTGCGCCTTCATGGATGCGTTCCACCCCGGAAAAGTGTTCTCCTCCATCGACCACTACGGCCGCTATGCCTATGGCAATCAACCGGAAATCGCCGCTTGGAACATGGCACAACTGGCCACCGCACTGCTGCCGCTGGAAAGCAATTCCGACGCCGCTGTGCAAGAATTCACCAAGCTGGTGCACGCCATGCCCGAGATGATCCGCACCGGGTGGCGCAACCGCTTTGCCGCCAAGTTGGGCATCACGGAAGTTGTGGCCGAGGATGAAGACTTGATTGCGGACTTGCTGGAAATCATGACCGACACCAAGGTCGATTTCACCAATAGTTTCAGTGCCCTAACGGATGGAACTGCCACAGAGTCACCTCTTGGTGCCATTGACACCTTCCAGGACTGGCACAGCAGATGGCAGCGTCGCCTGGAGGCGGAAACCACTGATCCCAAAGCCACCATGGCTGCGGCCAACCCGGTGCGCATCCCGCGCAACCACCGCATCGAAGCGCTCATTCAAGCCGCGCTTCAGGGTGACTATGCCCCGTTTCACAGGCTGCACGCCGCACTCGCGCAGCCCTATGATGTCATTGAGGAATTTGCCGACCTCACCGCACCTCCAGAACCGGGAGAGGTCGTCACACACACCTTCTGCGGCACCTAAACGCGCTTTAGAAAGCAAACACAAAGGGCTCTTTATGACCAAATATTTTGTCTATGACGTCTTCACCGAAGCGCCCTTTGGTGGCAATCCTTTGGCGGTGATCCCCGACGCGACAACGCTCGCCGAAGATCAGCTCCAAAAGATCGCCCGCGAGTTCAACTTCTCTGAAACGACCTTCGTTTACCCGCCAAATGAGGCGCAACACACTACAAAGGTTCGAATTTTCACCCCGACCATGGAAATCCCATTCGCCGGGCATCCGGTTGTCGGCACCGCGCTCGCGCTCGCCGATGAAGGCGCCCAGGGAGATCTGACGCTGGAACTCGGCATCGGCCCCGTTGCCTGCAAGATCAACGGACGACATGCAGAGTTTGTCACAACCGCCGCGCTGGATTTGCAGGCCGAACCTGACCCCGCGCTGGTTGCCGCAGCACTTGGCACCCGCACCGACAACATCGTCTTTGCCACCCATCCGCCCGTCATGGCCTCTCTTGGATTGCCCTTCACAATCACACAGCTCAAATCCCGTGAGGTGCTCGCCAACCTGACCACGGACATTACTGCCTTCAGGGAAGGCAACGCCAAACACCCCTCCGGCCTTGATTTTGCGCAATTTGCCTATGTGCGCGACGGCAACCATGTCGATGCTCGCATGTTTGCCCCGCTAGACAATATTCCCGAAGACCCAGCGACCGGCAGCGCCTGCGCCACCCTTGGTGCTTTGCTCCACCGCATCGAAGGCGTGCAGGTGTCGCTCTCCATCGTACAGGGCGAAGACATGGGACGGCGCAGCGAGATCTCCGTGCGGGCCGACAGCGCAGGCGTGGCCGTCGCGGGGAGCGCCGTGCGGGTCATGTCAGGGAATCTGACCCTCTAATCCGGAGTTTTCCCCAGAAATCTTGGCAAATTGCTGTGGAATTTGATGACGTCTTTGGATAGACAGGAAAGCCAGAAAAACAAGGCATCCAAAACGGGCGATCATGGGCGACACCATCATAGAACGCTGCGAAGCCAAAGGCTTACGCATGACAGGACAACGCAGGACCATCGCGGCCGTTTTACAGGACTGTGATGACCACCCCGATGTCGAAGAACTCTATGCCCGCGCTTCGGCGCGCGATTCCGGCATTTCACTGGCCACCGTCTACCGCACCGTGAAACTCTTTGAAGAAGCGGGCATCCTTGACAAACACGAGTTTGGCGACGGCCGCGCGCGCTATGAGGATGCGGAGCGCGCCCATCATGACCACCTGATTGACATCAACTCCGGTGAGGTCATTGAATTTGTCGATCCAGAGATCGAAGCGCTTCAGGAAAAGATTGCCGAAAAGCTCGGCTATGCGCTCAAGGGCCATCGGCTGGAACTCTACGGAGTACCGATCAAGAAATAACAGCCCGTCAGGCACAGGTTTACCCCATCTGAGGGGATCAGGTCCGTTGCGCTGCAGCGGGCCTTTTTGTTTGCCAGTGCCGCCAGAAAAGCGAGCCTCCCAGAACCGGCACCACCAAAGATCGTGAGCCCCCAAAATCCAGATGCGACACTTTCTGTCGCAATCCGACATGCCGGGGCGTTTGCGTTGTTCGTTTGATGAAACCAACAACAAGAGGGAGATCGCCATGGAGACCACCACCCGCGTGGCCGTTATTGGGGGCGGCGTTGTTGGCTGCTCGGTATTGTACCATCTGACCAAGCTTGGCTGGTCTGACGTCATGCTTCTGGAGCGCAATGAGCTGACCTCTGGTTCGACCTGGCACGCTGCGGGCGGCTTTCACACGTTGAACGGCGACACCAATATGGCGGCCCTTCAGGGCTACACAATCAACCTCTACAAGGAACTTGAAGAACTCACCGGCATGTCCTGCGGCCTGCACCACGTCGGAGGCGTCACGCTGGCAGACAATCAGGACCGGTTTGACATGCTGTTGGCCGAACGGGCAAAGCATCGCTTTATGGGGCTGGACACCGAAATCCTCACGCCGGAGGAAATTCAGAAATTCGCCCCTGCCACCAATATCGAGGGCATCCTCGGCGCGCTCTATGATCCGCTGGACGGGCACCTTGACCCCTCCGGCACCACCCATGCCTACGCCAAAGCTGCACGTCTTGGTGGTGCAACGATCCAGACCCACACCAAGGTTCTGGCCACCAAACAGCGCGCTGATGGCACCTGGGATGTGATCACCGACAAGGGCACAATCCATGCGGAGCATGTGGTCAATGCGGCGGGCCTCTGGGCGCGCGAAGTTGGGGCCATGGCCGGTGTCTATTTCCCGCTGCATCCCATGGAGCATCAATACATCGTCACCGAAGATGTGCCTCTGATTGTCGAAATGATGCAGGACGGCAAAGAGCACCCGCATGTGATGGACCCCGCCGGAGAAAGCTATTTCCGTCAGGAAGGCCGCGGCCTTTGCATCGGCTTTTATGAGCAACCCTGCCGCCCCTGGGCGGTCGATGGCACCCCTTGGGACTTTGGCCATGAGCTGCTGCCGGATGATTTTGACAAGATCGAAGACAGCATTGCCTTTGCTTATAACCGCTTCCCTGCCCTGCAGACGGCAGGTGTGAAATCCGTAATCCACGGCCCCTTCACCTTTGCCCCGGACGGTAACCCGCTTGTCGGCCCCGTGCCCGGTATGCGCAACTACTGGTCCGCATGTGCCGTGATGGCCGGCTTCAGCCAGGGCGGCGGCGTTGGGCTGATGCTGGCGCAATGGATGGTCGAAGGAGAATGCGAGCGCGACACCTTCGCCATGGATTGCGCACGGTTTGGCGATTGGATCACACCGGGCTACACCCGCCCGAAAGTCATCGAAAACTATCAAACCCGCTTCTCGGTCTCCTATCCAAACGAAGAATTGCCCGCCGCGCGCCCGTTCCGGCAGACGCCGATGTATGACGTGTTTGACAAAATGGGTGCTGTCTGGGGGCAGCAGTTTGGCCTTGAGGTGGTGAACTACTTCGCAGAAGGCGATGAACCGCGTTATGAAACCCCGTCTTTCCGCCGCTCGAACGCCTTTGACGCCACCGCGCGCGAGGTCAAAGCCGTGCGCGAAGCCGTGGGCATCAACGAAGTCCACAACTTCGGGAAATACATGGTCACCGGCCCGAATGCCCGCAAATGGCTCAACAAGATCATGGCGGGCCGCATTCCGGAACCGGGCCGCCTGAGCCTCACCCCTATGCTGTCCCACAAAGGCCGCTTGATCGGCGACTTCACCGTGTCCTGCCTGTCAGAGGATGCCTTCCAGTTGACCGCCTCTTACGGCGCGCAAGCCTATCACATGCGGTGGTTTGAGCAGAACGAGGCCGAAGGCGTGCTGGTCAAAAACGTGTCTGACCGCCTCACAGGTTTCCAAATCGCGGGTCCCAAAGCCCGCGAAGTCCTGCAGGCTTGCACCCGCAGCGATATCTCAGACATGGCCTTCATGGATGTGCGGCCGCTGACCATCGGCATGGCGGACTGCATTGTCCAACGGGTCAGCTACACAGGTGATCTGGGCTTTGAGATCTACTGCGATCCGATGGCACAACGCGCCCTCTGGAACACACTTTGGGATGCCGGAGAGCCGCTTGGCATGCGTCCCTTTGGCATGCGCGCCATGATGTCTTTGCGGCTCGACAAATTCTTCGGCTCCTGGCTTTCGGAATATTCCCCCGATTACACCGCCGCAGAAACCGGATTGGACCGTTTTATCTCCTTTAAGAAAGAAGGCGCTTTCATCGGTCGTGAAGCAGCGGAAGCTCAGAAAGCCGAAGGCGCAACCCGCAAACTGTGCTGCTTTGAGGTTGAGGCAGAGGACGCCGATGTTCACGCCTATGAGCCGATCTGGCTCGATGGTAAGGTCGTTGGCTTCTGCACATCCGGCGGCTACTCGCATCACGCGCAGAAATCCATCGCCATTGGTTTTGTGCCCACCAAACAGATCACCGCTGATCTGGAGGTCGAGATCGAAATCCTCGGAAAAATGCGCCCGGCGAAGATCATGACAACTCCGCCATTTGATGCAGACGGCACGCGCATGCGGGGCTAGTATCGCCTTAGAAAACAAAGGCGCCGTAACACCTGCGGCGCCCGAAATGGGTACTAAATCAAGAAAATGATTTCGATACTGATACTTGCAGCAGGATCTTCATCTCGCATGCGGGGCGGAGACAAATTGCTGGAGGAGGTAGAGGGCGCCCCACTGCTGCGCACTCTGGCCCTACGGGCCATGAAGACCGGCGCAGAGGTTCTGGTTGCCTTGCCCACCGACAGGCGTCAGCGCCGCGACGCTTTGGACGGTCTGAACGTCGCCATCGTTGAAGTTTCTGATGCACATGAAGGCATGGCCCACTCTCTGCGCGGCGGTATTGCGGCATTGCCGGAGAAGACCAGCGCCGTGATGATCTTGCCTGCGGATATGCCGGAGCTCACGGCCGAGGATTTTCAAACACTCACTGCCGCGCATCAAGACGATCCAAAAGCTATTCTGCGGGGGGCAACCAGCACCGACAAACCCGGCCATCCGGTACTCTTTCCAAGTCGCTTCTTTGAAGATTTGCGCAAACTGTCAGGCGATGTCGGCGCGCGCGATATTTTGAAAGCCAACCATGATGTGGTGAAGCTGATCCCTTTGCCCGGCGATCATGCCCTCATTGATCTGGACACACCGGAGCAATGGGAAAACTGGCGCGCGGCGCAGGATCAAACCCAAGCCGCGCCCCAGTCTTAGAGAAGAGATCTTAGAACAGCACTCTTAGAACAGGAAGTGGTCGCTGCTCAGATCATTGAGCTGCACATCTTCCAAAGTGATATTGTGGCTGCCCAGCGAGATCACCACATCAGCCCCGCTCTGCTTGGCGTGATTTGACATCAGATCGGAGAAGCTCTTGATCTCTGTGACCTCAGAGAAGTCCAGCACATCCGCATCACCATCCACGTCAAAGTCGGTCACCACATCGTTGCCAAAGCCGTTGTGGAAGACAAACACATCCACGCCCATGCCACCTGTCATGCGGTCATTGCCCGCATCGCCGCGCAGGGTGTCATCACCACCACCACCAATCAGCGTATCGTTGCCTGCCGCACCACGGATATAGTTGTCACCCGCATCACCGGTCAGATGGTCGGAAGCCTCTTGCGATCCCACAAGCCCTTCGATGCTGACATAGGTGTCAGAACTGGAGTTTTCGCCGGTCTGCAGGTTGGCAGTCACGCCGGTCGCATGGCCCCAATAGCTGGCGGTGTCAAAACCTTCGCCGCCGTCAAACACATCGTTGCCGTCATCATCGCGCAGATAGTCATCCCCTGCACCACCTTCCAGCAGGTCATTGCCCTCGCCGCCATAAAGCCGGTCTGTGCCTTCTCCACCGATCAGCGTGTCATGCCCGTCATAGCCATGCAGCGAGTCATTGCCGCCAGCCCCGTCCAGACGGTTTGCCACCTCATTGCCGTAGAAACGGTCGTCTGCAATATTGGACCCAAGCAGGTGCTCGATGCTGTCATAGGTGTCACCACTGGTGTTCTTGCCGGTGGTCAGGCTCGCCGCCACACCGTATTTGTGCCCCCAGTAAGACACAGTGTCCTGTCCGGCACCGCCTTCAAAGACATCCCGGCCGTTTTCATCACGCAGATAGTCATCGCCATCACCACCTCTCAGCGTGTCGTCCCCGGCGCGCCCATAGAGGCGGTCATCCCCGAAAGCACCATAGAGCAGATTGTCACCACGGCTGCCCACCAGCGTGTCATTGGCTTCATTGGACCCGTAGAGATTTTCGATGCTGTCATAAGTGTCCGAGCTGTTGTTCTTGCCGGTGTGCAGATCAACATAAACGCCGTAGTGGTGCCCCCAATAGGAGGCCGTGTCATTGCCAGCGCCACCGACAAACTCATCCCTGCCGTTTTCATCGCGCAGATAGTCATCGCCATCCCCGCCGATCAGCCGGTCATCGCCGCTGCCGCCATAAAGCCGGTCCTCACCGTCGCGCCCTTCCAAACGGTCGTCGTTGCGCCCCCCAATAACGGTGTCATCGCCGGTGCCGCCCACCAGGAAATCATCCCCGTCGCGCCCGTTGATATAGTCGTCCCCGCCGCTGCCATCAAAGCCATCTTCGCCGTCGCCGCCTTCGAGAACTTCTGCGGAATTGGTGCCGAAGATGACATCTTCATGCACGATGGTGATTTCAATCACCTCATAGGGATTGAGCGTCGCCGTCAGATTGGAAACATCGCTACCAAGCGCCTGCTGCGAGACATCGGTGATCGTGCCCGTGATATCGGTTTCCGTCGCGAAATAGAAATCATTCAGGCTGGTTGCACGCGACACACCGGGGCGCAACAGAATGTCCTGTGGCTGCGGCAGGTAGGTTTTGGTCGCTCCGCCAACAGTTTTGATCAAACTGTCATCCCAGGCATCTCCCAGAACATCACGCAGCGCATTCAGCTCAGCCTGATCAATGGTCCGCCGCGGGTTACGCGAGGCCAGATCGCCATATTCATCATAGGCCGCATTGTCGCTCAAACCGTCAGAGGTTGCCGCGTCAAACCCGATCAGCCGCCCGCTCCAGCTTTCAGCCATACCTGCAAGATCGGACAAATCGAGCGTAAAGTCCTGGCCAAAATTTTCGCTGTGGGAGGTCACATAGACAACCGTCCGGTAGCCGTTGGTAAAGGCATTCACCTCCAGCTGCGTCGGATCAAAGCCCCCTAGGCTGACCGCATACATCGCGCCGTTCTCCGGGTGCAGGCTCTCGGTCATCAGTTTCAGCGCGACACCCGCGGGGGTCAGTTCAACCGGACCAGCATCATTGTTGCCACCCGCAATCGCGGACGCGGTATTGTGGCGGATGGTCCAGAAATCCGCCCCATCCACGCCCAGCTCTACCATGCTGTGGAATTGCTCCACAATCGCGCCAGCCGCGCGCAGGCCGAGATAGGACCAATGGCCGATTTCGACATTCCATTCCGTAAGTTGCAGATCGAGGTCCTTAGGGATCAGCCCCTCCCAGGTTGCCAGACGCAGATCAAGGTTCTTCAGCTCCGAACGGCTGGCGGCCGGGCTGAGGTCATAGCCGTCCACCTCATCGTCAAAATAGTAATGCGCAATCACCCCGTCGACAGCGCCAGAGGCACTGTCTGTCTGGAAGCCGTTGGTGATATCGCGGTCGGCATCCAACTGCTCGATGAGCTCGAGGTTGCCCTTCACGATGCGTTTTTCAAAGCCGCTCAGGCTGCGATAATAGTCTTCGCCAGATTGCGCGTCAGACCAATCCGCCGGTCGCACGTCGCGGTCCCAATGCTGCATGGCCGCAATCGCATCTTCATCCGAAATGCTCCCAAAGCTGCCGCCTTTATAGTTAGAGCCATCCCCGACCACATTGGAGCTCTGCACCCAGATATCGGGCTGATAGCCATTGATCGAAGCCCCGCTCAGGCCGCGCGCAATGTCATGGGCGTATTCGCCGTATTCGCGCTCATCAATGTGCTGCCAGAACTCATTGCCGATTTCATAGCCGACAATCAGCTCCGCCTTATCGCCCATATACTGCAGCATCAGGTTGGCCCAATCGCGCACATCCTGCTGATTGGCGTTCTCAGGTGACAGCGCAGGCACCACCAAAGTGGTCCGGTTGCCGGTCTCCATCACCCAGTCGAGATAATTCCGCAGATCCTCGCGCAGCTGGTCCGTGCCGCTTTCAGAGCGGTCCAGCTCAATGATGTTCTCGCTCGCAGCGCGGCCACCGGGATAGCGCAGCCTTGTGGAGCCCAGAACGTCAATGGCATCAGAAAACTCGTCTGTGGGGACGCCATTGACCTCATTGGTTGTGCCAAGGAGGTTGGCTCCAAACATTTCCGCGCGCACTTCGACTGGCGCACTACTGCGATCCACAGTAATGGTGATAGGCATCAAACTGTCCTCAGACTGAGTATTAGTGCGCGGCGCGTCCTGCGACCTGCTGTGCGGCCATACGTCCGCCTAAAGGCATAGCGTCCTGGCTATGCGGCTTGCTCTTGGCAAAGCTGTACTGCTTGAGAAACATGACTGTGTCCCCACGATAAGGCCTTCCCAGGCCGTTACAAATCCCACCTCTATTGGTAGGACTTTCCGCTTAACGAAGCCAAAACATTGAATTTTCAAGTTCTCTCAAATTTGCAGAGAACTAAAAACTTGGGAGATTTTCGACGTAAGTCACTGTAAATAATATGATTTTCAAAGTGCAACAATCCGCCAGACAATTGCATCCTATTGTCAAAATTTTAAGAAGATGCTGATCGCCCAATTCTTGCCACATTCTAAACACGCGAGCGACTCACTGCCTCAACCTGGCTGACACAATCGATCCGACTGCCACAAAAACACCCCATTAGGGCGAGTCGCAGATTCGGTTCACGAGAGTTTTTTGTAGGAGAAATGGCGCACCTAGGAGGAGAAAGTTCGAACTCTCTCTTCGAGGCTCTAGAAGAGTGGGAGCGCCATCTGCAAGCTATTGAGAACTCTCTTAACACCGTAACTCAGGACAATGATCCGAGGTGCGGCGATGAACAGTCCTCGGAATAATTTCAATGACATAGCGTCTACTAAGCCCAAAAAGAAGCGTGAAGCGCCGTTCTCGCTGCGTTTGAGCTTTGAAGAGCGTGCTGCGCTGCAAAAGATGGCCAAGGGCAAACCGATTGGCGGATTGATCAAGGCGATCCTGCGCGAGGCGATTGCGAAGGACAAAGGTGTTCCGGCTGCTCCGGCGGTGGACACTGAAAGCCTAGGCCGTGTCTTAGGGCAGCTAGGCAAGTCGCGCCTGTCTCAGAACATGAACCAGCTCGCACGGGCGACAAATATGGGCGCCCTGCCTGTCACGCCTGAGACGGAAGACGAGATCAAGCAGGCTTGCGCCGATATCGCGGCTATGCGCGCAGAGCTGATGCGTGCCCTCCAGATTGGAGGCAGCTCATGATCTTAAAGGCCAAAGAACGTGGTAACGCTCCCCAGCTCGCAAAATACCTGCTTTCGATGGAAGGCAATGAACATGTCGAGCTGCACGATTTACGCGGCTTCGTCAGCGATGATCTGGAATCGGCCTTTGAAGAGGCGGAAGCCCTATCCAAAGGCACCAAATGCGAGAAGCATCTCTTCTCCATGAGCTTGAACCCGCCGCAAGATCAACAAGTGGATCGGCATATCTTCGAACAAGCGATTGATAAGATCGAGCGCAAGTTGGAGCTGACCGAACATCAACGCGCCATTGTCTTTCATGAAAAAGAAGGCCGTCGGCATGCGCATGCTGTCTGGAGCCGCATCGATTCCGAAGAGATGCGCGCGAAGAACATGTCCTTCTACAAGCAAAAGCTGATGGACGTGTCCCGCGATCTGTACCTGGAGAATGGATGGGACATGCCCGCTGGGCTACTGGACCGCTCCATGCGCAATCCGCTCAACTATAGCCATGCTGAATGGCAACAAGCCAAACGTGCCAAACAAGACCCGAGGCTGCTCAAAGCCGCAATTCAGGAATGCTGGCGCACATCCGACAATGCCGAAACGCTCAAAGCGGCGCTGGAAGAGAAAGGCTTCTTCCTGGCCAAAGGTGACAGGCGGGCAGCCGTGGCCGTCGATGTAAAAGGAGAGGTCTACTCACTCTCCCGCTGGTCGGGCGTGAAGACAAAGGATGTGCGCGAGCGTCTTGGAAAGGATATCGAGCTTCCGAGCGTCGATGACACCAAAGCGCAAATCGCTTCTCGCATGACTGATAAGCTCAAGGCTTACGTGGAAGAAGTTGATGCTGCGCATAGGCGGGTCTCTCCTGCCGTCGAGCTGAAAAAGCAGGAAATGATTGCTGCGCATCAGCGCCAACGCGAGGAGAACAACCGCCGCATTTTGCAGCGCGAACAACGCGAGATGGCCGAGCGCGCGGCCAAGCTGCCCAAAGGCTTCAGCGCTCTCTGGAGTCGCCTGACGGGCAAGCTATCGGACATCAAACGAGAGAACGAATTTGCTGCGCTTCGCTCATGGCAGCGTGACCGCGCCGAGAAGGATTCGCTTGTTCAAAAGCAGCTTGATCAACGCCAAAGACTCCAGTCTGCACTCAACAAGATGCGCGAGGATCGTGCGAAGGAAGTGGCTGAAATCAAGCGGGAAATTGCTGCATACATCTCGATGAAGCGCGGCGATGTACCAAGCCTTGATGCGGCCTACCAAGCCAAAGAGACAGCCAAAAACAAAGACCAACAACACAAGCGCGATGACACCCAGCGAGAACGCGTTCGCAATGAACGTACCCGCGAACGTGGTCGTGATCGCGGCTATGGAGCTGAGTTTTAACGAGCAAAAAGAAAGGAGGTCGCCAATGACTGAACATATGCGACATACATTGATGCTCAATCTGGATGCGGCGCACGCCGCACAATTGTACGATCTAACCAAGCACTTCCGGCTCAAAGCCGAGGACACGGTGCGGCTGGCCATTCGGCTGGCGCATGCACGCATCGGCAAGCCAGATGTCCTTGTTCCGAAGTTCAAACCGAGCGCAAAGCGCGAGGAAAATTTTGACAATGAATAAGATCAAATCCCAGAACACTTAACACCGCTCCATCGCTGGGGCGGTGTTCTCTTTTTCAAGTATTTATGCTTCTAGGCAGCTTGCTTCCGTTCCTTGGTCGCCATGTATCGCTCTACGCCCGAAAGGCGCTTGCGGGCATGGGTGCAGTATTTGTCTTCGAGTTCAATTCCGAGATAGTTCCTGCCTGCCAACGCTGCCGCTACGCATGTGCTACCTGACCCTGCGAATGGGTCACACACCAGTTCACCCGGTTTTGAAAAGGACCAGATCAACGGCGTAAGTGATTGAACCGCTTTTTCTGTTGGGTGAGCGCGGTTCCCTGTCGCCGTCCACGGCAACACGTCTGCAATGGGATTCTTCGGTCTTGATGGTCTTCCCTTCGCCAATACATAGGCTTGCTCATGGTGGTATTTCACCACGCCTGTTCGAGAAGCATAGTTCTTCGTCCAGACCAGATGCCCCACAACCCGAAACCCTGCATCTTTCCAGGCCTTCAAGAACAGGTCCGCCTTGTTCCAACCGTAGAATGAAATGCAGTAGCTATCCTGCTTCAATGCCCGAAACGCTTGTTCAAAGACTGGCAACACAAAGCGTAAGTCGTCGTCGTTTTTTACCTTACGGCCTGTCCGGTCACGATAGTTCACGCCGTAAGGCGGGTCTGTCACGATTAGATCAATGCTGCCCTCTGATATGGTTTTTAGTGTTTTTACGGACTCTCCGCAGATGATTTCATTTTGAAAACTCATGTCTTTTCCTCCTGTTATGGTTTGCGCATGCAAACCAGCTGACCCACTGGCGAAGTGAGGGGGAGCAAGGTGCCAGAGCGCTCGAAGAGCGGGACCAGAAGCACGCGGAGCTGCAATGTAATGAAGCGAGCATGGCGAGGACCCACCCCTTGCGCCGCGCGGGGGCAAAGCCCCAAAGCCTTCTAAATCAAAACTCTTGTAGCCGTCCGGCTACTCAACGGTTCAATCCAACCGCTCTAGCGACTATATGCAGACCATGGCTGAACAAACGCACAGATACCCATGCCCGTGCTGCGGATTTCCGTCGCTGCCAACTCTTATTGCCGCGACGTGTTCGATTTGCTGGTGGGAAGCCGATGGCCAAGACCTTCCCGACGATGAAGTACGCGGAAGCCCAAACTCTGGGTATTCGTTGCGCCAAGCGCAGGCAAACTTCCAGAAACAAGGCCACATGTACGATGCCGGAAAAGCCACCAAGTATCTGACCGAAGGCAGCGAAGGTCGCGACCGCCTCCTCGCCTATGTGAACGCCATACAGCACGGCCAGACTAACCTCGACCAAGCCAAGCTCGACCGTCTGATTGCTGAAGAACGCGAGTATTGGCCGTGGCGGAAGCAAGTGCCTGACCTTGAAGAACAAGAAACCATGCTGCGCGCCTTGCTGGCCTAAAGCCGCTTTACATCACCAAGACAAGTATCACCGATCATCCATGACCTAGCGGTGTCCGCCGTCCATGCGGATGCCTTCTAACCCCAATAATTATGTGGGTGTCCGGGGCCGAAAGGCTCCGATGGTCGGGGCCTCCTTACCTCAAGGAGGATACAATGAAACTTATCACACGACATGAAGCGGCTAGGCTCAGTCTCGAAGAGCTGCATGGTCTACTGCGTCAGGCGTTCAACGCACTTGCCTCCGCCCCGCGCGGCTCTCAGCAACGCCGCGATGCACTGGCGTCACTCGAAGCAATCGAGCACGAGCTGGCGTGTCGCACTCCAAGCTTCTAAATTACCCACGACCAGCCGCAAAGCTGGTCGTTCTTCATTCCTCTAGATTTGCTATATGCCTTTCTCTTGAGCATTTAGACGCTCGAAAAGTTGATGGACACGTTCGCGGAATTCGCAATCGGCAGCGCCAAATGTATCTAGAAAATCAATGATCTTATCAGCCTGTTCTTTCGAATTGCGCGGTAGCTGGTAGACTTCTTTAAGCTGCTCGCAATCGAAATAGTCTTGGAGGTAATCGTGAATGCTAGGGATACGTTCCCATTGTAACCAGTTGCCGATCAGCGCATCCCACATCATACGGCTTGATCGCTGATCCACGGAAAGGATGCAACGGTCATAGTCACGAAGTTTTTCAGGTGCTGCTACTATCAGTTGTCCTTCCATCCATTTATGGAATCTCTCAAAACGTTTCTGATAGTCCTCAAACAAAAAACGCAGATTTATCCTATCGGGACTACCACTCACGAAATCCCTTAGGGGCTTGCCTTTTTTGCCGCCAAACCGTTCTGGATGAAGATCGATTGCATGCTCAAGATCGGATTTGTACACCTCAAAGGCACCTGTGCTGACACCAGTGCGAAAATCGCGTTGCTCGCTCCAGCTGGCCTTAAACATATGGAGATGATGCAAAAGCACTCTCATACCGATAATTAGATCATGCAAGCCATCGTCACCA
Source organism: Shimia sp. R9_3 (assembly GCF_017743755.1). NCBI lineage: Bacteria > Pseudomonadati > Pseudomonadota > Alphaproteobacteria > Rhodobacterales > Roseobacteraceae > Shimia > Shimia sp. R9_3. The sequence continues at coordinate 9,108 of NZ_JAGHRP010000004.1, read as the reverse complement.
AATGCCTGGCCAAGCTGAACTCTAAACTGCTTGAACTCGAAACGCTTTTGAAGCCGCCTAGAATGGTCGACAACTGAAGCTGCTGCACTGGCGGTTGCGTAAAGCTCTTTTTGAATTCGCAGTTCAAGGGTTTCCAATTTATTGCGGTTTTTGAGTTTCGTGATCTCTGCTTTGCCTGTGCTGATGAGGTTCTCGAAACTTATCAGTAGTGCGAACAGATCATCGAATGCCAAACGCATTATAGACAGGCTTGCCAAGTAGTGACTGCGGCGTTCGGACAAAATAAATCCAGGATGTTCTCTAAGGACTTCCTTAGCAGTGGCCGGGAATAAGCCCAACACTTTGGCTAGTAAGTCGTCGGGCAATGGGAGTGCTGCAGTTCCAATTTCCGACGCAACCTCATCCTTTTCACGAGCTTTACGTTCCTCGTTTATGCGCAAGAGCTGGAAAAATACCTCTGGCGCAGTCTGTGGCAATTGCGGTTCAGTCATAGCAGGATGCTACCACATTGATCAGATTGCACAAATTCCTCATATTTTTGGGGGCCACTTTTTGCGGCAACTTCATCTCTATCCTCGACTTTGATCACGGACTGAAGTCCGTGCGCTAGCAAGGTCCTAAACCAAAAGAGACAGTATAAGCCGCTCGCAGTAGGTCTGAGGCCACGCATGAAATGGATGCTGCATGTCCGAGACCTCTCGCGTCAGTATTACGCCGAAAAAGACTATTGAACGCTCTGTTTTCGCCAGGATTCAACAGCTTTTTCCGTGTCAGAGACAGGATCGTCTTCACTCCATCGATCCCAGAATTGAACGGTCGCACTGTCAGGCTTGTACTTTGGTTCGGCCACACGCACACGCGTTGGAAGCAAACTGGCATCGCCTACAACCAGTGCTTCACCGACGTCCAATACAGGTAGCAAGTCACCAAAACCGCCGAGACTATCGGGTAACAATCGCCTGATGACAGCCTGATCTTCGCCATTGGTAAGACGCATCGCGACAACGTTGTTGCACTGGCTAAGTACTGTGCGATTAACCTCAGAAGGACGCTGGCTAATTACGACTAGCCCCACGCCATATTTTCGACCTTCTTTCGCAATTCTTTCAAAAATTCCAACAGAAATATCGTCTACGGATTCACTGCTGGGCCGCTCTGGAATATAAAGATGAGCTTCGTCACAAAAGAGCGCGACGGGGTGCCTTTTTTCGATATCTGTCCACTGCATCACTGTGAATATCAACTTTGCCAGTAGGCTCACCATTAGCGGCAGGATGTCGGATGGAACCTCTGAGAAATCGACGATCTTAATTCCGCCATTTCCGTCCTCTTGAGAACCTCGCCCACCAATGAGGTTGTGCGCAACATGCACAAGCCAATCCATTTCCATGCATTCGGCGTGAGGCTGGAACAAGAAACCAAGACGACGATCAAGGCGCTTGGAAGCGAACCGAGCTATCAGTCGGCTCAGCTTGCCGTTAAAGTCACCCGCTTTAGTGGTTCCAGCTTTGGCCCCCTCAACGCGTTCCTTGTCTAACCTTTCCAACTCGTCGACCACAGAATTGATGTCGAACGGCACAGGGCTGTCGACCGTAAAATTCTCAAGAATGTCTGTGTGTCCGCCACCTTCGAGATAGGCACGTTTAGCATCCGTGATACAGCGCGCCATAACCATCGCTTGATTGGGTGCATTTTGATCAGATCGTTCAACAAATAAGGACACCATCGGCTCGTACCCAAGGAGCCAGTATGGCAGGTATAAAACACCGTCACTCAGAGCGTCGCCCCCATCCAAATCTCCAGGTCCGGCTATTCTGAAATGCCTGAATTCCTCTCCAACCAACGTCTTGTATTCACCGTGTATATCGAACAGGATTGCATTGGCTTGCTTCAGAGCTGCGACTTGGTCTAACAATCGCGCCGTCGTCCAGGATTTTCCCGAACCTGTACTTCCGACAACAATCGCATGTCGCTGAAACAACCGGTTACCGTTGAGGTAGGCTGTGGCGTCTTCGTCGAGCGTGTATTTGCCGATCTCCAGTTGAGGACCGTCGCCGATGACGTTCGAGATCACCTGCATGAAGTTTGTTAGGCGCTCCCCTTCCAAAGCGAAGCAGTTGGCATCAATTTCGGGCACAGTTTCTAAGGTTCGGCGGAAGACGTTCTTTGCGGTGCCGATATGGTCAATGAGCGTGCCAATTAAAGAGATGCGAACGAGATTGTTTTCTGGGAGCTCAATGACTTCGGCGTCTTCTGGCTCTGCCTCAACGGTGCCGTCCGGAGCTTTTCTTGTTATGCGAGAAACTACCCCGACGAGATGCTGCCCCGCCTTACTGCTTTGAAGTGCGACAAGGCGATTGACTTGAATACGTTTAAGACGCTCCAACTCATCGACACGGACAACGACAACTGCGCTGTCAACAGCGATAATTCTGCCAAGAGCTTCATTGTCTTTGTAATCGAATATAGTCATCTAAATCCTCACAACACGAGTTTGTTAAACTGGTCAAAGGACCAAAGACTGTGCCCTGGTATTGTAATTCCCTTAGGGAAATCCGGTGAATATGCACACGTTCCTTCGTCATGGTGTTCCATGGCCAAATACGCTCTGCCCGCACTGTTCTGGAGGAACTGCTTGGCTTCGTCAGTGAGCGTTCTTGCGAGGATCACGATGGGTACGTTTTTCTGGCGGCAACGTTCGACCAACTTGGGTTGGATATGCGCATCCCGAAAACCATAGCCTACACATAGAAAAGCCGAGGCAGCGCTGAGTGCCGTGTCTGCGCCTTGAAGCGCAGACCTAAAGGGTTCGTCGTGGGTGCGTTCATACTTGCTAACACCGGGAGTGACTATGAGTGGTCGAAGGCCGTCAGGTATGCTGCCTGAAAGAGGAAGGGACAACACAGCCCCATGCTGGTCTTCAAACCAGTCCAAAGACCCATGAACTTTCCAGATGCGAACTGTCCTTGCTGGATAGTTGCCTCGCCGGATCAAAATTGTGTCTGCGCCTTCTCTGCGACGGATCAAACCAGGGACAAAGCCGTTAATGTGAACGACATCAGCTACATCGCTGGCGTACTCGGCGACCCGGTCATAGTTTGGCGTAACGATATGCACGGTGCTGGCCGTGCTCTTGAACAACCCTTGGATCATATCCGATAGCGGGAATGCCTCTGCTGCGGTGGTGGCACGTTGTAATACAGCGAGATCATCAAGCGCTATCGCCGTCCATGTTTGGTGTACTATTTTTTTCACCAAAGAAGCTGGGGCAGCCGTTCCTAGGAGTGCTTCTTCGAGCCCGTCGCCGTTCGCAAGTGCAGTTCGGATTAAGGTCCACGCGTCGATTTCTTCGTCTCCAACTGGATCGACGTGTTCAATCAAATGCTTTGCAAGCGGCCCCATCCCTCGAATTTGATGGGGAATTGACGCGCCGCTGCCGAGCACAATAGCGGGAACGTTCTGGATGCAATTCTGGGCGATCTTTGCGACTACCTCTATCGGCTCGTCAGTCATAAGATATAGTCCGATTCATCACACCCGAGATCGACGTCTTTGGCTTTCGCCAGTTCTAATAGATCGGTTAAACGTGACACGCTCTGCCTCTCGACTTGTTTTCCGCTCGTTTTAACCAATCGTAGCAGGCACATACAGCGTGTTCATCTCTAAATTTTCGGAATGTGCTTCTATCCACAGGAGAGGGTCGCAATATCGTGGGTAGATGTCGGTGGTCGAGCAACCTACAGTTCGTGTTTGGTTCGGTGTTGGTGGAGAGGCACGTCTCCAAGTCCAAAGAGTGGGTTGTCAGGGGGCGCGATAGCACCTTGGCTCGATGGGAAGGTTCCAAGGTAAGGGCAGCTACGAAGTGCTTCCTTCCTGGTCTCGATGAAATCGTCTCCATGAAGTGGCGCGCATCCAAACCGCGAAGGGTTGGTCTCCATGACATGGTGGTGATTGAACGGCCACACGTTCTACTGGCTACGGCAAGGGTTCAATGCCCTGATCGGAGCCATAGGCCGGGGGGATGCAACGGGGGCGCGCAAGGACGTTAGTTCTGGAGCGGGCCCCCTTGCCAAGATGTGAGTGGTACTACCACGCACACATCTTGCGTACGATCGATTCAGTTCAGTTTTTGGCCCCTTCAAAGCACATCTCGCACATCAGGCTTTGGACCATCCAGAGCACATATCGCGCGTTACGCGCAGACCAAATTGACATTACTTTTATTGCTAGGCTGAACAAATAGGTACACTCTATTGACCTTTTGTCAAATTCATGTAATAGTAAAATCGAAAATGCTGGAGTCACTTATGAAATTGTTTAAATTTGGTGCGAAACCCACAAAAAGTGAGGTGACTATGCCTATGCAGAACCAAAAGATGAACTTTGATTGGGATGATCTTGATGCTGTGTCTGTTCCTGCTGGAACGAGTAAGTCAGTTGCTGCTAATGGAATAGCTAAAGCCCTTCAGAAACTTGACGAGCCGACCTAGGCTCAAGTTGCTGTCTTTTTGTTTTATTGGATACTTTCTTTGATTGCGAAATCGACCATTATTTCCGTATTCAACGAACACGAGGAGGTTAGTAAATCTGACATCGATTCGATAATGCACGATGTGATAGAAGCGATGGATAGTGAAACTGATAATGATCCTCTAGCTCGAAATTCGCTGTTAAAATTTCAGTCCATTTGGCGACTTATAAAGAGGTCGGAAGGAAAGATAGAGTATCAAAATTTTCGAAAAGCTTCGGATGTTGAATGCGAAAGGTCAGGAATACCGACCGAGTTCATTAACATGAAGGAGGTTTCTGCCTTCCACTTCATTGAAACACTTGGTTTGAGAGCTACCTTCATGCTAAATTTATCAAAACGAACCGGGACGCTTATTGCTATTCGGCACGTCGATTTGAATGCTCGTAGAGCGGATGGCTGCCTAGACTTTGCCGCAAGAAGAATGAACTTACTCAAGGACTAAATATTGTTGCAAGAATTATTTTGGGATGCAATTGGACATCGACTTGGTGCTATTTACATTTTCTTGTTGGCCTGCCTGGTTTTTTGCATCTACAAAATTTTAGAGCATTTCATGTTTCTTCGACATGTCTCAAGTATTGGCTTTCCCCCCGCAGACGGTGAGGCAATCCGTTTCCCAGTTCGTTCGATAAAGAGACACTTGGCTTATCGGATGATCGGATCGACTTGGTTTGTCGATAGATACAATATTGGTCTGTTGGTATTCTCCTCTGCGTTGCTAGTTCTTGGGGTTTTGCGATCTGTAGAAACTGGACAACCTTCGGAGTTTCCACGGGCAGGAGCAATAGTAGTAATCGCTGGGCTCCTATCGACAATGAATGCCGCGCGCGAAGTTCGTACGATTCGTGCTAGATGGGAGCAGGTTGGCAATAATACTACCAGAGACAACCTCAAGAAATCGGTCCAGAATATTCTTGGTTTGCCAATGGAATTTGCGGAAAGGAAAGCAGCAAAATTTAGCCTGGCGCTGACACTCATTGGCACAGTCGTCTGGGCATATGGCGATCAATTCCTCGGCTGCACCTTTACAAATACGTTCTCAGACTCATGCGACCTAAACCCTTGAAACATAGATTGGCTGCTATCAAGAGTTTTTAATCAAAAACTGAGCGTTCGTGTATTGTTGAGATGTCGAGAAAGAGTGCTCCGGTCCACCTCCAATAGCCGTGCGGCACCGGAGATCGTCAAGCCTTCTTGTTGGATCGTGCGGTGAGCTTCCAAAACGACACCGATATCAATCGCAGGTGGCCTACCAAGCTTTGCCCCTCGCTTTCGAGCGGCATCGAGCCCTGCCCGCGTGTTCTCTGCGATAATGTCGCGTTGGAACTCGGCGAAAGCGCTGAACAGGTGGAAGACGAGTTTACCTCCAGGTGTCGTGGTGTTGATGCCTTCGCTGATGGAGCAAAAGTGGATACCCTCGTTTTGAAATCGTACCAGCAGGTCTGCAAGATGCAGAACTGAACGGCCCAAGCGGTCGAGCTTGAATACGACCACAGTATCGCCTTCGTGCAATTCTGCCAGCATGGCGTCCAGGCCACTTCGGCTGGCTTTCGCGCCGGAAACGCCGTGGTCTTTATAGATAAGATCGCAATTCACACCGTTTAGCGCATCAAGCTGCATTCGCAGCCTTTGGTCCTTGGTGGAAACGCGCGCGTACCCGATAAGTCGCCCTGTCGTTGCTATGTGTGGCCAGATGCTCATGCGACCTCCTGATCAAAAACGAACCTTTCTGAACAGGCGGCGCTAAGCGCGATTGAATGTGGATGCAATCGGTGAAAGCCTCGGTTTCCATACGTTCTGGAATATACTGTTTTCATATGCCTCTTTAAAGTATAGGTGTTCAAAATCCTTCGTATATGATCACCCGCAAAACACTGATTTCAAATATTTTTATTGGTCTTCTTGCATTTCTTCCACAGCCTTCCCTGGCGGACGGCTTCACAAGTGCCGACGTGTTGGAGTGGAGCGAAAAGCAGCAGGACGGATATTTTCAATCCTCTGTAACGATGATCGGGATTGTTGCGACGCAAGTTGAAGGAAAAGAGCATATAGCCAGATGTATCGACGCTTGGCATGGAGGCGGCAACGACAGCCAGTCTGCTCGGTCTGCTCAGATTCGTGAAGTAATGAAGGGACTGTCAAACTACCACCCACAGGCGGTCATTCTGGCAGTTGTTGAAAAAGAATGCGGAGACTTCTAAAGCTCTGGAACGGCTATTGTAGATGAAGTTTCAACGTTAGGTCTTTCTGTTTCAGGGGCTATGTGATCTCGCTCTAGCTCAGCAGCAAAACTGCTTTCCACGTCGTCTACAATGTCTTCAGCACGTTTTTGCGTGTCGTGCAGTTCATCGGGAGATTTAACATCGTTTGCGTTGCCAAGAGCGATTTGCAAATCACCTATTTCTGCCTGACCAGAATGGATTTTTGCTTCTATCGCACGCAGACGTGCGAGGCGTTCGATCTGTTCTTGGATATCTTCATAGCTCGGCTCATTCCCCCGCCATACAATGGTTTCGACTAGCTCGTCTGAGGCAAGAGAACCGTCACGTGTGCGCGCATCACCGTTCTTGTCTCTGAATACTTTGGTGCCATCTGGAAGATTGGCAGCTTGATCTAAGGCTTCCATAAGTGCGTTTTTGCCGCTCTCTATTTCCGTGGCGACGCGTTCTAGCAGTCTGTCTAGGCGGCTCTGAGCATCGTTCAAGGCTTGGGCTGTTTCATCATAGAGTGCGGCATAGGCCGGATCGTTCAGAAGCACCAGTTGCAGGCGCGTCAGCGTCTCGGCGTGTTCTTGTCTCGCCTTGCCCGAAGGATCAGCGTTCTTCACGCCGTCAGACAAGAAACGTCCAATCCTGCCTACATCGCGGCCAGCTATCTCGTTCTGTAGGTCGCTAAAGTCCCGCGCTTCTCTTGCAAAACGTTCCGCTAGTCGTGTTTCATTGTATTTGTCTTCAAAAGGCACAATGAAATTATACACTTACGCGCGTTAAGGTTTGGTTAACCGGAGGTTATGTTTGCGCTGCTGACATCTGTATAGAACGCAGAGAATGTCGGTACCGAGCCCTTTGTTATTCATGCTGATATGTGCACTAGTGTCCGAAATGTCAAAGCAGGTTAAAAAGCATGACAGACGGTCCACCTGAGGGGCTTTGTTGGACGGGAATACCTTTAATGGAGAGCTTGTATGATCATTAAGGAAGGAACGGCAGAAGACATCCACAATTGGTTCATAACTGAGAAAACCGACGAGATTGTACTGAGCATCTTTTTGGGAACGTCCAGAGAGGACGTAGAAATGCTTAGTTGGCTGATCGAACAGGCTTCGCACGTTGATGGAATCATAGGTCGAAAAACGGGTTTTCTGCTCTGTGCAGACGGCCTTCGCGCAGCTTCTTCGGTCGGTCAGCCAGGCGGGAGGGAGAACATTATCAATGGCGTATATAAACGACCCCAAGCCGAAACTCTTGTCGCGAGAGAATTTATCTCAGAGTTCAACATGGAGAGGTGGCGGAACGGCGATCAACTGTCAGACAAAGAATACTACAGAGATGCCAGCAAAGCTCTCGCTCAAAGCACGGCACGAATGGTGCCGGACTTCATGGAACTTTACGGAATTTCGCGATCTGAGTTGCCCTGCTTGATAACTTTGGTGAAGGGGGTGCACACCTTCAACGTCACAAAGTGCCCCGCGCAGCCGACCGAAGAACACCTGATTAAGTGGCTAGAAAAAGTGGCCGATTTAATCGAGCGTGTCGAACGAGATTTGTTGCTAAGAGACTTTGAAGCACCCGAGATTTTACAGCGGATCAAGGCGAGCAAGGGGCATGCGGGCGAAGCAGAAGCTAAGCTTAAGAAGATCGAGAAAGCCGCTCATGGTATCGTGACAAAGTATGCCTCGTCAGTTGATAAGGCCTTACCAATATTGTCAGCATTATCGTCAAGTGAGTTGAACGAGGAACAGAAGTCGGTTGTCATGCAAAGCTTTTTGTCGGACTTTCCTGCTGCAAAGTTGGACAATCGCTGGCCAAAGATTTTTAGCCTTCAAAAACGGATTGATAATCTTCGCGAAGAAGAATTTGGTTCGTTAGATAGGCAATCTGCGAAATCTCTCGCTGAAAAACTCAGTGATGAAAAGAACAAGCTAGAAGCCATACATACAGCCATCAGTAGTTTGTCTTTTTCAAATGGCGTCTCAAGGGTGTCGCGTCGTGGCGCAATACCTCGCCGCCCAGAGAACAACTGGGAAACGGTTGACCGCGTCAACACTGCCACAGACTTAATGCTTAAAGCTAACGACGCGATTAAGTTCGTAGCACGGTTCCTTGCAACTGGTAGTTAGCGTGCAAAATTGCCGGCCTTTTCAAATTAAGCAAAGGTACCATGGTCACGCAGACACCCAGTTCGCCACTGGCTCGATTTTGCAATCGCAGCGAATGACCGCAAAGCGGATTGAAGTGGTCCCATCTTTTTGGACAGTTTTGCAGCGTTTCTAAGGTGTATCGGGTTTAGGTTTCATGCTGCTTTTTGCTCTTCCAAGCCGTACCAATATGCCTCGCGCGGCGTCCGCCGATCAAGGG